>CAZPWL010000021.1:7873-19209 GCA_964590535.1 uncultured Anaerolineaceae bacterium
GAACCTACCACTGCTCTGGACGTGACGATTCAAGCCCAGGTTCTGGAAATGATTAATAAGCTGAAACGGGAACTGGACACCTCCATGATCATGATTTCACACAACCTGGGCGTAGTTGCTGAAATATGTGATGATCTGGCGGTAGTCTACGCCGGTGAAGTGGTTGAGCTTGGCAGTAAGGTCGCCATCTTTGACCGCGCCGCGCATCCGTACACCCGAGGTCTTTTTGCCGCGGTGCCGACGCTGGATGAAGAAAAGGAGAGGTTAGAGCCCATCACCGGCTTGCCCCCAAATCCGTCCAATCTACCGGTGGGGTGCCATTTCCATCCGCGCTGCCCCCTGGCGGATGAGGAATGCAAACACGAGAAAATCCAATTACGAGAAATTGAAGCAGGTCATTACTGCCGTTGTATCAAAGTTGCAGCAATGGAGAGCTGATATGTCTGCTTTAGTTGAAGTTAAAAACCTGAAAAAATACTTTGAAACCCCGCGCGGGATGCTGCACGCCGTTGATGATGTCAGTTTTGTGATTGAATCCGGAAAGACCATGGGAATTGTGGGGGAATCGGGCTGTGGGAAGTCCACTTTGGGCCGGGTCATCATCCACCTGCTGGACAGCACTGATGGACAAATATTCTTTGATGGCAAGGATATCACCCACGCGAATGCCCGGCAGCTGCGCAAACTGCGCGAGAACATGAAGATCATCTTTCAGGACCCCTATTCTTCGCTCAATCCACGCCTGACGGTCGAACAGACCATCATGGAGCCCCTGATTATCTCAGGTAAGTATTCCTCGAAAGCCAGCAGCGCAGAGGCGGAACGCTTGATGGACATGGTCGGTATTGATCAGCGACTGCGTCTTGCGTACCCGCATGAGTTGGACGGCGGCAGAAGGCAGCGGGTGGGAATTGCGCGGGCGCTTGCCCTCAATCCAAAATTCATTGTGTGCGATGAACCGGTTTCCGCCCTGGATGTTTCTATTCAGGCTCAGGTGCTGAACCTGCTGCAGGACCTTCAGGACCAGTATGCCCTCACCTACATGTTTGTTACGCACGACCTTTCAGTGGTCCGTCACATTTCTGATGATATCAGCGTGATGTATCTGGGCGTCTTGGTGGAAACTTGCGAGTCCAAGGAGCTGTTCCGGCATCCGCTGCATCCATACACTCAGGCGTTGATCTCCGCGGTCCCGACCATTGATATTCATCGCAAAAAGGAACGGGTCCTTCTGGAAGGTGAAATAACTTCGCCGATTAACCCAAAACCGGGCTGTCGGTTCAAGAAACGCTGTATCTACCATACCGACCAGTGTGATGAGCCGCAGCAGCTCGAAGAAATCCTGCCGAACCATTTTGTCGCGTGCTGCCGGGTGAAAGAGATTAACCATTTTTAGGCGAAACTCTTAAACCCAAACAGCTTTTTATCCTGAGCCTGAGGAGTGCATATGGCTGTTGAAAGAATTAACCCGCAATTGTGCAACGGCTGCGGGATTTGCGTATTGAGCTGCCCGGCCGACGTCTTGCGCATGGATAAGACGCGGAAAAAAGCTGTCATCCAATACCCGGAGGAATGCGTTGTTTGCTGCTGGTGCGTCGCGGAATGTCCGACGGACGCGATAAGCCTCACGCCAACCCGCAACGTACGTTTGTTCACAAGTTGGGGCTAAGCATGGAAATGCCTCTGGATTTGCGAAAAATCAAATGCGATGTTTTGGTTGTTGGCGGGGGAATAGCCGGCTGTTTCGCCGCGATTAAAGCCGCTGAAAAGGGCGCATCCGTATTGCTGATTGACAAAGGCTATGTTGGGAAATCCGGTCAATCCCCTTATGCTGGCAGCTTTATGGTCTTCAACCCTGCCTGGGGGCATGACCTGCATGCCTGGATGGCGCTGATTAACCGGACCAGCGAGTACGTGAATAACCGCGCCTGGACAGAGGTTACCATCCTCAATTCCTATGAGCGCTATCTTGATTTGCTTTACTGGGGAGTCAAATTCCAGGGCGCGTCTGCGGACAACCCAACGCGTTTGGCAGCACCTTCCGGCGTGACAGAACAACTGCACTTCGCGGAGGATAAGCACGGTGATTATGTCCAGATCCTCAGGCGGCAGGCAAGAAAGTCTGGCGTAAGGATATTGGACCGCATCATGTTGACCGAGTTAATTAAGGCCGAAGGCAGGGTGAGCGGTGGGATAGGCTTATCAGTTGAAGAACCGGTTCTGTATGTTATTGCCGCGGCTGCCACGGTTCTGTGCGTTGGTTCCTGCGGCTACAAACCCGCGGCTTACCCACCGATTGTCCAGCTTACCGGCGACGGCGAAGCCATGGCGTATCGCGCTGGCGCGGAAATCCTCGGAAAAGAATTCGTGGACACACACATCTCCCGCGTAGATATCCCGGTGGGCATACCCAACATGCTGGGGCGCAAAAAGCCGGTTCCGGCAGCCCTTGAGGGTTTGGACGGCCCGAAACGGGGCAAAAAACTTTATAACGCGGAAGGGAACCCGCTAACGCCGCGCCCGGAAGGCAGTTCAAAGTATTCCTTTACCTACCCGGAAACAGAATTTGAAGCTCACGCGGGCAGAGCGCCTATCTACACAGATGCTCCGGACGGAGAGAAAGAAATGGTCGGGGGCGCTTGCCTGGGGATGTCTTTGCGGAAAGCCGATGGACTTTGGCCGGCTGACCTGCACGGACGGTCTACGCTGCCTGGGCTTTTCGCGGCGGGGGACGCGCTGGGCACCATGCAGAATGGCGCTGCTTATGCGCTTACTGGTTCTGCCATCGCGAATGGCGCTGTCAGTGGCGCGCTGGCCGGCGAAGCAGCCGCGGAAGAAGCCCTGCGCATTGGGGAGGCGCACATTCCCGATGAGGAAATTTCGCGGGCAACCCAATATGTAGTAGAGCCGCTGGAGCGCAAAGGCGGCTTCAGTCCGCAGTGGGTCACCCAACTACTGCAGAACACAATGATGCCCTACTTCGTCTCAGCCATCAAACGGGCAGACCGCCTGGAGGCCAGCCTGTCCATGGTTTTATACTATCAGGAGCAGCTGGCGCTCAAACTTTTTGCCCGGGACCTACACCAACTGCGGCTGGCGCACGAAACCAGAAGTATGCTGCTGAGCGCAGAAATGCGCCTGCGTTCCGCGTTGTTCCGCACGGAAAGCCGTGGTAATCATTACCGCGAAGATTATCCCCGGAGGCAGGATCCGGAGTGGCTTGCCTGGACAAAAATCGGGCAAAAAGATGACAAAATGGCGCTGAAAAGAGTATCAATCCCCGAAGCCTGGCATCCTGATTTAAACAGGCCCTATTTTGAACGATACCCTTACCGCTTCCCGGGGGAGACGGAACCGGATGGATAAGCTGCCTGTTAAGTGGGGAATACCAAAAAATCGGGAGCTTCTGAAAGCTCCCGATTTTGTGTATTGCGTATAGATGATTCTAATTTATAATCGAAAATCGCGAGAAGACATGCTCCTCACAAGGGCGTGTCAACTTGCATCCGTCCACCGGAATAGGCGCGGGGCGAAGTCATACAATGATTTTCGCCAGGTTTGCCATTCATGGGAAGTGCCGGGAAATTCAACAAAAACCGAATCAATCCCTACGGAAGCCAGCTGCGCAAGGTTCTTTTTTACAGCGTGGTATATGCCTTCTTCAGCGGTCCCCGCACCCCACCAAAACAGGTGCAGCTTTTTGTTCAATTCTTCAGGCTTCATGAAAACACCTCCGAAGGAGTATTCGAGATTGAATTCATGCGCATCCATTGGTCTGCGGCTGAAAATGCCGAGCGCAGAGAAATAGTCCAGGTTCTGTAGACCGATGTAAAGTGTTTGCACGCTGCCCATGGAAAGGCCTGCCATCGCGCGGTGTTCCCGGTTGGGAATCGTGCGGTAGCTGCTGTCAATCATTGGAATCAATTCTTTGATTGTGATATCCACAATTTCCTGCGGGGGTGGCGTGGAGGGAACATGAACTGCGATCCCCGGAATGGGCGCTTGTCCCCAATCCATAACGACTATCATAGGCACAGCTTTCTCTTCTGCAATGAGATTGTCCAGAATAAAGTTGGCGAAACCTTGCTCCACCCAGCCGCTCTCATCTTCTCCGCCGCCGTGGCGCAGGATGAACACGGGATACCTTTTATCGGGGCAGGCGTCATATTCTGCCGGGAAGTATACATAAGCCCGCCGCCACATGTTCGTGATTTTTGAGTAGTACCACTTAAGACGAACCTCACCATGCGGAACATCTTTGATAGCGTAAAAATCCACCCCGGGTTCTGGGATGTCCACGCCGCATGCCTGCATCTGCTTGCTGCCATAGCTTTTGGATGTGGTGTCATTGACGCGCACACCGTCAACGACCAGCCAGTAAGTATGCAAGCCGGGAACAGCCGGCGGCGTTGTAACAGTCCAAATGCCCGCGTCGTCCTTAACAAGGTCATAGATTCCACTGCCAAGACCGTTGTAGCCGTTGTTTTCGGGCTGACCATTCAGTGGTTCAATCTGAACGCTGCGCGCCAGCGGAGCCTTTAATCGAAAAGTCACGCTTCCATCTGGATTGACCTGCGGAGCATACTTTTCCACGCGCATATGCGCCTGCTTATTCATATCATTCGTTTCCTGCATCGATACTCTCCTTTGCCAACCAGACATGCGTCCTTATAGCGCCAAAGTAATCGCTTCCTCGTACCAATCATCGGAATATTTTATAAATTCATGCCGAAGCCGGGGGTTGATTTTTTCTAGAAGTAGATTCATAGCCTTGGCGTAAACCTTGTTATTTACTTCGATAATATCCAATCCTAAAACCTGGCAGGCGTAGGCAATCGCATCGATATAATCTTTGCGTCTGAAGCGGATTTCGGTTGGAAGCTTTTCTTGCACCTGTAAATCCTCCTCTTTCGGATGGAAATACTTGACGTACAATGCGAACCCTTTTTCTACATCGGAGCCGGTCAGTTCTGCTGTGGAAATATTTTGCTCAAACCATTTCAGACGTTTTTCGGCGACGGTTTCGCTCATAATCTCGTAGGCTGTTTCCATTCCGTAGTGCCTCCCGATGGAGAGCACCAGGCGATACATATCTACCTCGTAATCATGCATCACAGCCCGAACATCCCCAACCACGGAACCCGCGTAAGCGCCAGCGCGGTTTTCAATGTCCCTCAGGACCTCGTCCCTGCCGAAAACTCTTTGGTTGTTCCAGTTTTGTACTGTCACTTTATTCCCTTCTGGTCGATACCACTCTGCTTGCTCTTAATTGGAACAGCCTCCTGATTACCAATGAGATGGGAGAGGATGCATCAGGAGACTGTTCCTTTCAAAGGAGGGAACTCAGAAAAGTTCAGGAGAAAATGTTCGTAACTCCGGCATCAGCGACACGCTTCCTGGCTTTTTCCTCATTGTCCGGGAAGATGCCGGTATCCTTAAGGCGGCGCAGGTAGTGACCGGCGTGCGCGCTGACAAATGTTGTAGGTCCGCCGTCGGAATTCTGCAGGAAATCCTGGGTAAAGGCGATAATGTCGCCGGTGGCGGTTGTACGCGGCAGCTCGATCAGCTCTTGTCCAGTTGCGCTGCGGACCGCGTTGAAACCTGCCAGATAACCGCTGTTGATGCAGGGTTGAATGTCCACGATGTGCGCTTTACTGCCGGCAGTAAAGTAGTTTTCCAGCGGTGGCACGCGCATGGTATTCTCACAGAACACCAGGTCGTGCCCGAGAGACCACAGGTTCATACCGCCTACAGGGCCAGCGGAAACGATGTTTTCGAAACCGGGCACTTTCCGCAGCTTCTCCAGCGGAATTGGGCTTGGTCCGGCGCCGCCGGCAAAAATTCCGCGATCCAGGAGACGGAAGCGGCCGGTATCCGGTGAGACTCTCCAGCTGGTTTCCGCGTCGGCGGGGTGGCCTTCGCCGTCGTTACCGTCCTGTCCGCGAGTAGCCCAGCTCCATTCGGGGTCTGTATCCCAATCGGTTTCCCCTCTGAACGGAACAAAAATCTGATGGCTGTAAGCCAGCGCGTCTTTCCATTCCTGTGAGAGCGATTCTTTATAAAGATAGATGCCGTTGTATTTAACACCGGGGGTGCCGTCTTTTTGACGCATGCTCCAGGTCTTTGCGCCGGCCTTGCCTGCCAGGTTCACACGGTCTCCAAAGGTTGGACACTGCATCCAGGGACACATCGCGCAGCCGCCAACGTTTTTGGTGCAATCCTTCACGCCACCAGCGGAGCCGGTAGTATCGATGAAGGCGTCCCCTTCGATCCAGGCGTCCTTATAGCGGTCAATTTTTACTTTTAGCCTGGTGACGCGATCGCCTTCTTTTTCGACATCGACGGCACGGCAGCGCCAAATTATCTCCACACCCCATTTTTCCAGGAGGCGGCGAAGCGCGGGTTCAGCGGTCATTACATTGTAAATCCAGGAGTGCTTCGTCATTTCTTCGGAGCCAGGCAAGCTGTGCCAGGGATAATGCGATTCGCGGTAGTGGTCCATGTTGTCCAGGCTGACCTCATCCAGAACCTCATTCACCTCAGGCGCTCCCATTTCCAGGATTTCCAGGTGCAGAGGATACCTGCCGCCCACATCCATACTGCCAGCGATCCGTCCGATACCCAGCAGTTGGTCCTGCTTTTCGAGCAAAACAACTTCTGCGCCGGCTTTACGAGCGCCAATTGCCGCAGCAATGCCTGCGCTTCCTCCGCCAATTACTACAACTTTCGTCATGATTCAATCTCCTTTTCTTTTGTTCAATCGGGGCTTACTTACGAAAAAATACTAGAATGATGACACAATTCAAGGTAATAAAATTATAGAATGTGGGGTAGTTGAAAGCAATTCAATTTTCCAATAAATAAATTCCAAAGTGGAATAAATGAAGCCTGATCAGTGCAACAGGACTCCTCTTTAAAGGAAGATCTGACTGAAACTTTTAGAAATATCTACATTTCATTTATGCCGGATTTATTGGGATTGTAAAGACCTTGGGGTACGAAGAGCCGAAAATAAAAGACGAATAAGGCACATTGCCTCATTCGTCTTGTCTTCTTTAAAACTGGTTCTTCGAATAGCTCGGATACTTTTGAGTTGTTGCGCTCATGCGAAAGGAGTCAGCCGTAAGGGGGAAGCAACCGATTCCAACAGCTGATTGATTGCATTCACCGCGTCGTCATCCAAAAGGATTCCCGACTTCCGGCTTTCGACTTCCTTGTTGTATTCGATTTCGCCTGGAAGGTAAATCTCGGTTGCGGAGCCGGCCTTTTTCATACCCTTCAGACTGGCAATATAAGCGTCCATCTCGACCTTGTACGCTTCCAGGCTCATGAACTTGGAAATGTCAATTGCTGCCAAGGAAGCGCCAACGCCGGTCGCACCGTCCAGATTGTGGAAGCTCTTGATATCAGGTGCGTGTTTCGCTCCTGCGACCATCCCGGAAAGAATATCAACAGCCAAGGCGATTGCGGAACCTTTTGGTCCGCCCATCGGCAGCAGCGTGCCCTTAAGCGCTTCATTTGGGTCGGTGGTAGGATTGCCGTTTTCGTCCATCGCCCAATCCGCCGGGATCGACTTGCCGCGCCGGGCAGATTGGCGGATCTTGCCGCGCGCGACCACGCTGGTGGCCATGTCCGCCGAGAACAGTAGGTCCCGGCCAGTGTACATCGCGATGGCAATCGGGTTGGTTCCGGTAAAAGCTTCCGCTCCGCCCCATGGTGCCATAGAGGGCGCGGCGTTGCTGCTCATCAGGGCGATCATGCCCTCCCGGGCGACCATCTCGGTGTAGTACGCGAGGGAACCCACGCTGTTGGTGTTGCGGATGAGTACCAGGCTTACACCAAATTGTTTTGCGCGGGAAATCGCCAAATCAGCCGCCAATTTTCCGGCAACCGGTCCCAGACCGTCCCCACCATCAATCAGGGCTACCGCGGCAGTATCCACGGCAAGCGTTGCCTTAGTGGGGAGCGTCAACTGCCCCACTTTAACGCGGTTGAATATTGGATTCAATAAATACGAGCCGTGCGTAGTGATTCCGCGCGCGTCGGCTTTACAGAACGTCTCCGCGACCAAAGCCGCGCCTTCAGGGCTTTCCCCAGCGGCAACCAGGAGCGCTGCCGATGCGGTAAAGAGATCTTCTCGTTTTACTTTCATTATTATCCTGCCTTAAGCTAATCCCCGGCTGTCCTATCAATTTTCTAATAGGAAGCCGGGGGAAATTACTGTAAAGTCTGGACGATCATCGCCGATTATTTCGCGAGTACAGCTTCCAGCTTTTCAAGTGACTGCTTCTGAACCTCGTCGTGAAGACTACTGCCGTGCGAGTCCATGGTGACGACTACGGGGAAGTCTTCCACCTGAATGACCCACAAGGCCTCAGGAACGCCGAATTCCATTTTGTAGACACCGAGTACTTTCTTTACAGATTCGGCAATCAGGGAAGCAGCGCCGCCGATAGCATGGAAATACACGCCTGGAATTTTTGCGCAGGCCGCCAGCGTCTTAGCGCCCATGCCGCCCTTCCCGATGACACCCTTCATGTGGAAATGTTCCATCACGTCGCCCTGGTAGGCTTCTTCTCGGATGCTGGTGGTTGGTCCGGCAGCCACAAAACGGTAGTTTTTATCCTGCAAGCCGCTGACGACCGGTCCGCAGTGATAGATGACGCCATCCTGGAGCAACTGCTTGAGTTCCTCGTACACCTGGGCGTCTTCCATGGAAACCGGAACTGTCTTCGCGATGAAACTGTCCATGAACCATTTATGGACTGTGTCGCGCCCGGTGACAATTGTCCCGCTGAGGAGTACAGAATCACCGATTTTCAGATCGCGGATGGCTTCATCGGAGATGGGCACGGAAATGCGTTTAAACTCTTTGCCGCTCATGCGTACCTCACCTGGGTTCCTTCGATTGTCAACGTGCGATGGCGGTAAGCCCAACACATATAAGAGATTGTCACAAAGTAAGAAGCCGGAAGCCGGTGCGAGGCGCGGATTTTAGTACCCAGCACGGTGGATTTCCCGCCAAAACCCATGGGACCAATGTCCAGAGTGTTGGCTTCTTCGGTGATGCGCTGCTCTAAGGCTGACAATTCAGGGTCCACATTTTCATCATGAAGACCAGCCAGAAGGGCTTCCTTGGAGACCAGATAGCCGCTCCCGCGGTCACCGCCAATTGCGACGCCTAGAAAACCCGGGGCGCAGCCTTGTCCTTGCGCCTGGTAAACCGCGTCGAGCACGACTTTGCGCACACCTTCCAGGTCCCGGTCAGCCCCAAGCCCGACATCCGGTAGGGAATACTGCCTGCCGACGTTCTCGCATCCGCCGCCTTTCAGCATCAGGTCGACGGTCAAGGCCTCCCCTGGAACTTCTTGAAAATGGATGGTCGGAAAATTGTCATCCCCAAGGTTGTTACCGGTGTTTTTCCCATGCAAAGAGTCCACCGCGTTGGGCCGGAGGTACGAACGCTTGGTCGCTTCAGCAATTGCTGCCCGTATCTGGGTCTTAAGCGCGCCTGGTTCCCAGCCCTGCCCGTACTTTACAAAGAACAGGGGGGTGCCAGTGTCCTGGCAGATGGGAGTCTGGTTGCGGCGGCTCATTTCCACGTTTTCAAGGATTGATACCATGGCTGCTTGTGCCGCGGTTCCATCCGACTCTGCCTGCTTCGCTTTGACAAGCGTATCCTGAATGGATTTTGGCAGGTCGGTGGAGGTCATCCGGACAAGTTCTACAAGTTCATTAGTGATATCGCGCACAGGTGCACCTCTATTTGCGTTTGTTTACAATGCGCTCCACAAGCTGCGCTTTGTATGCTTCCAGGTCAACAGGCAACCGAGCGACGCCGGTCTCCATCGCCGCTTTGGCGACCGCGGGGGCCTCGTAAAGGCAAACGCGTTTATCCAGAGGTTTGGGGACGATGTAGTCCGGACCAAATTCCAGATGGTCAAGACCGTATGCGTCCAGAACGTCCTGTGGCACCGGCTGCTTGGTAAGTTCCGCCAGGGCGTAAGAGGCGGCCAGTTTCATCTCATCATTAATCTGACGGGCGCGAACATCCAGTGCTCCGCGGAAAATAAAGGGGAAGCCGAGCACATTGTTAATCTGGTTAGGATAATCGGAGCGGCCAGTACCCACGATGGAATCGGGGCGCGCGTGGCGCGCAAGCTCGTATTTAATTTCCGGGTTGGGGTTAGACATGGCGAAGATGATTGGATCGTGAGCCATGCGCTTGACCATTTCCTCGGTCACGATATCTGCCGCGGAAAGCCCAAAGAAGACATCCGCTCCTTCCATAACTTCACCAAGCGTCGCGGGACCGTCGCCATTTTCGAATGCCACCTTGTACGGGTTCATGGATTCAGTACGACCCTTGTAGATGAGCCCTTTTGTATCCACCATATAGATGTTTTCGCGGGGGAGCCCAAGCCGAATGAGGTGATTCGCGCAGGACATGCCCGCGGAGCCAGCGCCAGCAAAAACAATCTTGATATCCGCGATTTTCCGGTTGGTGAGCTCCAGCGCGTTCAGCAGCGCGGCGCCGGTGATAATCGCGGTGCCATGCTGGTCATCATGGAAAACCGGAATGTCCAGCATTTCCTTTAGTTTGGTTTCAATGTAAAAACATTCCGGGGCTTTGATGTCTTCCAGGTTGATCCCGCCAAAACTGGGGGCAATTGCCCTTGTAACTTCAATAACCACATCCGGGTCGTGGGAATCTACCTCGATATCGAAGACGTCCACATCCGCGAAAGACTTAAACAAAACGCCTTTTCCTTCCATCACTGGTTTGGAAGCCAGCGGGCCGCGGTCTCCCAGGCCAAGGATGGCTGTTCCGTTTGAGACAACCGCCACAAGGTTGCCCTTGGAGGTGTACTGATAAGCCAGCATGGGGTCTTTTTCAATTTCGAGCACCGGCCAGGCAACACCGGGGGTGTAGGCGAGCCCTAAGTCATATTGGTTTTCCAGCGGTTTGGTGGGGACAACGGCAATTTTACCGGGAACCCCGTTCAGATGATGGTACTCAAGTGCTGCTTCTTTTGTGATTGCGGGCATGATTCTTCCTTTTCTGTTAGATGAGAGATTGATACCGGCAGGTCCTTATTGATCTGTTTCTTCAGCAAAGTAAATCGCGTTTACGGGGCAGTTGGCTTCGCAGGTGCCGCATTCCACGCAGATTTCTGGGTCAATGTACGATTGGGTTTCACCCTCGGTGATCGCTTCGCTGGGGCAGCCGGCGACGCAAGCTCCACAGAGGATACATTCACTGGTGACGATATATGGCATTCTGGTTTTCCTTCCTGAGTTTGGGTTAGCCCATATACATTCTTGTAGGGTCAATC
>CAZPWL010000022.1:0-16642 GCA_964590535.1 uncultured Anaerolineaceae bacterium
GGGTCCCAGGTCCACCAGGTGTTCCAGATGGGGCGCGCCCAAATCATCCCGCTGATAATGCAAATGACCGTGAAGAGCAGCCCGACTTCCACGCTCGCCGCGGTCAGGGTATCCCACTTCAGGTCTTTCCGCGAGAGGTAAAGCAGACCAAACACGGCAGCCGCCAGAAAAGCCAGCATTCCCACCCAAGCCGCGCTCATGTGAAAATAAAAGACCTTTTGGACCAAACCCATGGTCTGCTCTACCGGCGTGAAAAAGAGCATGCGGATGAACGCAAAAAGGACCAGCAAGAACGCCAGAACAGAAAGTAAAGCTAATAACTTATTCTTTGATGACATATTCAAACACCATTATCGATAGCATTGTTACAATCACGTCGTACACCAACAGTAGGTTGAGCCAGCTGTTGATATCCTGCCCCGCCACGGAACCAAGCAGCACGCCGCAGGATTTTACCACCGCCATGTTTACAGGCAGCAGCAGCGGAAACAACAGGACGGGCAAGAGCAAATCACGCATGCGGGTTTGCACGGTCATGCTGGCAATCAGAGTGCCCGCCGCGCTGTAACCCCAGGCGCCCAGCGCAAGCACGCCAAAAAACGCCCAGTTGAACAGAGATTGGTTATAAAGCACAGAGTAGATTGGGATGACAAGCACCGCCAAAAAAACCATCATCAGCAGATTGGTCAGCAGCTTGGCAAAGTAGATTGCTGAGAGGTCGGGCACCGCCATGATTAAACCTTCGAAACAACCCTGGTCCTGCTCGGCGGTAAAAGAGCGGTTGAGCCCAAGCGTCCCCGCGAAGACCATGACGACCCACACAATTCCCGGGGCGATTTCAGCCCGGTTTAGCGGGGAAAGTTCAAGCGCGTAATTGAAGATGAACAGCGAGAGCACGGCGAATGCCAGCATCGAGGTGAGGATGTCTCGGCTGCGCCATTCCTGAAGCAAATCTTTCCAGACCAAAACGCGCACGGAGTGGAGCCAGGCATTCACGCTTGCTCCTTCCGGGGGGATTTGCCAGCGCTCACTACCGCGTTGTACTGCTCCTGCAAGGCGTCCAGGCTTATGCCGTCATTGGAAAAACTTGCCGCGATTTTTCCGCGGTGAAGCACATCAAAGCGCGTGGCTATCTGGCGGATAAAACTCAGTTCGTGCGTGGTCATCAGTACCAGTTTGTTCAGGGCGCTTTCCTCCTGGACCAACTGGTTCAGCATCCCACAGCCTTGTTGGTCAAGCCCGGTATAAGGCTCGTCAAACAAAAGAATCTGTGGGTCGCACAGCAGCGCCCGGGCAATGGTCAGCCGCTGCTTCATACCGCGCGAATAGCCCCGTACAGGAATTGGGCGCGCGTTCCCCAGCCCAACCCGACTAAGCATTTTGCGTAAATCAGTTTCGCTAAGGCCGGTTTCGTATAAAAGGGAATAGAAGCGCAGGTTTTCAAACGCCGTCAGGTGTTCGTACAAGAAGGGTTGGTGCAGTATAAGACCGATGCTGCGGCGCAATGGCAGCGCGTCAAAGCTTTCGCTCTGGGCAGCCCAATAAAGCTCTCCGCTGTCGGGTTTCTGCAGCCCACTGAGGGTGCGGATGAGCGTGGTTTTCCCGGCTCCGTTCGGACCCAGGAGGCACACGACCTCGCCTTCCGCAATAGACAGGTCGAGCTTGTCCAACACGCGTTGAGCGCCGTATGACTTAGAGATTTGCCGCGCTTGGAGATTCAAGCGTTTCCTCCACAGTTTGTGCTTCCTCTTCTCGCTCGCTGCGCTTGCCGGGTAAGGTCGCGGCCAGCGTGCCGCCTACCGTCATGAAAATTCCGCCAATCCACATGAAGTTGACCAGAGGATTATCCGACAGGCGCAGGGTGATGTAGGGAACATCCACATCATAACCCGCCAGCAGCGTGTAAACGTCCCCGCGAAGCGTGGCATGCGCGTCGGGGATGGTGATGTACTGTTCGCGGTCCGGGTATATGTGCTGCGCAGGGTTCAAGCGCGCGATTTCCTTACCGTCCTTGTAGAGCACCGTTTCTGCGCTCACGGTCATATACTCAGGGTTTTCAAAACTCTCACTCACAGACACAAACTCGATTTCATACCCGCGCAGCGGCATCTTCTCACCCGGGACCATGGTGCCCTCGATGCTGGCAGCGAGATTGCCCATTCCAATGATGCCAAGCGCAATCATCAGAATGCCGGCATGGACCAGCCAGGCGCCGTAACGCGCGCGCTGATTCCACCACAGCTTAGGAAACCGCGTCAGGCCGACCGCTTTTACGTCCTTTACTGTCAGGTACACAAGCGTCGCGAAGCCCAGGATGACAATGAAAATGCCGCCAAGCGCCCAAGCCTGTCGTACGCCGCCCAGAAAAACAGCCAAGAGACCCAACATCGCGGCAGCCAGCGGAATCCAGAGCTTTTTGCCAAGCTGTTGAAGTTTTGCCGCGCTCCACCCCACCAGAGGGCAGACAGACATCAGTACGACCAGCAGGGCAAACAGCGGGGTGGTGCTGCGGTCGTAAAATCCGCGGTGCAGTGTCATTTCCACGCCCGTCAGCGCGCCGTTGATTAATGGGAAAACCAGCCCCCACAAACAGATCAGAACGAGGGCGATGAGGATGATATTGGTGTAGAGGAACAGGGCTTCGCGGCTGAAGGCGGATCCAAATTTCCACTCGCTGTTCAACGATTTCCAGCGCCAAACCAAAAGGACAATCGAAACAAGCAGCAAAACAAACATGAAGACAAGGAGCGGGATTGAAATGCTGCTTTCTCCAAACGCATGCACCGAATTTACCAGCCCAGAGCGGGTAACAAAGATGCTGAAGACGACCAGCAAGTAACTAAGCAATACCAGCAGTACGTTGAAGCGCTGGAAAATATTCCGGCGCCGTTCCAACAGCAGGCTGTGCATCAGCGCGGTGCTGGCAAGCCATGGCATTAGCGAAGCTGTTTCCACCGGGTCCCACGCCCAATAACCACCCCACCCCAACACATCATAGGACCACCAGCTGCCGAGCACAATCCCAGCACCAAGAAAAACCCAGGCGCTTAATAACCAGGTGCGGGTCTGGTCCAGCAGGTGTTCGCTTTGGGAGCCGCGCGCGAGGGTAGAGATCCCGACAGCAAAAGGTACCATATAGAGCGCGTATCCGATGTACAAGAGAGGCGGATGGATCACCATGCCGGGGTGGCGCAGCAGCGGGTTCAATCCCATTCCATTGTTTAGCTTTTCCACCACTGCACCCACCTGGGGCGCGAAAAGACTGGTCACCAGGCTGCCGTCTTCCAGCGCCCAGACCCGCGTAAACGGATTATCCGCGAACAGCGAAAGCCCAAGGAACAGGATTTGGTTCAGGCAGACCACCAAAAAAGACCAATTATCGAGCAATCGCTTTTTTCCGGTCACAGCCACGAAGGCACACAGGGAAATCATCCAGCTCCAGAAGAAAAGCGAACCGGTCTGACCACCCCACAGCGCGGTGATCTTGAGTATCCATGGCATAGCCGGGTTAATTACGGAGACGACATAAACGTTCGAGTAATCCTGAAGAACCTGCATGATCATCAGGGATAACAGTGCGGCAGTGTGCGCCAGGAAACCGAGTTTTGTCAGCAATTGTGCAGCGCTAGAAAGCTGCGTTTGTTTGCGCGAGAGAGCGATAACCACCAGGATAAACGCGGCTGCGCTGGCAGCCAGCGCGAGAAAAGAAGTTAATAAACCAACATAGAACATGAAAACCTCGAGGTTGTAGATTACTTGCTTTGCGCAGGCAGTTCAGCTTCGTACTTGGACGGGCATTTTAACAGAAGCTCGCTGACCTGGAACACGCCGGATTCATCCAACGCTCCGGTCATGATCGCCTGGGCTTCGTCTTTCAGCAGATCAGGGCGAGGGCCATTGTAATGCACCAGGATTTTTGGCAGTGTCGGGTCATGCGCGGCCTGCGCAAGTACGACGGACATGCCGCCCATTTCTTTGATGAGCTCATGGTCGCCGGGGATTTGGGCTACTTCAAAGCTGAGATCCAGGGTTTGCGGGTCGTAAGAGATCGTATCACCCAGGACCACACCAGACATTCGGATATTCTTGCCGACCAGCTCGGTCTGCCCAACTTTTAATTCTTCAACGGTCATAAAGTATTGGGATTGGGAGAGGGTTGAACTGATGACCAGATACAAAAGCGCTGCCGCAATCACCACAACACCAATAATAAGTTTTACATTTTTCTTGTTATTCAAGTTAATTATCCTCAATATGCA
Organism: uncultured Anaerolineaceae bacterium; assembly: GCA_964590535.1. GTDB lineage: Bacteria > Chloroflexota > Anaerolineae > Anaerolineales > Anaerolineaceae > Mesolinea. Next base: position 4,260 of record CAZPWL010000022.1, read on the forward strand.
ATGGGGTTGTATTGTATCTGAAAACGCAAGTTTTAGGGAAAGTGCCCCGCGCCAATTTTTGCCACTTCGAGTGGCCGGTAACTTATTTCTGGCTTGTGTTTTAATGCGCCTCGTATGCCTCGCAGATCCCCCGCGCAGATATGCGTGATTACCTGAATATGTCATTTTGAGACTTTAGACACTCCGTAGAATACCTATGCGCAACCTTTCTTTCACAAGTACACTGATATAATCGCAAATTACATTTTCAAACATACGAATTCCAATCGTAAAAGGTTATTGTCTTCTGGCAACCATCGCCCTCGGAAAGGTACGTCAATTAAAGAAAGCCGCGTTGGGGGCTTCAACGCGGCGCATCCTCACTAATTAACTGCTGCTCACTTCAGATTGGCAAGCCTGAGCTTGACTGCCGCGCTGAGCTGTTCCAGGTGGCTCGCCAGGCGCCGGGCTTCGTCTTTGTCCGTCTCGCCAATCAGGGCATCCGCCAGGCTTCCAATTTTATCTTCCTGGGGAAGTTCCTCAATTGTCAGAAGTACGCGTTTGATGGAACGCGCCGATTTGGTCGCCGGGTCTGTCGGCAAGCGAACCGCGCGGGGTTTTTCCCGACCAGCTGCACGCTCAAGATAAGCATGCACGTCTTGGTAGGTACGCCCTTCATGTTCAGCATAGTATTGAACGGCTCCCGTCCAATATTCAGGGTCATAGGCCACAATCTCGCGCAGCACGCGCTCGGGCATCTCAGCCCGGTCGCAAATCTCCAGAAGGTTCTCGGGCAGCTCAAAGAACTTCATCAGACGTCCGTAGTAAGTACGCTCCAGTTGGAGAGTCTTCATCAGCACATCGCGGGTTTCATCACTCAGGCGCACATCGTTGATTTTGCGGAAATAGGCGAACTCATCCTGGGCGTTGTCCGGTTTTATATCGTTGGCTTCCAAAACCATACGGGCTGCCGCCCGGGCTTTTCCGACTGGAGTCAAGGCTTTGTATGCCATGTTCTCCGCAATTTGCTTTTCAAGGCTGGGTTGATTGTCAATCAGGGCAAGTACGTACGGCTCATCCTCAAACCCTTCGCGCACGGACTTCAAAGCGGTCGCCCAGAAGCGTCGCTCGCCGGTCAGCATCTGAAACACGTCTCTGCCGCCGACGTTAATCACCTGCCCGGTGACCGGCTTGATTTGCCCGGTATCATGCAGCGAATCCCCAAGCGCGATCAGCTCTTCAATCTCGCGGCGAATAAGCCGATCCGATTCTGCCAACTTCAGCCAACGTCGTACGGTCTCAGCCCAGCCAGCTTTTTGCGAGTAGAAATCTTCCCGCAGTTCAAAAGGCAGCATAAAGCGGGCTTGGAAGCGGTCCGGTTTGATCATGGAAAGCGGCACGCGGTATACGCTCTGGCGGTTGTTTACCATTTTCGGCGCGCCTTCCGTGTAGGGCGCTTCCGAATCGCTCGTGCTTGCCCCAAAGGCATCACTGGTGATATTGATCAGATCTCCAAAACCTTTTTTCTTGGGTTCTGCCATTTTCAGATTCCTTTCGTCATTTCGTGCTGTCCGAACTGTGCCCATGGGCACAAATAAATTGGATTACCCCATCTCCCATGCAAACTAAGCCTGCCCCAACTTTCCCATGACAGCGTCCACTAGATTGGAAAAGCAGCGGTAAGCCTGGGATTTCTCCGGGCAAAACGAAAAAATATCGTAACCAGCCGTGGTCGCCGCGGAGATTTCCGCCAGGTCTTTGATGTACGGCAGCAGCAAGTGCCCGTACATTCTTTCCATATCCTCAATGACATCGCGCGATTGGCGCCGGATCATGCGAAAGCGCGAAGGGATGATGCCCAGGATTTTCAGATCCGGGTTGGTGTTTTTGTGGACCCCTTCGATCATGCGCAAAATATCCGCCAGACCAATCAGGCTCAAGCCATCCGGTTCGATCGGGATCAGGACATGGGTGCTGGCTACGAGTGAGTTCATGGGCACGATTCCAGCGGATGGGGGGTTATCGATAATGATGTAGGAGTACTCGTCCTTAATCGATTCCAGAAAATAGGTCAGCTGGAAGGCGGGGTCTTCCCTGGTCTTCAGCGCGGCTTCCAGACCTTCCATGCGCGCCTTGTTTGTGCGGAAAATACGCACTTTTTCGCTCCGCTTGCGTGGTAACAAGGAATCATTTATCAAGGTATCCGAAGCCCCATACCCACTTGCCAGCGCTGTCGGGAAGTTATTCTCCGCCGTAATCATGGGCACAAACTGATCATCCAAACCACCGCCCATCGCGGAGATGGTCGCGCTCAATTGATCATCCATGTCAATGAGCAGGACGGGCTTGTGGTTGGCTTTGCGGGACTCGTAAATCGCTAACCCGGCTGCAAGGTTTATGCTGATGGTGGACTTCCCCACCCCGCCTTTACGGTTAATCAGAGATATAATTGCCATGGGCGTTCTGCGCTCCTTTTAGGTAAAAAATCGCTTGTGTACATTTTACATTATTTTCTGCTATTTACAAGTTACTCCAATTTATTTATCTGCAATATCTTGTCAGTTACGCTAAGTGGGTGGATAATATTAAGCACTTGACTTAATTCATTGCGCATGCTAACCTATTTATACATAAAAGGAGCGCCGCACCATGCTTTCTACTCTGGACCTGCTTTCTGTTGGTTTGCTTGAACATCCATTTTTACACTACCCGGACACCCGTTTCTTTTACCCCTCCATCAACGAACAGCGTCGGGTTCTGGAAGTGGCATCCAGCTTCATTCTGGATCAAAAGGACCCTTCCAAAAATCTAGGAGTTATCGCGGGCGCGGTCGGCAGTGGTAAAAGCATGCTGGCCATGAAAGTTGCCTCTACCCGCTACCTCAGCAGCGCGCGAGCTTCTGTTTTGGGTCTGTACATGAACACCAACACTGTGACCGAGCCCCGCCATTTTCTCATGGCGGTTATCGAAACCCTGGGTCTCCCCTCTGCGCGCTCCAACGCCAACCGCATCGAAAGCATCTTTGAGTACCTTGATGAGCACAACGACGAGCTGTTGTTGGTGCTGGACGGACCGCCTGTAGACCAGGAGTATCTTACCCAACTTCTCGCCTGGTCCGTGGAGAATACCAAGAAAATCCGCACATTAATCTTCCTTCAAGACCTGAACAACACCACCAGTAATATTGGCGGTCTGAATCAATTCCTTGGCTTGTATGTTCCCTTCCGCGCGCCCGGGTTGCAAGAGGTTGCCAGTCTGTTGTACGCGCGCCTAAGGATGGCGGGAGCTGCTGATCCGCTTGCGCTGCTGCCTGAACAAGCTGCGTTATCCATTGCTGACCAGGCTAATGGCTCGCTTACCAACGCGTTGGCGTTAGCAAGCACGCATCTGGAAGAACATATTGCGCTCAGGAAGAACCGGCTTTTTGTTCCTGAGCTTGGTCCGCGCGGTCTTTAACACGGGACTGATGAAGGAATTGATGCATTATGAGAATTTTGCAGGCTAATTTTTTCACATGTGGGATGGCCTGCGGTTGATGGTTTTTTGATGAACTCTGAAACAAATGCCTGGCTGGAAATTCAAGCGGCGCTGACCGCTAAACAAGATGCGGCTTTGGGCCGCTTGCTTGATTCCGCCACGGTCACATTTGACGGCAGCTACCAGCTGACTGCCCCTCCAATGGTATATGCCAATCTTTGCCGTTATTACCCTTTGATTGAAACTGTTGTCCAGGACCTGACCGGAGCAGAATTCCGCCTGGCAATGTCTTCATCTGTGCCCATGGGCACAGATGAAGCGCGGAAGCACACCCTTGGCGCGCTGTCCGCTATGGATGATGGCATCCTAACATTTGAGGTTGGCGCTTCAGATGTCACCCAGGCCATTTTTGCGCCCGAATCGATTGCGGCATTCCCTGCCTATTTGCTTCGATTTGTTCCATTTGTCGGTGCCAACGCGGTGCTGATTGCCGGCGCGCTCAGGCAGGCTTTCTATCGGCGTTCGCGTGAACACGGCGCCGACCAGCTTTATCCCCGCCAGGGGGACGCGGTGACCATCGATGTTGACGGCCTTTTAGCGATGCTTGGACATGTTATCAGCCGCGCAACCTTTTTCCGCGTCTTTAAGAGCGGCGCGCTGGATTGGTTTGTTAGCCGGTCCGAGCCGGTCCACCGCTTCGTGAACGGTAAAATCGTTCGTCAACCCAACACCTACACCTATCGCGGGCTCTTGCTGACACCAGGGGACGCGCAAGACCTGTACCGGTGGCTGCTGGAATCTGGGATTCAGGATGCCCCCGCAGAAACGCTTAAACACGCCTTGGAAACGCCGCGGGACCGTATGCTTGTATTCCCCTACCGCGCCCCTGAACCGGTGAGTGACGGGCTTTTTTCGACCGCGGTGACGGTACACGAAGTGGTGCGGGCAGCCCTTGGCGATTCCCGCCTTACCCCGGCTCTAGCCGGATTATGCGACCGGCTAGCAGCGCATCTTATCCGGCCGGAAAGCTTCCTGGCTGTTCCGTGGTATTGGTTTCATCGGGTACTGCCGGACCTGGGCGCGGACCTGGGGATGCTCTACCTGATGAGCAAGAATTGCTGCTATATTGATTGGGCGCGCGGAAAAGACCGCAACACGTATTGGGTGCCGGGCGGTTTGCCTACCCTCCAAAAGTGGATCCGCTCCGAAACGCTTCCTGCCCGCATCCCCCACCAAAAAACCAGCGCGCGCGGGCGACCTCGCAAAGAACAGGTCAATCCTGATACCCAATACACCCGGGATTGGCGCGAAGCCAACCGTCTACTTGCCAGCCAATATCTTCGTAGGATTGATACCCGGGCGGGCAGCAGCGGAACCGACTGGCAGCTGCGGGTGGAAGAGGTGCGCCTGACAGCCTCAGACGAGATACTTAAAGGCGCTCTATATGCCTATCTTCTTGGAGAACAAAACGCTGAACAGCTGCAGGCGCTCCGGTCATTTGCGTCTGAGAATGTCTTTGCGCAGCTCCTGCGGAAAGCGCTCTTAGTTGACTCTGGCCGAATTTGTCATTATGAGACTTTAGTCTCCAGCGCAATTTGTCAGTTTGAGACTTTAGATGAGGTTCAAATTTGTCATTTTGACACATTAGCCGACAGTCTAAATTGTCATTTTGAGACGCTTGTCGAGGCGGGTATTTGTCAGTTTGAGACCATAATAAAAATACTACTTAGACTCAAAGATTCATCACTTTTCCCTAAAAAAACTATCCATCCAGATACCATGACGGAAGAATTGGTGCCTGAGTCGCGTGAGAGTGGGGTGGTGGGGTATTTCTCCGGAAACGAATGGAATCTGGAGCTGATCCTCGCCAGAGTTAATCCTGTCCTTCGGGAACGTATCCTGACGCTGGATTATCGTTCCCACTTCCTTCCCTGGCTGATTCACGGCTGCCTCAGTGAATCCATTCACAGTCCGCTGAGTTTTGCCGTGAGCCGAACTCTGGAGACTTCGACCGGCGCAGGTGGACCGGCAGACCGGTTGGCTGCGCTGCCCGCCCCGGAATTGGCCGGGCTTCTCTGGCGCGAACATGAGCGCATACGCTCGGGGTACATTGGAAGAAGCTTTTTGGTCACCGCCGGTGCGGACGACCTGGAAGCGCTGATGGCATCCGCGCCAGATACAAGAACCCGCGCACAGCTGCTCCAGCGCGCCCTTGACGCGCTGGGCATTGCTGAGGCATAACCCCTGCTTGATAGGGTCTCCACGTGTTGGAGGCCGCTGGGTTGAAATCCACCCCTGAACACTGGGCAAATTCCTGCTAAAAACCGCTGTATATTTGCGCGCAAGCAGCGTGCCCCGGAAACCAAAGATTCCTTACAGGCTTATGTACCCCACAAATCTTCAGCGAAATATTGTGTGTAGATTGAAGATAAACTCCCCGGCCGACTCTTTAAAAGGCGCAATAACGTTGGAAATCCTCTCCAATATTTGAAACTGTTGCGCGTAGTAATATCCCAGCAATGTTAATTCTTGCCAGGATGCGTTCTGTTTCATTTAGTACGCAGCTTCAGCCTGATATAGCGGGGAATTGCCAGCTGAAGCGCATTCAAGCGCTTAAAGCATTATGCGCATAGGTTATTGTTCAAAAACAATCCTCATACAAACTGGAGTAGGGGACTGGCTTTTCTGATTAAGCTATAATTCCAGAAAATCAGTACTTCCGGAGGCGGTATGAATTACGCGGTTATTATGGCTGGCGGGGCAGGCACCCGACTTTGGCCTATCTCGCGCGAGCGCTTGCCTAAGCCCGCGCTGCGTCTGTACAGTGAAAAAAGCATGTTCCAGATTGCCGTGGAAAGGCTTGTACCGCTCTTCACACCCCAGCAAATTATCGTTGTGGCTGGCGCCGCGCATTCCGCTGTGCTTGCCGAGCAAGTCCCTGAAATCCCCGCAGAAAACTTTATTTTGGAACCGGAAGGGCGGGGGACCGCCTCTGCCATCGCGCTAAGCGCTGTTCATCTGGCTGCGCGTGACCCGGAAGCTGTTATGGCTGTGCTAACCGCGGATCATTTCATCGGAAACGAGGTAGTTTTCCGCGACGCGGTAAGCGCTGCACTTACTACCGCAAAAAGTGACTACTTGGTCACATTAGGAATCTCGCCGGAGTTTCCGTCGACTGAGTACGGCTACATCCAGCAGGGGGACCTGGTGGGCGAGACTGCTGGTTTCCGGGTCTTGGAAGCGCTGCGCTTCGTGGAAAAGCCGGACCTGGAACGTGCCGCCCAGATGCTGCAAGCCGGCAATTACTCCTGGAACAGCGGCATGTTTATCTGGAAGGTCAGCGTCATCCTGGACGAGTTTGCGCGCCAGATGCCGGAGCTCTTTGACCAAATCACCGCGATAGGTACTTCGATAAACACGCCCGCGTACCCGGAGACGCTTGCAGAAATCTGGCCGCAAATTCGCAAACAGACCATTGATTACGGCATCATGGAAGCCGCGCAGAGGGTGGTCGTTTTACCGGTTACCATGCAGTGGACGGATGTGGGAAATTGGAACAGTCTGAAAACACTCCTGCCTGAGGACGCGCGCGGGAATACCATCAAAGGCGATACGGTCCTGCTGGATTGCAGCGGTACGCTCATCGTCGGCGATCAGAAGCTGATTGCTGGCATCGGTTTGCAGGACCTGATCGTTGTAGACACCCCGGACGCGCTCTTGATTTGTCGTAAAGACCGCGTTCAGGACGTTCGGAAAATTGCAGACGGACTGAAATCCGCGGGTCGGCTGGACCTCATTTAAGTACATTCCAAGAAAATTAAAGAGACCGTCTGGCTGCGGTCTCTTTTTTGTTAAGCCGGGATAAGCCTTGCCGTGAGTATTCCCTGAGCAATGCTATAAAAGCCGGCGGTAGAAAAATCAAGCACGAAGTCCGGAGGAACAACAAACAGGCCGAGGACCGGCGCGAGGTCTTTTCACGGCGTGAAGCCGAAGCGTGTACGTTTATTTTCTTTTTGCCTTCGTATATGTAAAAATTCTCGCATTGAGGTGCGCTATGCAAAAACCTGCCAAAAAAGTAAAGCAAAAGAATATTCCGCTGCCGGTTATCCTCTTGATCGCGGCGGTTCTGGTTGGATTGGGGGTGCTGGTCTACCAGGGCGTACGCGAACTTAGCGGCAATCCGATTATCAAATCACAGGATGACGTACCCCGGCTCAGCGTCCAGGAGGCCTATCAAGCCGTCCGCGATGGTAAAGCCGTGCTGGTGGATACGCGTTCCGCTGAGCAGTTTGCGGCGCAGCACGCGGCCGGGGCGATCAATTTGCCGCTTGACAGTCTGGAATCCGATCTTGCGGCTTTGGACCCGGACCAATGGTACATCACCTACTGTACCTGACCAGCAGAAAACACGAGCGCCCGTGCGGCGTTCCTGATGCTGCAGGCAGGTTTCACCAAAGCCAATCCGATCCTGGGCGGCTTTGAAGCCTGGGTGAATGCTGGGTATCCAACAGAGCCGTAATAGAAGCATTAATCAAAAAAGACAGGCTGCGTTTCCACAGCCTGTCTTTTAGTTAATTTGGCTAAGCAGTTTTCTGACGCTGCTGAATCTTAAAATTCAAAACCGAAGCAGCCGATACGGCGCGCCGGCTGTCTGATTAGCAGTCGTAATAATTCTCAATCTCGAACGGGCTGGGACGTTGATTAACCCGATCTGCCTCTTTTCGCTTGGTATTAACCCAGGTGCGAATCAGAGTTTCGTCAAAAATCCCGTGTTCCGTCAGGAATGAAGCACCGCTTTCAAGGGCGCTCATGGCAGCATCTACCGAAGTTGGCAGGGACTTTATGGTCGCGCGCCGCTCTTCAGACCAATCAAAGATATTGTCGTAGATCGGTCCGAAGCCAGCCTCAGTCGGATCAATGCCCGCCTGGATGCCGGCCAAACCCGCCATCAGCATGGCTGCCATGGATAGATAGGCATTTCCGGTGGCGTCGGGGGGGCGGAACTCCATGCGCACAGCCTGTGGAGCGGTAGCGTACTTTGGGATGCGGATGGCCGCGCTGCGATTCGCGACGGAGAAAATTGCCTTGATAGGCGCTTCAAAGCCTGGTACCAGCCGGCGGTATGAGTTGGGGCTGGGATTGGTGAAGGCCATCACGGCTGGCGCGTGCGTGAGCATTCCGCCGATGTACTGCAGGGCGGTCCGGCTGAGCAAAGACAGGCCGTTGGGGTCGTAAAACTGGTTGTTGCCGTCCTTGGTCAGCAGCTGATGGTAATGCGTGCTGCTGCCAGCCAACCCATAAATGGGTTTGGGGAGGAAGGTGGCTGTCTTGCCCGCGCGCATGGCGGTCATCTTGACCACGTACTTGACGAGCAGCGCGGCATCTCCTGCCTGGGTGATACCAAGCAGGGGCGTTTCAATCTCCGATTGACCCGGTCCGCCAACTTCGTGATGGTGGTACTTGACCGGGATGCCGAGCTTTTCCAGGGTTACCACAATTTCATCGCGGAGTTCGTAGTAGTTATCGCAGGGTGCGGCCGCCTGGTAGGCCTGGTTATCCGGCAGCGCGTAGCCGTTGGCATTCACGTGCGTTCCCCAATTTGCCTCGCCGGAATCTATCTGACATATTGTGTACGCGGGGCTGTTTTTTAGGGTGATCCGGTCAAAAATGTAAAATTCAAATTCCGGCCCCCACAAAGATTTGTCCGCGATGCCGGTGGATATCATCCATTTTTCTGCGCGGCGGGCAATTTCGCGCGGGTCGAACTGGTAAAGCTCCTTGGTATCCGCTTCGTACACGCTGCACAGGCAGGCGAGGGTTGGCTGGCTGTGGAAGGGATCCACAAACGCCGTGGACAGGTCAGGGATGAGCACCATATCCCCAGCGTTCACGTGCTTGAACCCCACACTGGAACCATCGAACCCGACCCCTTCCGTCATTACGTCCTTGGTGAACTCTCTGGCGGATAAGGTGACATGGTGCAGGTGCCCCCACAGGTCGCAGTAGAGCAGGTCGACCAATTCGATGCGCTGGGCGCGGACAAAATCGTGTGCTTCTTTGAACGAAGAAAACATAGGCTCCTCTACGCAATGGATTGGGTGAGTGTCATTGCGTTTGAATTATAACAAGAAGCAGAAAAGGGTCGGGTTGCGATTACGCTCAACAATTCCTGGTAAGGGCGAAGCATCCCAGAAAAAAACATTCCCCCTCATGTGAGGCGATAGACAGGGAGACTTTGCCGCGACATCCCAATGTCAATACGCTTGTCCTGGCTGTTAATGACCTCCGCGGATTTGCCTGAAGTAGATAGAGGGATACAGCCGCGAAGCCCCTCCTTACTGTGTGTGTAGGAAGATATCTCTGTCCATCTGGCGCTCAGGCCAACCAGGCAAGGAAAGGCAGCTTTTTAACGATGAAGATCACACCAGCGCTGAGAAAGAATACCAGCAGGGTCAGGAACGGCACGGAAAGAATTGGACTGAATGAAAGCAGGGTAAGCCCAAAGGCTTTTCCCAGAATATAAATGATCAGCGGATGAATCAGAAACACGCCCAAGGTCAGGCGCGATAAATTCGCGATCAGGCAGCGCCCTCGCTTAGAAAACGCGATTTTGCTGACCTGCGTTCTGAAAACCAAAAACACAGCCGCAGCTATAAAGAAAGTCATCAGCGAAAGCGGGTCTGAAAAACGTAAATCCGTCGCGCTAATCCTATGTGAGGCTAGCAGCGTTACGCCAGCATTCGCAAGCGCTCCCAACAGACCCAATAGGTACAAAGTTGCGGAGGCTTTTCGGCTTATATTAAAGTACCGCTGCAAATAATTACTCAAGAGGAAGTACCCCCCAAAGAGCAAAACTTTCCCTACCGGAAATTTCTCCGCGATGCTGCTGACCCAGTCCGCCATCGGAAGAAAATCGCCGCTCAGCACCAGGGTATGCCCCAGCAAACCCAGAATAAGCAGCACGGCAGCGTACCTGAGCACGCGTTCGCCGCCCTGATCGATAATAAGTTGGAAGAAAGGCGCAAGCAGATAGAGGCTGATCAGGACGGGCAGAAACCACAGGTGGTAATGGCTGCTAATCACCAGCGCGAAAAAGCGACCTGGCAGGGTGCCCCCGCCAGCCGGAGTGGAAAGCAAGGTAAACGTCGCGTAAATCATTGACCACACGACATAAATTACTGCAATCTTTCTGACCGGTCCCATCAAGAGCTGTTTGAAAGTACGGTGCTTGCCCAACCCGATGAAAAGGATGCCGGCGACCATGGTGAAGAGAGGGGTGGCTGCGCGGGCAAATCCAAGATAAAGGTTAATAGGCATCCAGGCTTCCGAAGAAAGCGGTAGGGTTTTGAGTTGCACCGAGGTCAAATTCAGCGCGACGATTAACACGGACGCTGTGATGCGTAAAAGGTCCAGCCAGACCAGACGCTCAGGCTCGGAGACTGATGTCGTTTCTCTTGTCATGTTTGCGGCGCTCATAAGGCTTTGTTTCCCAACCAGTGATTGTAGAGGATTGCCCAGGCAATTGCCAACGCATGTAATAGTATACGTCCAGGCTGGCAGTTTTTACCGGGGAACAAACAGGAATTAGCGCAATGCCGTTTATAATGGGCTGGGAAATACCTCGCAGAGAGCTGTTATGTACAGCGCAAAAGCCAGCTGCCGCGTTCCGGCACCCTAAGGAGAGCATATGCAGTACGGATATTTTGATGACAAAGCCCGGGAATATGTAATTACCCGACCGGATACTCCCTTGCCCTGGATTAATTACCTTGGCAGCCGTGATTTTTACAGTCTGATTAGCAACACCGGCGGTGGTTACTGCTTCTATAAAGACGCGCGTTTGCGTCGGATTACGCGCTACCGCTACAACAATGCCCCGCTGGATATGGGCGGGCGTTATCTTTACCTGCGCGATGATGAAAATGGAAAACACTGGTCCGCGGGTTGGATGCCAGAGCGCGCCAAACTGGATGCCTACGAATGCAGGCATGGGCTTGGCTATACCCAAATCCGCTCGAAATCCGCGGGAATTGACGCATGCGTCAAATTCTTTGTGCCCTTGGACGCTTCCTTGGAAATCTGGGACCTTACAGTGACGAACCAACGCGAAACGCTGGCTGAAATCAGCCTGTTCTCCGCGGTGGAATTCGCGCTGTGGGATGCCTGGGACGACCAAACCAATTTTCAGCGCAATTTCAACACTGGCGAGGTCGAAATCCCGCAGAGGAATGCCCCTGCCGGCAGTCCATTGGCAGGCACCATCTTCCACAAGACCGAATACCGGGAGCGGCGCAACCACTTTGCTTACTTTGCCTGTTCCGAAGCTTTGGCGGGTTTTGACACCCAACGCGAGGATTTTCTGGGCGCGTACCGGGGTTGGGACAATCCCATTGTGGTTGAGCGCGGAGAGTCTGCTAACTCCGCGGCGCACGGTTGGCAGCCCATCGGCTCTCATCACCTGAAGCTTCATTTGCAGCCTGGTGAAGCGCGCAGGATTATCTTCCTGTTGGGCTATCACGAAAATGACCCGGCTGATAAATTCGCGCAGCCTGGTTCCCAGATTATTAAAAAGGACAGTGTTTTACCAATTTTGCAGCGATTCTTACAGCCCCAGAGCGTGGACAGCGCCTTTGTGGAACTCAAAGCCGAGTGGGACCGTCTGCTGGCAAAATTTCAGGTTCACACCCCAGACCCACACACCAACCGCATGGTCAATATCTGGAACGCGTACCAGTGCATGGTCACCTTCAACATGAGCCGCTCCGCCAGTTACTTTGAGTCCGGCATCGGACGCGGTATGGGCTTCCGGGATTCCAATCAGGACCTATTGGGGTTCGTGCATCTGGTACCCGAAAGGTCGCGCGAGCGCATTCTGGAACTGGCAGCCACCCAACTGCAAAACGGCGGGGCGTTCCACCAGTACCAAC
>CAZPWL010000022.1:16652-19201 GCA_964590535.1 uncultured Anaerolineaceae bacterium
CAAGCGCGGCAACAACGATGTCGGTTCCGGTTTCAACGATGATCCACTTTGGCTCGTTCTGGGTGTCAGCGCATACGTGAAGGAGACCGGAGACACTTCCATATTGGACGAGCTTGTTCAATACGAGAACCAGCCTGGAACTGAAATGCCGCTCTATGAGCATCTGCAGCGCTCCATGCAATACACTCTGAACGCGCTCGGTCCGCACGGGCTGCCGCTGATTGGGCGCGCGGACTGGAACGACTGCCTGAACCTGAATTGTTTCTCGGACACTCCGGGGCAATCCTTCCAGACTACCACCAACCAGGAGGGCAAGGTTGCCGAGAGCGTTTTCATCGCCGGGCTGTTTGTGCTTGCCGCCCAGGATATGAGCCAGCTTGCCAGGCTGCACCGTATCGAGAACGCCAGCTTCTTCCAACAGCCCGCGGATTTTTATCATGAAAAAGCGCGCCAGATGGAAGGCGCAGTGTGGGCAGCCGGCTGGGACGGCGCCTGGTTCCGCCGCGCGTATGATGCCTTTGGTGAACCAGTGGGCTCTTCTGTCAATGAGGAAGGACAGATATTCATCGAACCACAGGGGATGTGCGTGATGGCGGGTTTGGGCGTGGAAGACGGCAAGGCGCAGACCGCGCTAGATTCCGTGGCGGAACGGATGGCGACGCCGCACGGCATCGTCATTTTACAGCCCGCATATACCCATTATGACCTGAAATTGGGGGAAATATCCACATATCCCCCAGGATACAAGGAAAATGCCGGAATTTTCTGTCACAACAACCCCTGGATTATGATTGCCGAAACCAAGATTGGACGGGGAGACCGCGCGTTTGATTATTACACGCGCATATGTCCTTCCGCCCGTGAACAAATCAGCGAAGTGCACCGCTCGGAGCCCTACGTCTACGCCCAGATGATTGCCGGAAAAGACGCCCCCACGCACGGTGAAGCTAAAAATTCCTGGCTGACCGGCACCGCATCCTGGAACTTTGCCGCTATCACGCAGCACATCCTGGGCATCCGACCGACCTTTGGCGGCTTGAGCGTGCAGCCGGTTATCCCGGAAAGCTGGGAAGGTTTCCAGGCGGTGCGGGAGTTCCGCGGAACGCGTTATCTGATCAACGTCATCCGCGTGGGCGCAGGGAACAGCTGTAAGGTTAAAGTCGACGGGCAGGAAATCCAGGGGACAGTTGTCCCGGTCCCTGCCGAGCCCCGCGAGGAAGTCTATGTCGAGGTCAGGCTCGGCACGGCGCCTCTCTAATCTCGGGGCGAAAGGATAAAAAGGATGGAAAACCAACTCTTGGAAGTAAGCACTTATTCCGGTGACGGCTACAAACCGCTGATTGACTTTAACTGTTGGCGGGTTGCCCTGCTGCGTTACTGCGAAGATATGGAACCCGCTGAAATGGTCCATCTGGAACGGCACCTGGAGACGGATGAGGTCTTTGTGCTGCTGGAAGGCAAAGCGGTGCTCTTTTTGGTCGGAGGGGACGGCTTGGGAGAGCTGAACGTGGAAATGATGCAGCCAGGCTTGCTCTACAACGTCAAGCAAGGTGCCTGGCACAACGCGGTCTTAAGCCGTGACGCGACGATTTTGTTGGTGGAGAACAAGGATACCTGCCGGGAAAACTCGGAGTACTGCCCGATTACGAATGCGCAGCGGGCTGTGATTGCCAGCAGCGCGCGGGCGGTGTTGAATTAACCGCGTATAGACAAAAATGCTTAAGCGGAAAAGCCAGAGATTATTCTAACGTTTGAAGAGGCAATTTGGACTTCCGACTTATGGCGGTCACGCGGCCGGCTGCTAAAACAAAAAGAGGAGGCGATATCGCCTCCTCTTACCTAAAACTTTTTGTCAGCCTCGCTCCCCGCGAATATACGGGATTCCGAGCGCGCCCGGCGCTCCGATGCGCTGCCTGCGCGCGGACGCGGAACCCCACACCAGCGCAATAATTGTCAGCACAAACGGCATCATTTGCAGGAAGAATACCAGGTTGTGATTATAGAAGAATGGATTTTGCATTCCGAATAAGAGCATTGGACCCTGCAAATCGAGCATGAAGCGGCGCAGCATGCCAAACAAATACCCGCCTAATGCCGCCCTCAGAGGGTTCCACTGCGCGAAGATAACCAACGCCACGGCTATCCAACCCTGCCCGGAGGTGGTCAGGTTGCTATACCAGCCCGGTGAAATCGCGATGCTTATTGACGCGCCCGCCAGACCAGCCAGGCAGCCGCCCACAAACGTGTACAGGTAGCGCACTCCGTAGACGTTGATACCCAGGCTGTCCGCCGCGGCTGGTTTTTCCCCAACAGCTCTCAAATGCATCCCCTGGCGGGTTTTATTGATGTACCACCACGAAATGGGGATTAATAGGTAGCCGAGATACACCAGCAAGTTTAAATCTGCGAAGAAAACCCGCCCAAACCAGGGAATGCGCGAGAGCAAGGGAATGGTTACGCTGGGAATAAGCGGCGCGTTTTGCCCGGTTAATCCTTCGCCCAACACAAGCGCCAGCCCGGTCCCTAAAAACGTGAGCGATAAGCCGCTT
>CAZPWL010000023.1:0-18648 GCA_964590535.1 uncultured Anaerolineaceae bacterium
CCCCACAACAAGGCACCTGCGCGCTGCGGCAACCGACGGTGACAAATATTATTCATCAGCCGCTCTCAATGGTAAAATCGGCATATGAAACTAAAACGATGGCACATCTGGCTTGGGGTGGCAATCAGCGCGGTCTTTCTGTACCTGGCTTTTCGCAAAGTAGATTTTTCCCTGGTCTGGCAGTACCTCAAACAGGCGCAGTGGTCCTGGGTGCTGCTGGGGCTGGTCTTCTACTTTTTTGGCGTTTTGCTGCGCGCCTGGCGCTGGCAGGTGCTGCTCAATCCACTCAAGCGCCTGCCTATCCGGCGTTTGTTCCCGGTGGTGGCCATTGGCTACATGGGCAATAACGTTTACCCTGCCCGCGCTGGCGAGGTGCTGCGTTCCGTTCTGCTCAAGTCCAAAGACCAGGTGGATATCTCCGGCAGCCTGGCGACCATCGTGGTCGAACGCCTGTTTGACGCGATTGTGATTCTGGGACTGGTGCTGCTGAACCTGCGCCAACTGACTGCCATGCCGGCCGCCGCGGAATGGGTTGGGAGCATCCAGAAAGGCGCGATTATTGGCAGCGCGGTTTTCCTGCTGCTGCTGCTCATCTTCCTTGCTATGGTGTTCTTCCCGGTTCAGACCCAAAAAATCAGCGCTAGGGTCATCAATCGTTTGGCGCCCACCCGGCTGCGCGGCTCTTTAAACGGAATCGTAGCGCGCTTCATCACAGGGCTTTCCAGCCTGCGCTCTCCTTTGGAGACGTTGAAAGTGCTGCTGCTTTCCATCGCCATCTGGACCTGTGAAACCGGCTTGTATTGGGGCGTGATGCGCGCGCTTGGCATGAACCTGAACTTTATGACCCTGATGCTCCTGAATGGGGTGGTGAACCTCGTCCTACTGGTGCCGGCGGCGCCGGGGGGCTTGGGCACCTTTGACGCGGCCTGCAAAGCCATGCTGGTGCTGTTTGGAATTGGCTCCGAGCTGGCTTTGGGCTATACCTTGCTGCTGCGCGCGGCGCTGTGGGTGCCTATCACGGTCCTGGGCGCGCTCTTTTTCTTACGTGAGGGATTCGCGCTGAGCACGGATGTGGGCACATTAAAAGAAAAGTACTCGGACCAAGAAAAATCAGAGGCACCCGCCGAATCTCCGGTGGATGCGCAAGAGGAAACTGACAAGCCATGACAGAACAAACGCGCAAACAAAACATCGCGGTGATTGGCGCAGGAATCGGCGGTTTGAGCGCCGCTTACGACCTGGTGCGGGCTGGCGCTATGGTAAGCGTCTTCGAAGCTTCCGACCGCCCCGGGGGTTTGGCGGCCGGCTTTAAGGAGCCGCATTGGGACTGGTCGGTGGAGCGTTACTACCACCATTGGTTCACGACCGATAAACACATGCGCGGCCTGATTGAGGAGCTGGGCTGGTCTGACCAGGTTATTTTTCCCAAGCCTGTGAGCGTGATGTATTTTCAGGGCAAATTCTACCCCTTTGATTCCATTAGTGCTGCCCTGCTCTATCCGGGGCTTGGCTGGGGCATCAATAAGGTCCGCTTCGGACTGGTTGGGCTGTACCTGCGCCTGACCAACCAATGGCGGAACCTGGAAAAGACGACCACCGACGCCTGGATGCGGGCGAAAGCCGGGAATAAGGTATACGAGAGCATGTGGGAGCCAATGATGATCGGCAAATTTGGCGAGCGTTATGCCAAACAGGTCAACATGGCCTGGATGTGGGCGCGCCTGCACTCCCGCAGCACCCGCCTGGGCACTTTCATCGGCGGCTTCCAGACTTTCGCGGATAAATTCGCGGCGCGCCTGGAAGAGCTTGGGGCTGCGATTGTCTATAAAACCAGCGTCCAGAGCATCGAACAGGCAGAGAACGGCAAGGTTTTACTGCGTTTTGCCGGCAAGGAGGCGCAGGAATTTGACCAGGTGCTGGTCACGCTTTCGCCGGGCATCATGGCCAAGCTCACACCCGGGCTGCCGCAGGGCTACCTGGCAGGTTTGCTGAACCTGAAGAGCATGGGCGCGGTGGTGATGACGCTGTCCTTAAAGCACGCGCTCTCCCCGCAGGGCTATTACTGGTACAACATTCCCAAGCAAATGGGCTTCCCATTCCTCTCTCTGGTGGAGCACACCAACTTCCTGAAGCCCGAGTATTTTGGCGGAGACCATATTCTCTACATCGGCGATTATTTAGAAGTGGATCACCCGAACTTCCAGAAGAGCGAGGAAGAGCTGCTGGCGGATTTTCTTCCGCACCTGACGCGCATTAACCCCGAATTCAAGCCGGACTGGGTGAAAAAAGTCTGGGTGTCCAAGACCCCCTACGCCCAGCCCATTCCGCTCGTGAACCATTCCAAAAACATCCCGTCCATCAAGACGCCTGTGCCTGGCGTTTACTTTGCCAGCATGAGCCAGGTCTATCCATGGGACCGCGGGACAAACTTTGCGGTCGACATTGGACGGCGCGCGGCACAAATGATGCTCGCTGAAGATCGCGCGTCTGGCGCGTAGCCGAACGCGCGGCAGAGCTCTGATTCACAAACAGGAATCACTATCCGGAATAACTGCTGGATTAATATCCGGGAAAACCTCTAATAAATTCTCCCACCTACAGGTATTAATTCCGAAATAACGCTGTTACCCGCTATATATAGGGGGTTGTTTCAGGCGTTCCCCTTGCATTTAGGGGCGCATTTTTAGCCCGTCCGGTCAGGGATATTTATTTGGACTCTCTGATAAATATTAAGATTAGGGAATCTTAAAGAATTGGGAAGTTTTAAGCCGTGGAGGGCTGAAACTTATTGAAGCCAGGGGTGTGGGATGTTAGAATCGGCATACCGAACTGAAGAACAACTGAAGAGAGGTTCTTACAGCGGATCCTAAGCATTGGGATTTATGTGATTCGCTTAGTTAATTGTTGTTCCGATCAGAATTATCCCCCGAACGCCGCGGGGCATCAGGAGATATGCCATGAACGCACAGCAGGCCTGGCAGGCAGCGCAAGGACAATTGCAGATGGAGCTTTCCAAAGCGACCTACGACACCTGGGTGAAGCAGACACAGCTCATCCGGTTCGACGAGCCTGCCGGCGTGTTTTATTTTGGCGCGACCAACGCGTATGCTTGCGACTGGCTGGACAGCCGCCTGAAAGCGACTCTCGTGAACAAACTGAGCGGAATGATGGCGCGACCGGTGGAAGTTCGTTTTTCAGTCTGGGCAGCCCAGGCTGTTGAGCAGGTCTCGGAAGAGGTGCTGATACCAGCCCGCCCGGAGGAACCCGTTCGGGATATGTTCGAAACCCACCTGGCGCCCAAATACCGATTCGACAATTTTGTGGTTGGTCCCAACAACCGCCTGGCGCATGCCGCCAGCCTGGCGGTGGCAGAACACCCCGCGCGCGCCTACAATCCGCTGTTCCTGTATGGCGGCGTTGGGCTGGGCAAAACGCACATCCTGCACGCGATTGGCAACGCGGTGCTGCAGCAAGGGCTGCAGGTGCTTTACGTCTCCTCTGAGGAGTTCACCAACGACCTGGTCAACGCCATCCGCACCAAGACTACGGCTGCCTTTCGCGAGAAGTACCGTCAGGTGGACGTGCTGCTGATCGATGATATTCAGTTCATTTCCGGCAAAGAATCCACGCAGGAAGAGTTTTTCCATACCTTTAACACCCTGCACGGTCAGGATAAACAAATCGTGATGACCTCGGACCGGGCGCCCAAGGCGATGAGCACGCTGGAAGAACGGCTGCGCTCGCGCTTTGAGTGGGGTCTGACGGTGGATATCCAGCCGCCGGATTATGAAACCCGTCTGGCAATCCTGCGCACGAAAGCTGAGAAAGCTAACCGCGAGGTGCCGACCGAAATTATGGAAATGATTGCCCGCGAAGTACAAGCGAACATTCGCGAACTGGAAGGCGCCTGGAACCGCGTGCTGGCATACGCTGACCTGAGCGGCGAGAAGCTGACCCTGCAGCTGGCGAACAACGCCATGGTCGATATCCTGCCGCAGCGAAGCGTGCTTGTGCCCAACGATGTCATCAGCACGGTCTCAAAGTTCTTTGGGATTTCCAGCGACCGCATTCTGAGCAAAGACCGCTCCAAGGACGTGGCGCTGCCCCGTCAGGTGGCGATGTACCTGATGCGCGAGCTGGGAGGGGTTTCGTTGCCGAAGATTGGCGAGGAACTGGGCGGAAGAGACCACACCACCGTGATGTATGCCTGCGATAAGGTGGCGGATATGATTGAATCGGATGACCGCATTCGCCGGCAGGTGCTGCAGTTGCGCGAGCAGTTGATCGGGTAAGGAAGTTTCTTCGCTACGAGGAGCGGGGTACTTTTCCAGGCTTCCCCAAGGGGAAGCTGGCGAGGGCAGCGAGACTGAAGAGGGTTCTTTGCTTGTCTGTTCCGCAATTCTTGCAAAACCCCCTCTTCCGCCCTACGGTCACATTCCCCCAGGGGAAGGCTAAATACGCTCTTCCGCCCTGCGGGCACCATTGGGGTCCCAAGGGAAGGCAGAAAGACCCTCTTTCGCCCTACGGGCAGCTTCCCCCAGGGGAAGGCTGAAGGGTGATCAGGCGTCCGTCAAATCCTCAATCACCGAATCGCTGACAGGCTCCAGCTCGCCCCAGGTGCTGCCTGTGCGCGCTTCCGTCAGCAGCGGGACGTCCAGGCGCATGGTGTGTTCCATCACGCTTTTGGCAGTGGTGATAGTCTCCGAAACTTCCTTTTCGGGCACCTCAAAAATCAACTCGTCATGCACCTGCAGCAGCATGCAGCCGTTCAAACGCGCCTTCGCGAAAGCATCCGGCAGCGCTATCATCGCCAGCTTGATGATATCCGCCGCGGTCCCTTGGATGGGGGCGTTGATGGCTTCCCGTTCTTCCCGTTGGCGCATGGCGTAGTTTGTGCCCGTTTGCAAGTTGGGGAAGTAACGCCGCCTGCCGAGCAAGGTCTCCACGTAGCCCTGTTTGGCTGCCAGCACGCGCGTGTTATCCAGCCAAACTTTCACCTTCGGGAAATGCTCAAAGTAGGCCTTGATGTAGTTTTCGGCTTCCGCCAGGGTCAGTTCCGTCGCGCGGGTCAGACCAAACGCGCTCATTCCGTAGATGAGGCCGAAGTTGATGGCTTTGGCATGCCGGCGCTGACTTTTATCCACCTTATCCAGCGGGATGCTGTAAATCGCCGCGGCGGTGGCGGCGTGAATGTCCTGTCCCTGACGGAAAGCCTCCAGCATGGCGGCGTCCTGCGAGATGTGCGCCATGATGCGCAGTTCAATCTGTGAGTAGTCAATTGAGAGCAGTTTGGTGCCCGGCGCGGCAATGAAACCCTGCCGCACCCGCCTGCCCAATTCGGTTCGGGTGGGGATGTTTTGCAGGTTCGGGTCCTGGGAGGCAATCCGCCCGGTGACGGTGCCTGTCTGGTTGAACGAGGTGTGGATGCGTCCGGTTTTGGGGTTGACCTGCAGTGGGAGGGCATCCACGTAGGTGGATTTCAGTTTGGTCAGTTCGCGGTATTCCAGAATTTCGTTGATGACCGGGTGCTGCCCGCGCATTCCCTCCAAAACGCCAGCAGCAGTGGAGAGCTTGCCCGCGCTGGTCTTGCGGGAGCGGTCGGGCGCTTCCAGGCCCAGGCGCTTAAAGAGCATATCCGAAAGCTGCTGGGTGGAATTGATGTTGAAATGTTCGCCTACCCGCTCGTAGATTGAATCTTCAATGCGCTGGATTTGTCCGTTTAACTCCTGCGCGAAGCCTCTGAACATTTCCACATCCAGCAGAATGCCTTTTTGCTCCATATCCGCCAGAACGGGGATTAGCTTCAACTCCAGGTCGCGGTTCAGTCCCTCCGCCTGATTTACAGCCAGCTCGGCCTGAAGCGGCTCCACCAGGCGCAGGGTCATCACGGCGTCCGCTGCCGCGTAGGGCGCGGCCTTTTCAATCGGGACTTCTGCCATGCTGATTTGGTTTTTTCCGCTGCCAATCAGTTCCTCGATGCGCGTCATTTCCGCGCCGAGGCGCACCCAGGAGAGATTTTTCAGACCCAGGTTGCGGGAATCGGGATTAATCAGCCACTCCGCCAACATCGTGTCGAAGCCGATGGGAGCGACCCTGAGGCCGGCTTGCTCCAGGCAAATCAGGTCGTACTTGCTGTTGTGCCCGACCTTGCTGATGCGCGGGTTTTCCAGCAGCGGCTGCAGCGTTTTAAAAACAAGTTCGCGCGGTAATTGCTTGCCCTTCTGGTGACCAACAGGGAAGTAGAACGCGCGGAAAGGCTCCGCGGCCAGCGAAATGCCAACCAGTTCAGCTTTCATCGGGTCGGTGCTGGTGGTTTCGGTGTCGAAGGCAAGCATACTCACGGGCGCCAGTTCCGCGGCGGCTGCCTGCAGTTTTTCGGGGGTATCCACAACCACGGTGGTATAGTCCCCGCTGCTGACCAATTCCAGAGCTGGAGTGGGCGCTTCAGCGAACAGGCTCTGCTGCTCTGCGCGCTCCAGGCTGGGGCGCAGTTTTTTGACCAGGTTGTGCAGGCGCTGGGTCAGGGTGCGGAACTCCAGTTGGCGGAAGAGTTCTTCCACCGCGGCGGGGTTGAAGCGGTCGATTTCCGCCTGGGTCAGGTCAAAGCGCAGCTTCAGGTCGGTGCGGATGCGCGCCAGGTCCTGACTCAGGTAGGCGTCTTGCTTGCCCGCGGCGAGCGCGGCGCCTGCTCTGCCGCTTATTTCATCCAAATGCCCATAGATGTTATCCAGAGTTTCGTACTTAGCGAGCAGGATTACGGCAGTCTTCTCGCCGATGCCTTTTACGCCGGGAATATTGTCAGAGGTATCCCCGACCAGCGCTTTATAATCCACCACCTGCCCGGGCAAGACGCCCAATTTGCGCTGGACGTCCTCAGGGAAGTAATCCTCGTTTACGTTAGTTTTGCTGTTGGGCAAAGAAACTACCACGCGGTTGGTCACCAACTGCAGCAGGTCGCGGTCGCCGGTGATAATCTTTACGCCCAGTCCCGCTTCCTGAGAAGCCCAGACCGCCAGGCTGCCAATCACATCATCAGCTTCATAGTTCTCCACTTCCAGGCGGGGGATGTTGAACGCGTCCACCATCTCGCGGATGCGCTCCACCTGACCGCGCAGGTCTTCGGGCATTTTGGCGCGCGTGCCCTTGTACTCGGTGTAGAGGTTGTGGCGGAAGGTGCGCCCGGTATCAAAAGAAACGGCGAGGTAATCAGGCTGTTCCTGCTCCAAAATGCGCAGCAGCGCGCTGGCAAAGCCGAACACGCCGGCGGTCGGTTCGCCAGCGCTGGTTGCCCAACGGGCTGTGCCGCCGGAAGTAAGCGCGAAGTAGGAGCGGTAAGCCAGCGCGTGGCCGTCCAAAAGGTAGAGGATTTTAGGCATAGTGACCTCAGTTCTACAGATAGGGTCGGGAGGGTCGCCTCCCGGAGTTTCAGAAGATGAGCGTCCAACCCTCGGATGAAGACGCGGGCTGCACGTCCGGCTGGCTTTCAGCCTGGGCTGGCAAATCCGTCTCAGCAGGGCTTTCTGGCGGGGCTTCAAAGAGCGCGTCCTGCCAGCGTTGGATGCTTGCGGGGCTGCTTTTCCGCGGCTTCAGGTCGCTCAAATCCGGCAGCTCCGGCGCGTTCAGCAGCTTTTCGAGCGCGGAAAAGGTGTTCAGGACTTCTTCAAAACGGGCTTCGATGGGGAAGAGCAGGCTGACAGGCAGGGAGTCGTTTAACAGGCTGCTGACCAGGAGCATTGGGCGCTTATCCAGGTGAAAAAGCCGGTATTCACCCACCGAGCCCGGGCTTGTGGGCTCGCGATTTTCCAGGTAGCGGATGATATTCGCGCTGAAACCGCGCAGGTCCGGCTGGACAAAGGAGCTAATCCGTTGGTTTGCCGCGACAAAAACAGCCGCGGCAGAACTGCCGGGAAGGAAACGGGCAAGAAGCGAATCAAGATCCTGCGGCACGATTTCATAGCCCGATTTTTGGGCTCTCCTTATCCAAATTAGTTTAGCATGCCTTCAGGTCGGGTGCAAGCAGGGGCGGGCAGACCTGTACGCGCCGGACCGCGGGTTATTCTACCTGTATAATTGCCTTAAGATAGAAATTGAAGCAAGAAGGAGCAAAATGGAAAACTTTGACGTCGTTGTGGTAGGCGCGGGTCCGGGTGGATATGTCAGCGCGGTGCGGGCGGCGCAGTTGGGCTTCAAGGCCGCGTTGGTGGAGCAAAAAGACCTGGGCGGCGTGTGTCTGAATATCGGTTGTATCCCCTCCAAGGCGCTCCTGCGCAACGCCGAACTGGCGTACCTGCTGCGAACCAACGCCCACAGCTACGGCATCCAGATGGACA
This sequence comes from uncultured Anaerolineaceae bacterium, assembly GCA_964590535.1. Taxonomy (GTDB): domain Bacteria; phylum Chloroflexota; class Anaerolineae; order Anaerolineales; family Anaerolineaceae; genus Mesolinea. The sequence continues at coordinate 8,331 of CAZPWL010000023.1, forward strand.
ACCTAAGCCTGGATTACGGCGCGGCATTCAAACGCAGCCGTCAGGTCTCCCAGCGCCTGACCAAGGGCGTGGGCTTTTTGATGAAAAAGCACGGCATCAGCGTTTTCAATGGGCGCGGCAGCCTGCTCAGCCCGACGGAAGTACAGGTGGAAGCCGGCGACGGCAGCAGCCAGACCCTCGGCGCCAAGCATGTAATCCTGGCGACTGGCGCGCATCCAGCGGTGGTACCCGGGATGGAGCCGGACGGCGATAAAATCCTGGATTATTCCCACGCGATTATGCTGGAGCAGTTGCCCAAATCCGCTCTCATTATCGGCGGCGGCGCGATAGGGGTGGAATTTGCCACCATCTGGAGCGCTTACGGCGTGGAGGTGCACCTGGTGGAGATGCTCCCGCACATCCTGCCGGCCGAAGATGACGAAGCGGCGGCTGAACTGACCAAGGCTCTGGGGAAGCGGGGGGTGAAGGTGTACGCCGGCACAAAAGTACTCGCGGTGGAAAAGATTGAGGGCGGCACGCGCGTAAGCCTCGCGAACGACGCAGGCGAGCAAAGCGTGGAGACCGAACTGACCTTGGTGGCTGTGGGGTTCAAGCCAAATTCCAGAGACCTGGGGTTAGAGCGCTTGGGCGTGACGCTGGACCCGCGCGGTTTTGTGATGGTTGATGGGCAAATGCGGACCAACGTTCCCGGCGTGCGCGCCATCGGAGACCTGACCGGCAAACTGCTGCTGGCGCACACCGCCTCGACGATGGGCATCCTATGCGCGGAAAGCATTGCAGGGCTGCCCACGCGCGAGCTGGATTACCGCATGATTCCGCGCGCGACCTACAGCCAGCCGCAGGTGGCTTCGTTCGGGTATACCGAGGCGCAGGCCGTCCAGGCGGGTTTCAGCGTGAAGGTGGGCAAATTCCCATTCCAGGCCAACGGCAAAGCGCTGGGGTATGGGGAGTACGGCGGATACGTGAAGCTGATTGCCAACGCGGAGAACGGTTTGCTGCTGGGCGCATCTATTGTCGGGCCGGACGCGGCAGAATTGCTGCCCGAGCTCACCCTTGCGCAAGCCAACGGGCTGCCTGTCAGCGCGATCGCGGCAAACATCCACGCGCACCCGACCCTGAGCGAGGCAGTATTGGAAGCGGCGGAAGCAGCGGAAGGGCACGCGATACACATTTGAACAGGCTGGCAGCCTCAGGCGTTCGTTATTACGCCTCCGCGGGGATAATCTTGTTCTTGCATGGTCTCAGGCGCGTAATCAACCTGCCTAATGACCATCACCGGCAGGGGCAAATAATCCTGACATAACGCCCTCAGCTGCCAAGCTGTGCTAATTACCAATGCTGCGCCCACAATCCTGAAAGCGTCAGTTCGTAGGTTGGGTGCGCGTTTCAACCTGATAACGACGACAGCTTTCGCAAACATCCCTGTTCCTTTCGCTCCAGACGAGAAGTACCATACCTTTCCTTAATAATTGATTCATTGCCACCGATGAATATGCTATACTTCATCTATGGGAGTTGGGCTGTTTGACGCATACCTGAAAGTTCAACAACCGGAAACGCGGTCTGTCTTGGCTTGCGTTTCAGCTCTGCCCGCCCAACGCAGAACCGCGGGAATTCCTCTCCCAAGGGGTTTTTTGATGCGCCTGGACCTCTCAACATGAACGAGATGATCACGCTTGATCTGCTCGCGCTCGCGATTGTTTGCCTGGCACTGCTCAGCCTGGCCATTGCCTTGGTGACTTCCCGCAAACATCCCTACCGAAACCTGCGTAAAAACGAAGCCCTGCTGGACGCGGAAAAACTGATGCACGAAGCCGCCGAAAAAGGTCTGCGTCTCACAATTGGTTTGGGCGGCAGCCAAGCTTTCTCCGCGCCCGCGCCCACAAATCTGGCAGGATTGCCCGTGCTGCGCCTGATGTCCAGACGTTCGGTCTTTAATGACCAACCCGCCCAAGCACTGGCTGGTGATGGCGCGCTCGCCGCGCTAAGCCAGCTCATTATCCACGGAAAATACCAGAACGCGCTCGCCACTGAATTGTTTAAGCCCGATTTCGGTTTGCTGGCGGGCTCGGCGCCCTATGCCTACCTGGCGGGGCTGCTGCCCGAGGTCAATTACCGAGCCAACGCGGGAGTCTTCCTGATAGGGAGCCAACGGCCTGAAATTCTCCTGGCGGCAAGCCTGGCGGAACAGAAAGACCTGCCGCTGGTAGCCGGCACGGATGACCTGAGCGCGCAGGCGGTATTACTGGCCACAAACGCCCGGCTCTGCCTGGGCGAGGACGCGTTGAACGCGGGGGCGGCTCTGGAGATAGACCCCGGCGCGGCTGCTTCAGTCCGCGCGCAGGACTGGCTGCGGGTACTGGCTGTGCTTGGATTGCTGGCAGGCGCTGTGCTGAAGCTGTTGGGGGTGTGGCAGTGAAAAAGATTGTCCCCATCCTGGTTGCCGCGGCTTCCGCGCTTTTCATCCTCGCGGCGCTTAGCCTGGGCGAACCTCTGCTTGGTTGGCTGGATATTATCCTGGATTGGGCGGTCATTGTCGCCTCCGCCGCGCTGCTGGTTGCCATCGCGACGCTTATCCTGACCCATTTACGCAATATTGTCCGCGGCAAACGCGGCTTTATCTACAGCATCATCCTGATCAGCACTTTTCTGATTAGTTTTATTGGCGCGCTGTATTTGGGTGTGGGTAACAGCGCGTATTTACGCTGGGTGTCGGCTTTCCTACTCCCGTTGGAGACGAGCTTACTTGGCCTGGCGGCATTGGTGATGACCGCTGCCGCGCTGCAAATCTTCCGCAACCGCGGCTGGTCCTTGTTGACGATTTCCTTTGGCATCAGCGCGCTGGTATTCCTCGTGATATTGCTTGGGCTGCTGCAGGCGCTTAACATCCCCGTATTGACCACAGTCATCAACTATCTGCAGCGTCTGCCCATGATTGGCGCGCGCGGCTTGTTGATCGGAATCGGCATTGGCGCGCTGCTGATGGGCTTGCGCGTGATGCTGGGGCTGGAAAGGCCCTGGGGTGAATAGATGAGCGCGGAAATGATTCTCTGTCCGCACTGCGGGAAAGAAAACCTGCCCCAGGCCACACGCTGCGTGCACTGCGGTGAGGACCTGGAAGAGCTGTTTAGAATTGAAGGCGTGGAAGATAATTCCGCGCTGCCGGAAGAGCCGGAAATGACGGCGTCCGACCTGATAGAAGCCTTCAGGAATGTGCTGCCTCCACGCGATGAAGAAGCGAAATCAGCAGAATCTCCGGAACAGAGCGCTCAATTTGACAGTGCTGATTCTGAAGCCGAAAAGCCTGCTGGTGAGGAAGAACAAACGCCTGAATGGCTGGCGCGCATCCGCAAACGCGCCCAACAGGAAGAAGATGCTGCTGGCGAGCTCACGCGGAAAGGCAGCTCAATCGACGCTGCCCGCAGTGAGGACCATCAGGGGCGGGTGGATGAGGAATTTGCAAATTGGATCGCGCGCGTCCGCGAGAACGCCCGCAGAGAAAACATGCTGACTCCCAGACCCGCGCCGGAAAGCATGGATAGCGGCGAAGACGTGCCGGAATGGCTGCGCAAAGTGCGCGAATTGCAGCCAGAAGCAGATGAGGAAGAGCAGCCTTACGAAGAAACTGTCGAAGAATTGGCAGAAGAAGCAGCTCAGCCTGAGCCGGACGAAGAAATTGAAACAATCCAGCCTGAAGAGGGTGAAATTTCAGAGGAAAGCACTCCTGATGAAACTACCGCGGAAACTGAACCCGCGGCTGATAAAAACATTGCGCCTGAGCAAGAGTCCGAATCCGAACCCGAAAGCCCCAACGATGAAGCCCAACTGGCGGAGGATACAGCCATAGAAGCCGGGGAGGCGGAAGAATCCCTGGAAAGCCCCGCAGCTGCGCAGCTTGAACCGGTCCTGGAGGGTTTGGGTCTGGCTGCCGATGGTGCGGCTGTAGCATTGGAAGAAAAGCCGGCTTCGAGCGAAGAACTCTCCGCGGATTTATTGCTCTTGCGCCGGCAAAAGGAAAACGCGCAGATTTTGATGAATCTGATTGGGGAGGAAGGCCAGGGGCTCCCGCCTGCCAAAACGCAGCGTGTGAGCGGCCGGGGCTGGTACCGGTTTATCCTGGGCGCTTTCTTGCTTGTGGTGCTGGCGCTTGTCCTGGTGTTTGTACCGGAAGCAAAGCCTAAACAACTCGAGAATCCCGCGCCAGCAGTCGCAATCCAGGAGGTGCTGGGCAGGTTGGAAAAAGGCGACAAAGTTCTGGTGGTATTCGAATACCAGGCTGCCACCAGTGCTGAGCTGGAACAAATTGCCGCGCCGGTTTTGAGCAGCTTGCACACGCGCGGGGTGGAGCTGCAATTCCTGACCACGCACCCCAATGGTTTGTGGCTGGCAGACGCGCTGACGCGTAAGGCAGAAATCCCCGCGCGCGAAACCGCGTTCCTGGCGGGCGGCAGGTTGGGCGTACTGGCAGCAGCCTTAAAAACGGACGACAAAAGCGCTTCGGTGCCCGCTGGCATAGAGGAGCTGCAGAACTACGAGCTCATCCTGCTCCTGGAAGATTCCCAGGCGGATATTCAGAACTGGCTTGAACAAGCCGGACCCTGGCTGAGCGCCAGCAAGCTGGGGGTGTTGGCCAGCAGCCAAAACACCGCCTTGCTGCTTCCTTATTATGATGCCGGCCAGTTGGCTGGTTTCGCGGCGGGCACAATCGAGGGCCGCGTCCTGGCGCAAGCGCTGGACCAGGCTCCGCTGACGAGCGCGCCCTCCCGTGCATTCCAGGCAGGCTTGTTGGTGATGATTGCCGTTATTTTATTGGGCATCCTTTCCAAAGCCGAAGCTGACTCGAGCGCGCGGCACGCGAAGGAGCCAGAAGCATGAACCCGATGGATGTTGTGCTGGGTGTCATTGGTATCGCGCTTTCTGTAATGATTTTCAGCTACCTGCTGGGTGACAACTTCTTCTTCCGCGTCGCGCTGTATGTTCTGGTCGGGGTTTCTTCGGGATACGCCGCTGCCGTCCTGGTGACGAAAGTTATCCTCCCGCGCCTGATCGAACCCCTGAAGCAAAGCGGAACCGACGCGTTCTGGCTGGGGCTGGTACCGCTGGTTTTGTGCCTGCTGCTGACGCTGATGCTTATTCCGCGCCTGGTAAAAGCCGGCACGCTCCCGCTGGCATTTCTGGCCGGCGCCGGCGCTGCCATCGCTATTGCTGGCATCCCCCGCGGCACATTGGCGCCCCAGCTGCTGGCCGTGGTAAACCGCTTTAGCCCTGAATTGCTGCAAAATAATACCGGTGTTGATTGGGGCGGTATCGTGGAAGCGCTTTTCATTCTGCTCGGCGTTGTTTCGGTCCTGTTCTATTTCCACCATCGATTAAGCCGCAAAAGCGCCGGCACCCAAAGGCCGCTCCTGGTGGAAGGTATCTCCAGCGTGGGGCAGATTTTCCTCGGGATAAGCCTGGGGATGCTCTTTGTGGGCTTTTACAGCGCGGCGCTGACCGCGTTAATCGCGCGGATGCTCTGGCTGAAAGAGTTCATCCTCGCGTTGTTGGCAGGGTAGAGGGATGCTGGCGATGGAAAAGCGCAGAACCCTGAGTGTTGATATTGGCTCGCAGAACACCCGCGCGTGGCTTTTTGAGCAGCGCGAGGAAGGCTTCGCGCTCGTCTGCAGCGCGACCGCCGAAACGACCGCCGCTGCCGGTCAGGACCTGCGCGGGGGCGTTACGCGCGCGCTGGAGGGGCTGCAGGAAAAATCTGGCCTGCGCTTGCTCGACCTGCGGCAAAGGCTCATTCGCGATGAGGAAACTGTGGGCGCCTGCGGGCTCAGCCTTTCGGCTGGAAAACCCATCCGCACGGTGCTGGTCGGCGTGTCCGATAGCTACTCTTTGGCAGCCCTGCGCAGGCTCGTCAGTTTGTTCTACACCGAAGTAGTGCTGGAAATTGACCTTCAGGACGATTTAAACGCCACCGCCCAGCTGGAAAAATTGATTGCCGCGAATGCCGACCTATTTGTCTGCGCCGGAGGTGTCAATCAGGGCGCCTTCCGACCAGTCCGGGCAGCGCTGGATAACCTGCGAATCGTCTACCAAAGCTTGCCCCGGCTCATCCGTCCACAGATTGTCTATGCCGGAAACGAAGCGTTAGCGGATTACGCGCGCGAAGAACTTGAGGCGGGGGAAGACTTCCACGGCGCCCTGAATATTCAGGCGCGCGCGGATGCGGAATTGCTTACGGCGGCCTGGCCAGCCATGCTGGGCGCGTTCCGCCGCCTGCGCCGGCAGCAGTTGACCGGATTGACTGAGCTGGAACAGGATTGGGAATGCGAAGCGCTGCCCAGCGCTTTTGCCGCCAGCCGCATTGTGCGTTTGATTGACCGCATGAACCCCGAGGGCAAAGGCGCCATGGCGCTGGACGTGGGCTGCAGCTCCACGATTGTCATCGCTTCACGCGGTGATGAATTCATCGGCGCGATCAGCCACCCGCCCATTTCCGAACAGGTCGGCAAGGAGACCAGCCGCTATTCCACGCTGCCAATCGACGCTCAGACCGCCGCGGTCTACATGTTCAACAAAAAGCTGCACCCGGCTTTTTTGCCCGCGACGCTGGAAGACCTGGCAATTGAGCAAGCCTGGACGCGCGTGCGCCTGCATTACGCCTTGCGCCGCACAAAGGAATTATTCCCCTGGTTTGGGTACGACCCCGAGATGGGTTTATTGGACCCCTATGAACCCGTCCTGCTTTCCGGTGAAAGCCTGGTGCGGGTGCCTGCTCCGCAGCAGACGCTGTTGATGGCGCTGGACGGGCTGCAGCCGCACGGGATTACGACGTTCGCGATGGATAACGACCAATTGCTGGCGGGTCTGGGCAGCCTGGCGGAGAAAGAACCCCTGCTGCCTGTGCAGCTCATTGATTCGGGCGTTTTTTCCAACCTGGGCACGGTTATATGCGCGGATGCACCGGAACGCGCTGCAAGGCGGGTTTTGACCCTGGAAATTGACCGGGGGGAGAGCGCGCGCGAAACCCTGGATGTGCGCAGAGGAGAAGTAAAACGCGTGGAAGGCTCCATGCGCATTTATCTTTCCCCGAGCGACCTGACGGACGTAGGCATGGGCTTGCCCGGCTTGGGCGGCTGGGTGACGGTTCCGGGCTCGGTGGTGGGTACAGTAATTGACGCGCGTGGAAGGCCGCTGGAATTACCTGAGGAGATAAACAAACGCAGCGAGGCTTTTTACAATTGGCTGTGGGAGTTAGGCGGTTAGCATGGGTACTGAAATCCTTGCGATAGCCTGCGATCAACAGTTTTTACGCAGCTACACCCTGCCTTTCGCGGGCAGCGTTTTGGTGCGCATTGGGCAGGAGGTCGAGGCTGGGGAACCTGTAGCGGAAATCAAAATGCCGGAACGCTACCAGGTTTTTGACGTCATTAATGGGCTGAAGATCAATCCGAAAAACATCGACCGCCATATAGAGCGGCTGGTAGGCGAACCAATTAAAGCCGGCGATGTGGTCGCCCAAAAGTCCGGGCTCATTTCGCGCATCTTCCGGGCTCCGCAGGACGGAATGGTTGTGGCCATCCGGGACGGCAGGATTACCCTGGCCTTAGGTGAGAAGAAACTGCAGGTGTTGGCCACTTTTCCGGGCACCGTTGTTGAAATAATTCCGGACCGCGGCGCGGTGGTTGCTGTGCAGGGCTTGCTCCTGCAGGGCGTTTGGGGTAACGGGCTGAACAGCTCCGGTGCGTTGGTGACTCTGGACGCGCCAGAGCCAGCCGCCGTGAAAAAGCAGCCCGCCGCCGACCTGCAAGGCAAAATCGCGGTGGTGGAGCATGCCGCAACTAAAGCCGCGTTTGCCGCTCTGCTTGCTCGCAAGCCGGCCGGGCTGGTGCTGGGATCGGTCATGCCAGAATTGCTGCCCGCGTTGGAGCAAGCGCAACTGCCGGTGATGGTGCTGGTCGGGGCTGGGGAGTATGAAATCGACCCGCTGAGTAAGACCATGCTGCGGCAAATGGAAGGCCAAACAGTTTACCTGAACGCAAACGAGGCGGATACTTCCGAGCTAAGCCGGCCAGACCTGATTCTGCCGGGTAAGGCGCAGGTCTCTCCGGGATTGTTCCGCGAGGAGCTGCGTTTGGAACCGGGCAAGCGCGTGCGGCTGTTGGGCAAGCCCTACACCGGCAGCACCGGTGAGATTATTGAACTGCCCGAAGAATCCGAAAAATTCGCCAGCGGACTGGTCATGCGCCCAGTCGTTGTGCAGCGGGAGGATGACCTGGTCATCCGCATCCCGCGCGAAAACGTTGAACTGATTTTGGAATAAGTCTACTTTGCCGGCGTTGCTGTAATCAGGAAGCGCGCAGAAACCCATCCGATTTTTCCGTCAGCCAAACGCACCTTTTCCCACAACAGCCCGTCCTTTTCTTCCCTTTCGCCCAATAAAACCAGTTCTGTCAGGTCGTTCAGGTAGGTGACGACGCTGGCTGTGCTGCCGGGTTCGGAGCGCACAATCACACCAGAATCCGAGCGGATAAGGGCGCTGACGAGCGTCGGGGTGGGCGTTATGCTGGGTAAAGCGGTCACAACCGGGTTCTGAACCGCGGATGTAGGGGCTGGCAGCGTGGCGGTAGGGGGCAGGGGTGTTTGGGTCGGCCGCAGAACCACCCCCGGCTGTGTTGGGGTGCCCACAGGGGGCGGTGTGGTATTCAAGGCTGCGGCTTGCCATAGGTGGTGTTGGGTGGAGAGAAAGCCAAACAAAGCGAGTACGGTCAATCCAATCGTCACAACGAACAGAACCCAGCCCGCCCCGCGGCGCGGTGGAAGCCCGGCAGCCCAGAATGTAATCAGGGCGCACAGGAGAGCTACGGCCGTGTACGCAGCGGATAGAACAAGCAGCCCTGCACTGGCGTATGGAGAACCTGACTGTAGTGCCCAGCCCGCCAACCCCAACGGGAAAAATACCAACGCGGTTACCAGGGCTGAAGCCAGACGGGGCGTTTCCCGCTGACGGATGAGCATGGCGGCCAGCAGGACGCTGCCGACCACAAGCGCAGCCCATTCCAGCCAGCCGTGCTGTAGCAGATGCAGGAACGGAAGCCCCTTCCCGGAGGTCAGCCGGGCAGGCAGCAGCTCAGCCAACCAGCCGGCGCCAAAATAAACCGCGGCCGTGAAAAGAAACGCCGCGAAAGAGCGCAGCATGAGCCCCCAGGAGGGGATGACAGCGCTGAGGGTTAATCCCATCAAGGGACTGTTGAACGGCGCGCACAGCAGGGCTGCCAGCAAAAGCAAGGGGGAATCAGCGGCGAGGGCAGCGCCCAATAATATCGCGCTGAGCACGAGCATGACGAAGTAAATTGGACTTAGCGCGGTCTTTGGCTGCAGGTCGTCGTGCAGAAAGCTGTCGATTTCCGCCGCGTTGGCGCTGCGGATAATCACGCGGATGCGGCGCTTCTGATTGGGAGGCAGGTTATTAAACCCGTCCGGACTGGTTTGGCTGGTTGGCAAATTCATGGGAATCCGGTCTCCTCGAGCTTGGTAATCGTCCTCTGCGCCGCTGACGTTCGTCAGAAAGATTATACCGCCTTTGCTTGCACGTTCGTTGGTATCGGTTTTTCAATCCGTAAATACTTAGATGTAACAAAAGCCCGGCATGCGGTAAAATTGGCGGCATGGACATCCGAAAATTTACCAGAGCCTTCTGGCTGTTACTGCTGGCCGCGGCGTTGCTGGCTGGCTGCGCGCGTACAACTGCCACCGAACCCGCGGCATCGCCGACGGAGACGGAAATTTCCGCACCGACGCTGATTATCGCGGATACCGCCACGCCGGCCCCTACGCCAGAACCACTGCCGCTGATAGCAGCGGACCTGGTACTCTGGGCGCCAACAAATGCCGACCTCTCGCAGGCGCAGACGCTTCCGGCGGACCTGGCGGCGTACGCGAGCGCCAATGGATTAATCCTGGAACAGCGCGAACAGCTCAGCGCAGCGGAATTGGGAGCTACTGTTCGCCTGGTCGTCGCGCTTGCCCCAGCAGCTGAAATTGGCGCGCTGGCTGCCGCCGCGCCGGCTGTGCAGTTTCTGGCGGTTGGCGTTCCGGACGTGGTGACCGGCGCGAACGTGCATGCCTTGAACACCTCCTCCGCCACGCTGGAAGAGCGCGCGTTTTTGGCAGGCTACCTTTTGGGGATGGTGATCCCGGATTACCGCGTGGGTGTCATTAGCCAGGCAGGCACGGATGACGGCGTGAAAACTGCCGGCGCCTTCACCGTGGGGGCACGCTACTTTTGCGGGCTATGTAATTCGCGCTTCGGCCCCATCCTGTTCTATCC
>CAZPWL010000024.1:0-18336 GCA_964590535.1 uncultured Anaerolineaceae bacterium
GGCCTGCCGCAATCAGGCAAAACAACCCTTTATAAAGCGCTTACCCGCGCGGACATCCCCACCGACATCTCCTCCGGTCAGATGGAAGTCCATACCGCAGTCGTGGACGTTCCCGACCCGCGCGTGGACCAGCTCTGCGCGATTTACCACCCCAAGAAAATCGTGCGCGCCAAGGTCACCTACGCAGATATTGCCGGCTTGGACGGCAGCGCGGGCAAAAACGGCCTTTCGGGCGCGCTTTCCAACATGCTCTCCCAGATGGACGGCTTTTTGCACGTCGTGCGGCAGTTCGAGAACCCCAGCGTGCCGCATCAGTCCGGCAGCGTGGACCCAATCCGGGATATCCAGACCATGGATACCGAATTTGTGCTCAACGACCTGGTGATGGTGGAACGCCGGCTGGAACGCCTGCGCGAGGAGCACCGCCGCGGCGTCACCCGCGACCGGGCATTGATACAGGAAGATATCGACCTGTTCGAGCGCCTGCAGGCGGTGCTGGAGAAGGAGCTGCCCCTGCGCTATTACGCTTTCACGCCCGAGGAGGACAAACTGCTCTCCAGTTTTCAGTTCCTCAGCCGCAAGCCGCAGATTGTTGTTTTCAACCAGTCTGAAGATCAGGCTCCGCTGGAATACCGCAGCCCGCACCCGCATACCACGTCGGTGAGCCTGCCAGCCAAGCTGGAGATGGATATTGCCGCGCTGGACCCCGAGGACGCCGCAATATTTATGGCTGAGTACGGCATCACCGAACCCAGCCTTTCGCGCCTGATCCGCCTTTCATACGACTTGCTGGGGGTGCATTCCTTCTTTACCGCCGGGGATAAGGAAGTGCACGCCTGGACCTTACGCAAAGGTTCCAACGCGCGCGAAGCTGCCGGGGTAATTCATTCTGACATGGAAAAAGGCTTCATCCGCGCCGAAATCATTTCCTTTGAGGATATGATCACCTTTGGCGGTACTGCCGAGGCACGCACCAAAGGCCGACTGCGGGTAGAAGGCAAAACTTATATCATCCAGGACGGCGATATTATCGAAATCCGCTTTAATATCTAAAGCATCATCGCCGGAGCTTTAACGCGCTCCCTGCAGTAGTTCGCTTTGTCCTGCGTTTCCGGCGACAGGAGCACCCTGCTCAGGGCTCGAGGGAGCGGTCTCAGGTTGGCCTATACATCAGCTCGGAAGTTTAGTTAAAAACATAAGCAGCAAAAGCTGCTTATGTTTTGAAAGTTTCGGTTGTGAGCCCCAGCGCCCTTCCCCCTCTTTATTTATTCACTACCTGTTTCAACGCTCCAACAAGGCGCGGAAGCTGGTCAAATCTACCCGCGCGGTCAAATCAAAGGAAAGCGGGGTAACGCTCACCTTGCGGTCAATCTTCACGACGTGCAGGTCGCTGTCCGCTTCGGGCGTGCCCTGGTCCAGCCTCACCACATAGCTCATGTTGCGCGAACCCTGCGCCTGGTCTGGGTCTGCTGGCACCGGGTAAAAATATCGTTCGCGGGATTGGCGCGTGACCACCCAGGGCGTCTCGGGCGTGGCGTCGTTGGGGACGTCTACCTTAAGCACGCCGACATCAAAGGGCATTTCGGTTTTGAGCAGCTTTTCCGCGAAGTAGCGCGTGAAGTAGCCTGCGACCGAAAAATCCACATCCGGTGAAAGGTTGAAATGCTGGCTGACAGGCGTTTCCAGAGACATTGCCAGCGCGGGGATGCCCAGCGTGGCGGCTTCCAGGGCTGCGCCTACCGTCCCACTGATGGTGATGCCGGAGGCGACGTTTTCGCCGTAGTTAATCCCGGAAACCACCAGGTCTGGTTTGAAGCCGAGCACCTCATAATAACCGTGCAAGAATGCCTGCGCCGGAGACCCGCCCACGGCGTAGACCTGCCATTCCTTGCCGTTGACCGTCATGGTGCGGGCATCAATGAGTCCGTCTGATTCGCGCGGGAGCGCGCGGCCCATAGAGGTTTGCTGGACGCGCGGCGCCACGACGTGCACGAAACCCAGCGGGGCGAGCGCTTCAGCAGCCGCCCACAAACCCGGGGAGTTAATACTGTCATCGTTGGTCAGTAAAATCTGTAATTTTTCGTTTGGTTTCATCCACCCTATTCTAACCCGGGAAAGCACCTCTGGCAACAAAGCTGGTTCCCCGGCAATTTGATGGTCTTAGCACCCGAACAACTGCCTTTTGGGGACTTTCACGCCCCAAGTCACATCTTTTCCCGGTAATTCTTGAGGATTTCCTGCCCGGGCAGACGAATTGCCTTGGGATCACACACGCTCTTGCAGAAGCAGCAGCCCACCAGGCACAGGAACGGCTCCGCAACCCACACATGCCCGTTTTCGTCGCGCTCAAAAACCTCGCGGGCGCAGGTTTCCAGGCAGGCGCCGCAATCGTCGCACAGTTCCGGCGCGATAGCGGGAAACCAGGGGATTTGTTCGCGGGGGTAACCGCGCCAACTGCCGTAATCGCGCGCTACCACGGCTTTGCCGCTGCCTTTCAGGCGGAAAAAACGGGTGTACTCCATGCACAGCGCGCCTGCGTATTCAGGAACGGCGGGCGTCGGGATGAAGTTGTGCTTGCGCACGCCGGCAATCAGGGCTTCTTTCAGTTTTTCTTCCGTGGGCAGCCAGCCCTCATCGAAAAGCTGCGCGAACAGCTCTTCCAGACCCAGCAAGCCGGTGGGAAGCCCCCCAATATTCAGCATACGGTAACTTAGCGCGGGCATTATCCTCCCGGGTGAGCGGCGCAGTCTTCGGCGGCAGATTTCAGGAAGCTTACCATCGCGGTCAGTCCGTTACTGCGTTGGGAGGACAGATGCCGCCAGAAGCCCAGCGTGTCGAACAGGCTCAGGTCCACGTTCTGGTAGGCTTCCGCTGGCTGACCGTTCAAAAGTTCCTGCAGCAGCGCCGCCAGACCCTTCACAATCAGCGAATCGCTGTCCGTCTGGAAGTGCAGGCTGCCCTCGCGGCATTCGGTAACGAACCAGACGCTGGATTGGCAGCCTTTCACCAGGTGTTCATCATCCTTCAGGTCTTCCGGCATATCGGGCAGAGACTGACCTTTTTCGATCAGGTAATCGTATTTTTCTTCCCAGTTTTCCAACAGGCTGAATTCAGCGCTGATTTGGGCGGCAATTTCTGCAGTGGTTTGCATTTCTCTACCTTTTCAACATTTTCATCACGCGTCTTATGCCGCGCGTGAGAGCATCGATATCTTCACGATTGTTGTAGAGCGCCAGCGAAGCCCGTACTGTGCCTGAAATGGACAGGGCGTCCATAATAGGCTGCGTGCAGTGCTGCCCGGTGCGCACAGCGACCCCCGAAGTATCCAGCAGGATGCCCATGTCGTAATGCTGGATGCCTTCCACATTGAAGGGCAGGATGCTGGAACGGTGCCGCGGGTTCCCATACAGCGTCAAGCCCGGGATGGCGCGCAGCTGCTCTATGCCGTACGCCAGCAAGTCCTCTTCGTAAGCTTGCAATTCCAGCGGGTCAAAGCGCCGCAGGTAGTCCACCGCCGCGCCGAGCCCGACCGCGCCTTCCACGTTCGGGGTGCCGGCTTCAAATTTGTAGGGGAGCCGCGCGAAGGTCACGCGCGTGCTGCTGACCTGGTCAATCATTTCACCGCCGTACAGGAAGGGCGGCAGCTTCTCGAGCCAGCTTTCTTTGGCATACAAAACGCCGATGCCCATCGGCGCGTACATTTTATGTCCGGAGAAAGCATAGAAGTCCGCGTCCAAGGCTTGCACGTCCCGCGCGGCCAGGTGCTGAACGGACTGGGCGGCGTCTACCAGGACGGGAACGCCGGCTGCGTGCGCCAGGGGAATCAGGGTTTCCAGTGGATTGACGGTGCCAAGTGAATTGGAAACCTGGTTGAGCGCCAGCAGGCGGGTTTTCTCGGTAAACATGCCCTGCAATACGTCCGGGTCCAGCTCGCCAGCGGGGGTGAAGGGCAGCACGCGGAAGCGCGCGCCTTTGCGTTGGCAGAGCTCGAACCAGGGCACGTAGTTGCTGTGGTGTTCCAATTGGCTGACGATTATCTCGTCGCCAGGCTGGATAAAGGCTTCGCCAAAGGAACTGGCCACCAGATTGATTGACTCTGTGGTTCCGCGTGTAAAGATGACCTCGTGGGCATGGGCGGCGTTGATGAAGCGCGCCACCTTTTCACGCGCGAGTTCGTACATGTCCGTAGCACGCACCGCCAGCGTATGGCCTCCGCGGTGCACATTGCTGTTAGTATGCGCGTAGTAATCACGCAGGGAGTCAATGACCGCCTGCGGTTTTTGGGTGGTTGCCGCGTTGTCCAGATACACAAGCGGATGGTCGTTGATTTGGGTCGAAAGAATCGGGAAATCTGCGCGCGCTGCGGAAATGGATATGGACATGCCTACCTCTGGTGTTTTCAGACCCATTGTACCATTACAGGGACGCGTCCATGCTTAGCCCTGGCTGTACAAGATAGGCCTCCGCCGTGCAGGGGGGTGCGATACAATTGTTAACAAGTGGGACACGCGCGCTGTGCCTTCCGCGGGTCCGAACAGGAGAAAGCATGCCCGAAAAAATTTTGGTTGTCGATGACGAAATTTCCTTGCAGGAAACCCTGGCGTACAATCTCACGCGAGAGGGGTACCAGGTGGAGGTGGCAGGAGACGGAAATCAAGCCCTTCATCTGGCGCGCACGACTAAACCCGACCTGGTCATCCTGGATGTGATGCTGCCAGGTCTGGACGGGTTTGAGGTTTGCCGGGCTTTGCGCCAGGAAACCAACATTCCGGTTCTGATGCTGACCGCGCGCGACGATGAAATTGACCGGGTCGTTGGGCTGGAAGTCGGCGCTGACGATTACCTGGCAAAGCCTTTTAGTATGCGCGAGCTAAGCGCCAGAGTTAAAGCCCTGCTGCGCCGCGTGCGCCTGATCCGCGAGGATATGGTCACCGAAAAAAGAGAAGCAGAGCAGCCCAAACTGATCACATTTGACAATCTGGTTATCGACCTTACCCGCCGGGAGGTGAAGCTGGACAACAAAGTGCTGCCCTTGAAACCCAAGGAATACGAGCTGCTGCTTTTCATGGGGCAGCAAAAAGGGCGCTTGCTGACGCGCGAGTTAATCCTGGAGCGGGTGTGGGGTTGGGGTTTCGTGGGGGATTCCCGCACGGTAGATGTGCATATCCGCTGGCTGCGCGAAAAAATTGAACCAAACCCGGAGAGCCCCCAGCGCATTATCACAGTCCGAGGTGCCGGTTACCGCTTTGAAGGCTGAGCATGAAGCGGCTGACCAATCGGAGCTTCATTCTGCCTTACATCCTGATTCTTGCTGGCAGCGTCGTCCTTTCAGCGCTGTTAATTCCGCCGACTATCCACGCGGCCTACACAAAAGCCGCTGAGAGCGGCTTGCCGCCTGATTTCACGTTAGTCTACCTTGTTATTGGCGCAATTATGCTCATCGCGGTGTTGGCCGCGATTATCGCCAGCGGGATTTATTCTAATAGGAACCTGAGCGTCATCAAGCAGTTGACTGAAACAGCGCGCCAACTTGGTGAAGGCAAATACCAAAGCATCAAAATTCCCCGGCAGGTGGAATCTATGCCGGAGATGCAAGTCCTCAGTCAGGCGCTGGAGGAGACCGCGGCACAAATCGAAGGACAGATTTCGGCGCTTTCCAAGGAACAGGTCATGCTTACCACGGTACTGCGGCAGATGACCGACGGCGTGTTAATTGCCGATCATGATGGGCGAGTGCAGCTGCTCAATGCTGCCGCCGAGAGGCTTTTCGGATTTGATAACGCCGAAGCATTGGAGCGCTCCGTTATCGAGGTAATCCGTCATCATGTGCTGGTGGATTTGTGGGAATCTACCAAGGCGGGTAAATCAAAAACGATTACGCTTGAAATGGGGGCGGAACACAAATTCCTGCAAGTCATCGGCATCCCGTTGGGCGAACAACTGCCCGGGCGTTCCATGCTGCTGTTGCAGGACCTGACTCAGATCCACCGCTTGGAGGTGGTGCGCAAAGATTTCATCTCCAATATTTCCCACGAACTGCGCACGCCAATGGCAAGCCTGAAAGCGCTGAGCGAGACGCTGTTGGACGGAGCGCTGGAGGACCCGACGGTCGCGAGGCGCTTCATCGTGCGCGTGGATACCGAAGTGGACAATCTGACTTTCCTTGTGAACGAATTGCTCGAGCTTTCCCGCATTGAGGCAGGCAGAACAAGCTTTGAGTTCCAGCGTATACACCCCTGTGACCTGATGATTAAGCCCTATGAACGCATGCTGCTGCAAGCCGAGCGGGCTGGACTGAGTATGTCCATGGATTGCAGCCGGGACTTACCGCTTGTCTTTGCCGACCCGGACCGAATCGCCCAGGTGTTTATTAACATGCTGCACAACGCGATAAAATTCACCCCACCCGGGGGGCATATCCATTTGGGTGCCTGGATCCACGAAAACATGGTGGTGTTTATGGTGCAAGATTCCGGCGAGGGCGTTCCGGAGAAAGACCTGAAGCGCATTTTCGAGCGTTTCTACAAAGTTGACCGGGCTCGTTCCGGCGGTGGAACTGGCTTGGGTCTGTCCATCAGTAAACACATGGTGGAAGCGCACGGTGGGTACATCTGGGCTGAAAGCGAAGAAGGCAGGTGGACCAAGTTGTTTTTCACCATTCCGATTGCCTCCGGATGAACGCGCGGCGTGTTTGGAACCCTTAGCCGAACCTTGACAGGCTTTTTACCGCAATTTAACCAATCCCTAATCATGGGAATGGCATAATAAAAAAGGGAGCCCTTACCTGATGTAAGAGCTGTACGCATTGCGCGTGAAAAATAACATACAATAGCGTAAAATTGTTATTGAAAACACATCGGAATTACAGGACTCACGATATGCCCCGCCTCACATTGGATCGAGAAATTCGCCTTATACAGGATGAAACGCTGCTCTTGGGCAGCCTGGTTGAGCAGGCGGTTTTGAATGCCGTGGAAGCCCTGAAATCCCGCGACGAAACTGCAGCAAGGGCGGTCATCCGCAATGATGTCTTCATTAACGACAAGCGCTTCGCGATTGAAAACCGCATTCTGATTCTGTTTGCCACCCAATCCCCGATGGCGCGCGACCTGCGCCTGCTGGCTGCGGAGCTGGAACTTATCACCGAACTTGAGCGCATCGGCGACTATGCCAAGGGCATCGCCAAGGTGGCGGAAGAACTTGCCAATGACGAAATCCCTGTTCCTATCCGCGAGATTTCGACCATGGCGGACCTGGCGGTCAGCATGCTCCACCGCGCGCTTGGCGCGTTTATTGCCGAGGACCTGGACGTTGCCAGAGCTCTTCCTGCCGAAGATGAACAAGTGGATGAACTTTACAAAACAATCTATCGCAAGATTGTTCAGGCGATGATTGCCAACCCGGATTCAATTGACCATTCTAACCAAATCCTGTGGGTCATCCATAATATCGAACGCACGGCAGACCGGGTCACCAACATATGCGAACGAATTGTCTTCATCGCCACCGGCGAGCTGCTCGAGATGGACAGTTCTGACGATGAGCTCGAGACGCCAGACGACTGAGCTACTGCTTCGCAATAATCCATCATTTAACTTATAATAGGAAGTGTTTCCGGTATCTGCGCCGGGTGGGAGCGCGCAGTTTTTATCTGCTCTTGTTTTTCCCGGGCGGTCGAAGCGATTATTCATAAGGAGAGCGTCCCGTGTTAAAACCAAATACCACGAAAGGGAAGTTAATCGTCGTTGAAGGTATCGACGGTTCCGGTAAATCAACCCAGATTGATTTACTATTCAAGTGGCTGCAATCCCAGGGCTATTCCGTGTTCTTTAGTGAATGGAATAGCTCACCCCTGGTGAAAAGCACCACCAAAGCTGCCAAGAAAGAAAAAACTTTTACCCCCACCACATTCAGCATTCTGCACTGCACCGATTTTGCCGACCGCTGGGAAAACGGCATTTATCCCCTCTTGAAAGCAGGCGCGATTGTGCTGGCGGACCGCTATGTCTTTACCGCGTTTGCCCGGGACGTTGCCCGCGGGGTGGACCCGGAATGGGTGCGCAACATGTACTCCTTTGCCATCAAGCCGGATGCCGCCCTGTACTTCCGCGTCCCGCTGGATGTGGCGGTGGAGCGCATCACCGCCGCCCGCGCCAGCTTGAAGTACTACGAAGCCGGGATGGACTTGAACCTATCCGATAATATCAACGAAAGCTTCAAGCTTTTCCAGGGACGCATTCTGGACCAATACGACCAGATGGTGGATGAATTCGGACTGACGCTGATTGACGGCACGCAGCCAGTGAAGGAACAGCAGAAAAAAGTGCGCGCGCTGATAAGGAAAATATTGCACGGCTGGGAAGGCTTGCCTAATCCCAACAAATCCGCAGCATCAGCGCGCCCTACCGCTGAAAAAGGAGGCAAATAATGAAAAGCGCGAACTTTTACGGCGCAGGCTTTCCTTATCGTGATATCCAACAGCTGCCCGGAAAGCTGATTGTGCTGGAAGGAACCGACGGCGTCGGACGCTCCACGCAGATTAAGCTGCTGCGGCGCTGGCTGGAAGACGAAGGTTACGCGGTCTCCGATACCGGTCTGACCCGCTCCATGCTTACCGCTTCCGGTTTGGAAGCCGCCAAGAGCGGCCACACATTGGGACCGCTTACTTATAGCCTGTTTTACCTGGCGGATTTTGCCGACCGCCTGGAAAACCTGATTATCCCAGCTTTGCAAGCCGGCTTTGTGGTGCTTTCCGACCGATATTTCTACTCAGTCATGGCGCGGGATGCTATCCGCGGCGTCGACACTTCCTGGTCGCGCCAGCTTTACGGCATCGCGCTCAGGCCCGACCTCATCCTCTACATGAAAGCGCAGGTCCCGGTGCTGGCGCAGCGCCTCATCCACGGGCGCGGACTCAACTATTGGGAAGCGGGCATGGACCTGCACCTGGCTGATAATATGTACGACAGCTTCCTGGCCTATCAGAATTTGCTCACCAAAGAATTTGACGAGCTGGCGTCAACCTACAACTTCGTGACCGTTGACGCAAACCAGAAATCGGACGCAATCTTTGAGGACCTGAAAGTCCACATTCTGGAATTGCTGCACAATCGGCTGACCAAGGCGAAAAAACCCAAATAAGCAGCCGGTCTTAAAAACATAACAGCGCTGGGGCTTATCCGGCGGAAGGAACGTAAGTGATGAACGCAACTACCGACGCGATAGCGGTCTACGGCGCAAAAATCATCAGCCGGCACGCCGCAGCGATAGACGCCGAAATGCAGGGTGTGCGCGAGGCGGAGGATATTGAGTATATCCACCGCATGCGCGTGGCGTCGCGCCGCATGCGCAGCGCCCTGACCATTTTTAAGGCAAGCTTCCCCAAAAAAGATTTCAAGGAAATTGACCGCGACGTGCGGAAAGTCACGCGCGCCCTGGGCGAAGCGCGGGACCTGGACGTGCAGCTTGAGGTGGTCCAGGAGGCAGAAACGCAGTTCAATACCCCCAGGCTGCTGCCGGGGTTGAAGCGCTTGCAGCTGCGGCTGACTCAAAAGCGCGCCCAAGCCCAACAGCATGTCATCAGCGCGATGGACCGCCTGGCGCAGGACCAACTGCTGGATCGGCTGGGAACCTGGTCCGCGCCTTTGCTGGCGGCGGCCGAAAGTGTTTACCTCTATTCCCCGGCTTTGTACCAACTGGCATTTAAGAGTGTCCAGGCTCGCTTGAAAGAACTCCTGGGGCATGTGCCCTATATCAGCGACCCTGCCAACGTGACCGAGCTGCACGCCATGCGCATCAGTGCCAAGCGCCTGCGCTATACCCTGGAGGCCTTTGACGACCTGTTCAACGGCCGCCTGAAAACTTTTATTTCAGTGGTTCGTAAACTTCAGGACCAACTGGGTTTGATTCACGACCTGGACGTGTGGATTCAATTCGTGCCAGCGTTTATTGAAGAAGAACGCGCCCGTATTGTCGGATACTTCGGCAGCGATGGACCGCTCAAACGCCTGCTGCCAGGCTTGCTGGCTTTCCAGAACTCCCGCCAGGCGCTGCGCGAAGCCGCGTATACCGAATTTTTGGCATCCTGGGCTGTGATTGAAGCGGCAAAGACCTGGGAAGAGATGATGCGCCTGCTTAACACCCCGATGGATCTTGAATCGGCGCTGCGCATGTTGGAAGCGGCGCGCTCGGGGAATAATCCGGAAGCGGAGCCAGACAGCCCGGCTGATTCTGACTGAGTTGGTCATTTTCTCGGTTGAGTTAATTACACGAGGGTTATAGGCGGGTAAGACACGCTTGATGACGTTATTTTCTCTGTGTTTCTCGCGATAACTATAATTTGGTCACTGCGACCGCTTGCGCGCGGAGCGCATAGCGTCAGCGACTGAAGCAATCCCCCTACGCGCTCACAGGGAGACCGCTTTGCTCCTCGCGATGAGGGAGCCAAACGCCTTCAGCACCCCCCGCTGAAAGTTCCGCGCTGCTAAAGCTGATGATTGATGATTTACATGTTCGAAATATGCTCTGATCAGCGGGATTTCGAAAATTCCCGCCCGGCATTTCGTTCCATCCGGAGCAAGAGGACATAGTTAATCGCGCCGATGATGACCATCACCATGAGCAATAAAAGATACGCCGTCCGCCAATTCGCGGAGCCGACCATCATCGTGAATTCCGACATACCGCCGATGCCTGAAATCAGCGTGAGGGGCATAAAGATGGTGGTAATCAGGGTCAGCCGGCGCATGATCGCGTTGGTGCGGTTGGAGGACTCCGCCATGCTGTTGCTGATAAGCGACAGGTGAATTTCCATCAGGTTAGTCACCTGTTCCCGGGCGGTCTCCGCGATTTCATAAAATTTGGAAAGGTGATCGTAAACGTCCCGGAAATAAATCAGGGATTGTTCAACCAGGAAAGGGCTGTCTTTACGCACAAGCTTACCGACCAGTTCACGCTCGTGGAAGAGCGACTTCCGGATGACCTGCAAATCGCGGCGGGAATCCATCAGCGACCCGAGATTGTAGCTGGCGGCATCCTTGAGGATCGCATCCTCATCTCCATCCAGCTTTTCCTCAATGCTTTCCACCGCCATCAGCTTGCGATCCACAACCATATCCACCACGCGATGCAGCAAATAAGAAGGGCCCAGCCGGATGGTATCCATATCCCGCTCAATGGAAGCTCCCATGGATGCGAGAACCGGGTTTCCATTCAACTCCCGGTCGCTGACAGTGATGATGAAATTCTTGCTGATGATTAAATCCAGTTCATGCGCCCGAAGGCCATCTGGGGTTTGTTCAAACATTGAGAAGCTCATGAACGAATAGGTTGGAAAGAGGTCAAGCTTTGGCAGCTGGTCCCCATTCAGGCAGTCCTCGATGGACAGCGGGTGGATGCCGAGACTGGTGTTAAGCTCAGCCAGGGATTCCGCGCTGGGATCGATATAGTCAGACCAAACATAACCATCGTCGCCAGCGAACAACAGCGCGTCGTTCAGATCGGCTGCCTTGTGCAGCGTGCCTGATCTTGTGATGGCGTAATAGTTGTTTTCGGGTGTGTTCATCGGGTTGTCCTTCCTGTTCTATCGCCTTTTAGAATGACGCTGTAAAGAATGTTCCGGGGGCGGTTCGATTTCCCCTAATTCTATCTGAAGCGCAGCTTCACCAGCGGGGCGATGGGGTTCCACTCCAACAGGCGTGCAAAGCGCGCTGCCGTAATGCGCTTTCCGCGCTGGACCTGCCGGCGTTTTTCCAGGACTGCGGGCAGCTCTTGCAGTGCTTCCCATTTTGCGCGCGCAATAAGATTACCGTGCCCGGTGAGAGCGCCCGCCAGCAGGTAGGCGAGGTTCACAAACAGGTGCGCGGGTAATAACAACCAGAAAAACGCGCCCGGCATGTTCTTGACAAAGGTCCAGATAAGGTTGCGGTGGGAAAGCTGCAAAGAAAATTCACTGCGGCCGCTCGCGTTGATTGGGTTCCAACGGTGAGGTTGCTTCGCAAGCTCGCGTTGAGCGGGGGGCTGGTTCGCGCGGGCAGTGGTGCTGCCTGAGCCCACATGCCGAACGACTGCCCGCGGGAGATAATAACACGGGTACCCGAGCAAACGCAGCCTCAGGTCCAGGTCCACATCCTCCAGGTACGCAAAAAAGTCTTCGTCAAAGCCGCCGGCTTCCCGGAAGGCAGCCAGCGGATACGCGCTGGCCGCGGCGCAGGCGCTGATGACTTCGCGTTCGGTCGGGCAGGCTTTCGCCAGCGGCTGCCCGTGGGATTTACGCCATGCCAGGCCGCTGGCTGCGTACACATTCCACTCCCCGTCCAGGCGGCTTGGGTCTTCCGCCATCAGCTGGCGAGAGGCAAAGCAGGCGCCCGGGCGCTTTTGCGCCGCGGCATAGATTTCCGCCAGCCATTCCGGTTCGGGGAAGGCATCCCCGTTCAGCAGCACCAGTAACTCCCCATGCGCGGACCTGGAGGCCAGGTTGTTGCCGCCGGCAAAACCGAGATTACGTTCCGAACGCAGGACCGTAAGCGGAAGCTCCGGATGCCGCGCGAGCACAGCGGTGTCGAGCGCTTCCGGCGAGCCGTTATCCAGCAGAATCAGCTCAAAATCCTTGCAGGTCTGTCCTTCCAGCGCGTCCAACGCTGCGGCAAGGAAGCGCCCGCTGTTCCAGTGGAGCATCACAACAGAGAAAAATGGCGCAGCCGCAGAGCCGGGGGGCGCTTCAGGGTCGATAAGCGATTTATTCATAGGCTATGGTAGTATTATAATTTAAGAACACTCACGGCGACTAAGGATCCTGTATTGACCAGTCCAGCCAAACCAATCTACGATTCTGCCACGCACGCGCTGCCTGCGCTTTCGGAACTGCGCGAAATCCGGCGTTACCGTTTCTTATTGTTCCAGCTCATCCGGCGTGATTTGGTCGCGCGTTATAAGCGCTCCATCCTGGGAGTAGCCTGGACGATGCTGAACCCGCTGGGCACGATGCTCATCATGACATTCGTGTTTTCAAACCTGTTCAAATCAGTTGAATCCTATCCAGTCTACATACTCAGCGGTCTGGTTGTGTGGAATTTCTTCTCGCAGGGCACCAACGCGGCCATGGTTGGGCTGATTTGGGGAGGCAGCCTGATGCAGCGGATTTACCTGCCGCGAACCATTTTTGGCGTTTCCGCCATCGGCACCGCGCTGGTAAACCTGCTCATCGCGCTCATTCCGCTCACGCTGGTCATGTTGATAACCGGCACGCCCATTCCGCTGACGGTGCTGTTTCTACCGGTATCAATCCTGCTGCTCACCGCGTTCACGCTTGGTTTCGGGCTTCTGCTCTCCGCCCTGGCGATTTACTTCCCTGACGTGGAAGAGATGTACCAGATCCTGCTGACTGCCTGGATGTACCTGACGCCCATCATCTATCCCGAGGAAATAATCCCCGAACGCTTTCTCAGCCTGTACCGCCTCAACCCCATGTATTGGATGGTGAAGCTCTTCCGCCTGCCCATCTATTACGGCCGCATTCCTACGATTGCCGAGATTGCACCCGCGCTCGCCTGGGCAACGGGTTTCCTTATTGTCGGCTGGCTTTTCTTCACCTCAAAATCGGATGAATATGCTTACCGCGTCTGACCTCACCGAAAGCCCGCAGGCCTTTGCCTCCGCGCGCGAGCCGATCGTGGTGCTCGAGGATGTCAGCGTGCAATACCGCGTTCCCAAGGAGCGCATTGGCACCTTTAAGGAATACGCTATCCGCGCCTTGCAGCGCCGCCTGCAGTTCATGCAGTTTCTTGCCCTCAAAGACGTCAGTCTGACTATCTTCAGGGGTGAGGTTTTTGGCATCATCGGCAACAACGGCGCGGGCAAGAGCACAATGCTCAAGGTCATTTCGCGCGTGCTGCGTCCCACTAAAGGCCGCGTGGCGCTCTACGGCAAAATCGCGCCGCTGCTGGAACTGGGCGCAGGCTTCCATCCAGAGCTTTCCGGGCGGGAGAACGTGTATCTGAACGGTGCTTTGCTGGGCTACAACCAGGCCGAAATGGACGCGGTGTTTGAGAGTATTGTCGATTTCTCCGAACTGCGCGACTTCATCGACGCGCCGGTGCGCACCTACTCCTCGGGCATGTACGCCCGCCTGGGCTTCGCCGTGGCAACCGCGCATGTGCCTGAAATCCTGATTGTCGACGAAATCCTCAGTGTTGGGGATGAATCCTTTCAGAAGAAAAGTAACGACCTGATGCAAAACTTTCAAAAACAAGGTACCACCGTGCTGATTGTCTCGCACAACCTGACCAAAATTCAGGAGTTGTGCCAGCGGGCGGCTTGGTTGAACCACGGAGAACTCAAAATGGTAGGCGACCCCGCCCAGGTGGTTCAGGCTTACCGGGAAAATAACCTGTAAAATGCGCTTTGAACCCACCGCTCTCCCTGATGTTTTGCTTTTGACCCCCCATCTTCACGGGGACCAACGCGGCTTTTTCGCGGAAACTTTCCGGCAGGACGTGTTCCAAGCGGCTTGCGGACCCTACCATTTCGTACAGGACAATCATTCCGGTTCGCGGCGCGGCATCCTGCGCGGATTGCACTACCAGATACGGCACGCGCAGGGCAAACTGGTGCGGGCGGTAGCGGGCGAGATTTTTGACGTGGCGGTGGACTTGCGTTTGGGTTCACCCAGCTTTGGACGTTGGGCAGGCGTGTATTTAAGCGCCGAAAGCAAGCAGCAGTTGTGGGTGCCGCCCGGCTTCGCGCACGGTTTTTACGTGCTCAGCGAATGGGCGGAGGTTTTTTATAAAGCGACCGATTACTACGCCCCTGCATGGGAGCGCGGTTTGCAGTGGGACGACCCGGCAATCGGCATTGCGTGGCCGCTGCCAGAGGGCGCCTCTCCGCTGCTTTCCCCTAAAGACGAACATAATCCAAGCCTGGCTGAGGCGGAAACTTACCCCGCTGGCTGGACTTTTGATGCAAACCGGGAGGAATGATGACGCGCAACGTGTTGGTAACCGGAGGGGCTGGCTTCATTGGTTCCAATTTTGTGCATTATTTGCTGCGGGCAGAACCTGATGTTCGCATCGTAACACTGGACGCGCTCACTTACGCCGGCAGCCTGGAAAACCTGAAAGACCTGCCCGACCCCGCGCGCCATAACTTTATCCAGGGGGATATCGCCGATCGCGACCTGCTGGACCGACTTTTTGCCGAACACGGTATTGATACCGTGGTGCACTTTGCCGCCGAAACGCACGTGGACCGCTCCATTCACGACCCAGGCGTGTTCGTTCAGACCAACGTGCTGGGCACTTTCACACTGCTGGAAGCCGCGCGTAAGGCCTGGCTGGTGGACAAGATTGTTCCGCTGGAGCAAACACGCTTTCACCATGTTTCCACAGATGAGGTTTTTGGCACGCTGACGCGCGAGGAACCGCCTTTTGAGGAAAGCACCCCCTACCAGCCGCGCTCGCCTTATGCCGCCTCCAAAGCCTCCAGCGACCATTTCGTGCGGGCGTATCACATCACCTACGGGCTGCCGATCAGCATCAGCAATTGCTCAAACAACTACGGTCCGCGACAATTCCCTGAAAAGTTGGTTCCGCTCATGATTTTGAACGCCAGCTCCGGCAAACCCCTGCCTGTGTACGGCGATGGCATGCAAATCCGGGACTGGTTGTACGTGGATGACCACTGCGAAGCTATTTGGCAGGTGGCTACCCGCGGGCAGGTCGGCGAGACCTACTGCGTGGGTGGCGATAACCAGCCGCCCAACATCGAAATCGTGCGCACGATCTGCCAGATCATGGATGAGCTCCAACCGCGTTCCATCTGGACACCGCACGAAAAATTAATCAGTTATGTGGCGGACCGCCCGGGGCATGACCGGCGCTACGACATTAATATCACCAAAATAAAGGATGAACTTGGCTGGCAGCCGCGGCATTCGCTGAAACAGGGCATGCTGGATACGGTCATCTGGTACCTGGAGCACCCGGAATGGGTGCAGAGCGTTACCCACAACTCGGATTACAGCAGTTGGGTGCAGAAAAACTACAGCAACAGGAAAGGTTGAGCATGAAAGGGATCATTCTGGCAGGCGGGAAAGGCACCCGGCTTTACCCTCTCACCATGGCGGTCAGCAAGCAGCTGCTGCCGGTGTACGACAAACCGATGATTTACTACCCGCTGTCCATGCTCATGCTGGCTGGCATCCGGGAAATCCTGGTAATCACCACGCCGGAAGAACAGTTCTTATATCAACGCCTGCTTCGCGACGGATCCCAGTGGGGCTTGTCCTTTACCTACGCTGTCCAACCTGTTCCGCGCGGACTGGCGGACGCCTTCCTTATTGGCAAAGAATTCCTGGCAGGCGAAAGCGCATGCCTTATCCTGGGCGACAACATCTTCTTTGGGCACGGCTTGCCGGAAGTGCTGCGCAGCGCGGCGGATTTGAAGGACGGCGCGGTGGTATTCGCGTATCCTGTGCGCGACCCCGAACGCTACGGCGTGGTGGAGTTTGACGAGAACCGCAAAGCAATCAGCCTGGAAGAAAAACCGGCGCATCCGCGCTCGAACTACGCCGTGCCGGGCATTTACTTCTATGACCCGAGCGTGGTTCGCTATGCGGAGGAGCTGAAACCCTCCCCGCGCGGCGAAATTGAAATCACGGATATCAACCGCCGCTACCTGGAAGAAGGTAAGTTGCAGGTGAAAGTGCTGGGCAGGGGCGTGGCGTGGCTGGATGCTGGCACGCACGAGAGCTTGCTGCAGGCTGCCATGTTCGTGCAGGCAGTGGAAGACCGGCAGGGAATGATGATTTCTTGCGTGGAAGAAATCGCTTATCGCATGGGCTTCATTAACCAAGCCCAGCTGATGCAGTGCGCGCAGGAAATGGCTGGGAATGAGTATGGGCAGCACCTGCTGCGCTTTGTGAAAGGCCTTGGGGCGTGAGAAAAATCCTGCTGTTTGCCCGCGGCGGTCAGCTGGGATGGGAACTCCAACGCGCACTCGCCCCTTTAGGCGAGGTGCTGGCCTTAGATTATCCGCAGGTGGACTTTAGCAAGCCGGAAGAACTGCGCCTGGTGGTGCGCGAAGCGCGGCCAAACCTGATTATCAACCCGGCCGCGTACACCGCGGTTGACCGGGCGGAGACCGAGAGCGCGCTGGCTTACCGCGTGAATGCCCAGGCGCCGGCCGTGCTGGCGGAAGAAGCCCTGCGCCTGCGCGTGCCGCTGGTGCATTATTCCACCGATTATGTCTTCGACGGCGCAAAGGGCAGCCCCTATCTGGAGAGCGATGAACCCGCGCCGCTAAATGTGTATGGGCACAGCAAACTGGCAGGCGACCGGGCGGTCATGTCTGTGGGCGGGGCTCATATTATCCTGCGCACCAGCTGGGTATATTCCATGCGCCAGGGCGGCTTTGTTACCAAGGTGCTGCAGTGGTCGCGCCAGCAGGAAGTCTTGCGGGTGGTGGATGACCAGGTCAGCGGTCCGACCTCAGCGCGCATGCTGGCTGAACTGACCGCGCTGCTGCTGGCAGGCGCGGGTGCGGACCCCTTTGGCTGGCTCTCCGAACGCGCGGGGGTGTACCACTGCGCGGGGGACGGCGCTTGCAGCCGCTATGCCTGGGCGCAGGAAATCCTGAAGCTTGACCCGCGCCGGGAGGAACAAACGGTGCGCGAGCTTATGCCAGCCAGCAATGCTGAGTTCCCGAGCCCCGCGGCGAGGCCGCTGGTCTCTGTTCTGGACTGCAGTAAGTTGGAACGCGTGTTTGGGCTGCGCCTGCCCCCCTGGCAGACTGCGCTGAAACTGGCAATGGAAAATTCATGATTGCCGTAAGCGTAAAAAGCAAACATAACGCGCTCATCCAGAGCGCCTGAATTTTTTCGAGGATAGACTATGGATATTTTTCAAAGCCTGCGTGCGAAGGCGCGCAACGCGCTGGCGCGGGTCTTCCCATGTGTATTGGCAGCTGACCTGGGGCTCCTGCAGGATTCTGGCTATTTTGACGCCTTCTGGTACGGACAGAATAATCCAGATGTAGTCGCGCGGGGAGTTGACCCGCTGCGGCATTACTTGCTCTTTGGGGGCTTGGAAGGGCGCAGCCCCGGCCCGAAATTTGACAGCCTCGGATACCTGGAAAGCAATCCGGATGTACGCGCCGCGGGAATCAATCCACTGATGCATTACCTGAAATACGGCCGGGCGGAAGGTCGCCCCCCTTACGGCGCGGCGCGCGAGGCGGAACTGAAAGCGGATATGCGCGCCATCCAGGAGCATTACATCCGCATGTTCGGACGCCCAATTGATTTCCGCGAACCGACAAGGTTTATGGAAAAACTGCAGGTTT
>CAZPWL010000025.1:0-18075 GCA_964590535.1 uncultured Anaerolineaceae bacterium
GGCAATCCACTGCGCGTCCGGCGCCATGCCCACCTGGTAGGTCAGGGTTGGGTCGTCATCACCGACCATGGTGCCCATGGTGTGCGTGCCGTGCCCGTTGTTATCGCAGGCTGAGCCTCCGCAGGTATTGGAGGGGTCTGACCAACAGGCTGCGTCCGATGGAGATGCGCACTTGAAAGCCTGATCCAGCGCGGGGTGGTCCCACTGTACGCCGGTGTCAATGTTGGCCACAAGGATGCCATCGCCCTGAACGCCAAAAGTAGACCAGAACGCCGGAGCCTGGGTGTCAGTTAAGCCCCAATCCAGCGCGTCAATGCTGAAATCAAAGAGGTTCCGCGTCAGGACGGGGATTGGCTCTATCGTCGCCGTGCGCGGGTAGCGCACGTGACTGACCGCATCCAGCGCGGCAATCTGGCTTAGCACCGTCATGTCGCTGCCGGTCACGGCAATTTCATTCCCCGCGAAGAATGACTGATATTTCACGCCGCTCTTTTCCAGAACGGCGATCACGGGGGCTTGGGTGCGGGCGGCAGTTTCCCGCAGCGTGTCATACACAAACCAGCCGCGCGCGTCCCAATCAGTCATGTCGTAAGCTGCACTCAGGTCGGCATGCTCAGCCATTTCGACGACGTAATCCGAGCTGCCCTTTGCCGAAAGCGCGTCCAGGACAGCGCTTTCCACTTTGTCCAGGCCTTGCTCGGAAGATGCGGCGGCTGTGCTCGTGGACTGAACCAAGCCAAAAACCAGACCCACCATCAATAAGATGGGAAGGAATACCCTTAACGTATGTTTATTCATCTTTCTCCTTCACAGAAATTTAAACGTCAAAAGCATGGACACAAGCAATGAACATTATTCTGGATGGACCTCCGTTTCCGACGATACCGTCAACGAAGAAGGATTATGGACGATTGGCGAAAGGTAGACAGGCGATTGTGAGTGTGGATTCCAGCCTGGAGGGCTTGGAAAGAAGGACAAACTATTGGATATATTATAGCACCGACGAAGCCTTTCGGAGGAAAATCGGGTGGTTTTTCTCTCAATACGCATCTACGACCCGGCAGCCTCCACAATCGTGAGCACTCAACCTGATATAATCAAAAAGTGGAGCTATCCACAGCTTATTTGTTTGGAGGATTAATGGAAATCGTTTGGTATGGTCATTCCTGTTTTCGGATCACAGAGCGCGGCATGGGCTCCGTCGTGACGGATCCCTTTGATTCGGTCGTGGCTGGTTACAGTCCGCTTAAGCTCAAGTCCGAAATCGTCACGGTCAGCTGCGACGATCCGGTGCACAACTACAGTAAAGCAGTAAAAGGCGACCCGCTTGTGATTAGCGGCCCGGGTGAATATGAGGTCAGCGGGGTTTTTATCACAGGCATGCAGACCATATCCGAGAAGAAGGAGACTGACGGCCCGCGCAACACGCTCTACATCATGGATTTTGGCACGCTCACCGTAGCACACCTCGGCCGGGTTTCGCACTCTCCCACCCAGTCGGATGTGGAATCGATGGGCTCGGTCAACATCGCCCTCGTCCCAATCGGAGACGGCGCCAGCCTGAACGCCGCCAAAGCCGCGGAAGTCATCAGCATGCTGGAGCCAAACATTGTCATCCCGATGTACTACGACACGCCGCATTCCAAGCTAAACCTGGACCCGCTCAGCAAATTCCTGAAGGAAATGGGTATTACCCAGCTCGAGACCCTGGAATCCTACAAAGTCACCAACGCCAACGCATTCACCGAAGAGGAAACGCACGTCATCGCGCTCGACCCCAAAATCATCTTGTAGACCATCATGAGCGTCAAGATTCTACTCACCTGGAATATTAAAGCCAACGCCGAACAGGAGTACTACGGCTTTATGGTCGGCAGCTTTTTGCCCTGGATGAACCACAAGGAGCTTGCCCTGACAGACGCCTGGGTGACCATTTTTGGAAATGAGCCGCAAATTATGGTTGGCATCATCATGCCCGATTATGATGCGGCGCGGGAGCTGTTAGGCTCCGAAGAATGGCTGGACCTGCGCGATCAACTGCTGGAGTTCGTCGAGGGCTACACCTGCAAGATTATCAACCAGAAAGGCGCGTTCCAACTCTGATGTCCGCAATCGCGGCGCTTCTGCTCGCGTGGTACGACCAAAACGCCAGGCAGCTGCCCTGGCGTTCTGATATCAGTCCCTACCGCACCTGGGTCTCTGAAATTATGCTCCAGCAAACCCAGGTCGAAACGGTTATTCCCTATTTCGAGCGCTTTTTGCGGGGCTTCCCCGACCTGACAAGCCTTGCGCATGCTTCGCAGGCGGAAGTGCTGCAGGCGTGGGAAGGACTGGGTTATTACAGCCGTGCGCGTAACCTGCACAAGTGCGCGCAGCTGCTCTGCCAGCAGTACAACTGCCAGCTTCCCGCGGATTTAACCGCCCTGCGTGAGCTGCCCGGCATCGGGCGATACACCGCCGGCGCGATTGCGTCAATCGCGTTTGGCATCCCCGCCCCTGCTCTGGACGCGAACATCCGCCGGGTGCTCTCGCGCCTGCTGGAGCTGCGTGAACCGGTTGGCTCTACAGAAGGCGAAAAGAAACTGTGGGACGCTGCCGAACAGCTTCTCTCGCGCGAACGCCCGGGCGACCACAACCAGGCGCTGATGGAGCTCGGCGCGCTGTTGTGCAAACCCAAGGCACCCGACTGCCCGCGCTGCCCGCTGCGGGGGGAGTGCCTGGCATACGCGCACGGCAGCCAGAACGAGCTGCCCGTGCGCAAAGCCAAGCCAGCCGTCCCGCACTACACCGTCACCGCCGCGGTCATCCGCAGGGAAGGCCTGGTCCTGATTGCCCAGCGCCCGCAAGGTGGCCTGCTGGGGGGCTTATGGGAATTCCCGGGCGGGAAACTTGAGCCTTCCGACGCCGACCTGCCTGCCTGCCTGAGGCGCGAAATCCGGGAGGAACTGGGAGTCGAAATCAGCGTGGGCGAATTTCTGGGAGTATACCGGCACGCCTATACGCACTTTCGCATCACCCTGCACGCGTTTTCTTGCTCCCTGCTGCCCGGTGAGAGCGTTTCGGAGTCGGAGACGCTGCGTTGGGTAAAGCCGGCGGAACTGCCGGGCTTTGCCATGGGCAAGGTGGACCGCCTGATCGCGCGTAAGCTGCAGGAATGAGCACATTCATGATGACAGTTTGAAGTAGCTATACCCGCAGGCAGCACATAAGCTTCGAATCTCAGTAATCCCTTAGTGTGTTCTAAAATTGCTTTCGGTACAGCATGCTCTGTTTACTTGCTAAGTCCCAAACTGTCTATCCCCCGCATCCCCCAGCCCGGGCAAAATATAACCGTGCTCGTTCAGCCGCTCGTCAATATGCGCGATGTGTATCGGCACATCCGGGTGAGCGCCGTGCAGCCGCGCAATCCCTTCCGGTGCCGCGATCAGCCCGACGAACTTAATCCTGCCTACCCCCCATTTCTTCAGAATATCCACCGTCGCAACCGCCGAGCCGCCGGTTGCCAGCATGGGGTCCAGAATCAAGCACACCGAAACCGTGGGTTCCACCGGCAAGCGGTTGTAATACGCTACGGGTTTCAGGGTCTTTTCATCCCGGTAAAGACCGATGTGCCACACCTCCGCGCCGGGCATAAGCTCCCACACGCCTTCCACCATCCCCAAGCCTGCCCGTAATACCGGCACCAGACCGATTCTGTCGGTCAGCGCCAAGCCTTGCGTGGTTGTGAGCGGAGTTTGCACCGCAATTGGCTGTACAGCCAGGTCCAGCGTGGCTTCATACGCCAGCAAAGCAGCCAGTTCCCGCACCAGTTCGCGGAATTTTTTAGGTTCGGTGCGCACATCGCGCAGACGGGTCAGCTTCGCCGCAATCAGGGGGTGGGTTGAAGGGTAAACGTTTTTCATCGCATATTCTCCGTTATTACAATCAGAAAGCTTTGTTTCTGAGCAGCGCGAGTGACCACAAGAACGCTGCCCCCGCCAGCAGCACCGAAAAAGGTTTCAGGTCGGCTTCCAATCGGAAGATTATCACAACGGGCACGGCTGCCAGCGCCAGCCCAAGGGCGGCTTTTTGCCAGACCGCGCGCTCGGGGAACTTCACCCGGTCAGAGCCCAGCGCCCGAAGCAGAATTAAGGTCATCTGCAGCACCCAGCCCATGCTGATAAACCATAACGAAGGTTCGGCCGCGTGCCGGGTCAGCCCCATCACAGCCCCGACCATAAACAAAATGTACGCGCAGTAAGACCAGAACATGCCGCTCCTCGCTGGTGGTTTCATCCGCGCTAATTATACTTCCGCGAGCGGCGCGGAAGCAGAAACTCACCTGTTTCTCAAAGCTCAGGGTACGCTTTACGATGCTGATCTCCTTCCCGCCCAATTTTTGAAGCCTTACAAGGATCCGAAGCAGCCTATCGAAGCTCCGTGCAGAATACAGCGCAAACCCTCCCGCGCGGATGGCGCGCCGTGTTACCCGCCAAACCTTCTATACCGCGCCTCAACAGGTCCGCGCCAGCCCGCCAGGCGGTAAAATAATGCTCATGCAGTGGATTATCGACGGACACAACCTTATCCCTCACGTGCGCGGGCTTTCCCTCTCCGACCTGAATGATGAGCAATCACTCATCGAACTGCTGATGCATTTTTGCCGGGCTAAGCGCGACCGGGCTTTGGTGTTTTTCGACCGTGCCCAACCTGGTTTTGGAGGCGAACAGAAGTACGGCGCGGTGCGCGCGGTATTCGTTCCACAGCCCGGCACAGCCGATGGCGCCATCGCGAGTTACCTGCGCAAACAAGGCGCGCACGCCAAAAACGACACGCTGGTCAGTTCCGACCGGATGGTGCAGGCTTCCGGCCGGGCGCAGCATCTGAAGGTGCTGTCCTCACAAGATTTTGCCGCGCGGATATCTGCCGCGCTGGCATCTCCCCCCACCCCAGACGCGCCCGAAAAAACTCTCAGTCCCGAAGATTTGCTCATGTGGGAACAGTTATTCAAGAACCGCCCCGAGACCAAACCCTAAGATCCAGGAGCAAAATAAACCAATGAGCAACGACAAACTTAGCGCCCCGGTGAAAATTCTCGCGGTCCTGGCACACCCGGATGATGAAGCCTTTGGCATGGGCGGCACTCTGGCCCACTACGCGATGCAAGGCGCCGAGGTGACCCTGATTTGCGCGACCTTAGGGGAAGCAGGCATGGTCGACGCGCGCTTTCTGCAAGAAGGGCAGACCATCGCCAACTTGCGCGAGCAGGAACTGCGCTGCTCCGTGGAGGCGCTGGGGCTGAAAGATGTGTATTTGTTGGGTTATCGCGATTCTGGCATGCAAGGTTCGCCGGACAATACCCACCCCCAAGCCCTTGCAGCCCAAAAGCTGGAGGACGTCGTCGACAAGCTCGCCGAGCGCATGCGCGCGCTTCAGCCGGATATTGTGCTCACCTTTGACCCATTCGGCGGCTACGGGCACCCGGACCATATCCGCATCCACGAAGCCGCCTCGGAGGCCTTCCACCGGCTGCGCGCAGAACTACCCGCCTCAAGCGCCCGCCCTTTCGCCCGTTTGTACTACCATGTCATGCCGCTTGGCTTTCTTCGCGCCGCGATTTTCATGTCCCGCCTGCGCGGGAAAGACCCACGTAAAGCCGGCGCAAATGGCGATATCGACCTGGTCGCTATCGCATCGCACCGCTACCCAACCCACACGCGGGTGAATTACGCGGACAGCGCCAAAGCGCAAGCCCGCGCTTTCGCCTGCCACGCCAGCCAGGGAGGCGGCGAACGCTCCAAGGGGTTTGCAGCCTTAATAGAGCACATATTCATGCCGCGCGTGGACCGCTTCATCCAGGCTTATCCCACCCCCAAGCCTCACTTCAGGCAGCAGCGCGGCTTGCTGCCCGGTGAATAGCCCAAAAAAACAGCCTGAAACAGGCATGCTTTGTCCTCAAATCGTGTTTTCTAATAGATTTCATATCTTCTGAACTTGTTGCATTGCGCCGCATCTTGTACAATTGGTGTACAAAGAAATGAGCGGACTATGACATCCATTGGAACGTACCCGGATGAACCTACCTACACCATCAAGGTCGTTCAATCGCGCACCGGGATAAAACCAGTCACGCTGCGTGCCTGGGAACGCCGCTACAACCTGCTTACGCCAATGCGCATGCCCAACGGCTACCGCCTTTACTCCGAACGCGATATTCAACTGCTGCTGTGGGTGCAGCGCAAGCTCGATACCGGCATGAGCATTAGCCAGGTGGTGGAACAATTCCAGGGAGCCCGCCAGCGCGGCTTTTGGCCGGAGACAATTCAAAACGTTGCGCCCGAAGCTCCAAAGCTCAAACCCCCTCGCCCGGCGCGCGACTATGCCGAAATGCTTTTTGGCGCGTTAATCGCCCACAATGAATCCCGTGCCAACGCCATCCTGGAGGAAGTCAAAAAGTATTTTGACCTTCTGACGATTTTCCAGGAAGTGATGGCCCCCAGCCTGGAACTGGTTGGAGAAGCCTGGTACAACGGCGAAATCCGCATTGCCACAGAACATTTTGCCTCCAGCTACCTGAAAGGCAAGCTGCTGAATACGATGCAGAACTTGCCGGTTGTGAAAGAAGGCGCGCTGATTCTGGTTGGCTGCGGGCCGGAGGAAACGCATGAGCTGGCTTCGCTGATGTTCGCCGTGCTCCTGCGCCAGGAAGGTTATTTTGTCGAGTACCTGGGCCCGGATTTACCCACGGATGACCTGCTGGATTACTCCGCCATTGTGCGCCCGAAACTTATCGTGCTCTCCGTCAACCAGGAGAATACCGCCGACCTGATGAGAGGCTTTGCCGCCGAGCTTTCCAACGTGCGCGGCAAACCCAAGCTGGCATACGCTGGGCGCTACTTTGACCAGAATGAACAAGCCAGGCGGGATTTGGGCGGTCTCTACCTTGGTAAGACCCTCGGAGAAGCCATTGAAAGAATAAAACAGCTGATCACCCTTGTGTGATGATCAGCTGCCTCATGTTTACCAAGCGCCCTCTTGGGGCGTTTTTGTTTTAAAAACCTTCCAGCGCGGAGAGGTCCGCCAGCGGCTGCACCAGCGCCACGATGGATTGCAGCAATCCAAGCCGGCTCTTGCGCAGGTCCTCATCCTCCGCCATGACCAGCACTTTATCAAAGAACGCGTTGATTTCAGAGACCATGGAGCGTACGGCTTCCAGCGCCGCGTCCAGGTCAGCGTTCTGCGCAAGCCGCGCCTGCGCTGCCCGCACGGACGCGAGCAGGCTGTGTTCTTCCTTCTCTACCAGCACCCCTTCGTTGACAGGGTAGGTCTCCTTGATATCGCGCGTAATGCGCGCGCAGCGGCTGTAAGCCGGCAGGATGCTGCTCCAATCCTCCCGGACTGTCCACGCTCCCAAAGAGCGGGCAAAGCGTTCGGCTTTGGCGGGGTTGGCAGCCTGGGTTTTCAACACACTATCCACAATGTCGTAGCGGTAGCCGCGTTCCAGCAGCAGCCCGCGCAGGCGCCCGCCCACAAAGTCCAGCGCTGCTTTTAGGGTCTGGTTGTCAAACGGTACTGGCAGCGCTTGCCCGGCTGACTGCAATCCCCACTCCAGGTCAAAATCCAGGTCCTTGCCGGTCAGCAGCTGCGCCAGGCCGAGCGCGGTGCGCCGCAGCGCGAAGGGGTCCTTGTTACCGGTCGGCGCCAAGCCCACCGCGAACAGACCCGCGAGCGAATCCAGGCGGTCAGCGATTCCCACCAATGTGCCTGCCTCGCCTTCCGGAAGGCGGTCTTCGGCGTTGCGAGGCAGGTAATGCTCAAAGATTCCCTGCGCCACGGCTTCGGTCTCGCCGGAGAGGCGGGCGTAGAATTTGCCCATCACGCCCTGCAGCTCGGTCATTTCAATGACCATCGCGCTAGCCAGGTCGGCCTTGCAGAGTTCCGCGGTTCGGTCAACGGTCTGGCGCGCATCCGCCGGAATTCCAAGCTTGCTAATGATGCTGCTTGTCAGCGCTTGCACGCGGGAGGTTTTTTCCAACATGGAGCCGAGGTCTTTCTGGAAGGTCAACTGGGCAAGCCTGGGGATAAAATCCACCAGCTGCTTTTCCTTATCCTCGCGGATGAAGAACTCGGCATCGGCAAAGCGCGCGTGGATGACCTGAAGATTGCCATCCACCACCACGTCCTCAAAGCGCGCGTCGCCGTTGCGCACGATGATGAAATGTTGGCTCAGGTTTCCATCCTGGTCCAGCACGGGGAAGTAGCGCTGGTGCTTGCGCATCACGCCAATCAGCACTTCCGCGGGCAGGCTTTCAAGATAACGCTGCTCATAAGTCCCCAGCATGGCGGTCGGGCGTTCCACGAGGTTAGTCACTTCTTCTAACAGGTCGGGGTCGTTCGCCAGTTTTCCGCCTGCTTGCTCGGCCAAAGCACGCGCCTGTTCCCACACAAGTGCTTTTCTTTTTTCCGGGTCCAGCACGATGCCCTGCGCGTCCATGTATTCCAGGTAATCTTGCAGTCCGTGCAGTGAACAGCTGGGCTTTTCCGCGAAGCGCAGCCCGCGTGTTTCGCGGCCAGAGTGTAAGCCCGCGAATTCAAACGGGATGACTTCGCCGTCCAATAAGGCCACCAGCCAGCGCACCGGCCGGGAGAAGACCTTCCCTGTCTGGTTCCAGCGCATGCCTTTGGTAAAGCGGATGCTTTCGCACAGTTCCGGAAGTTTGT
The DNA here is from genome assembly GCA_964590535.1 of uncultured Anaerolineaceae bacterium. GTDB lineage: Bacteria > Chloroflexota > Anaerolineae > Anaerolineales > Anaerolineaceae > Mesolinea. The sequence continues at coordinate 8,701 of CAZPWL010000025.1, forward strand.
TTGCCAGCAGCGCCGCGGCAGACTGCCCTTTTTCGCTGACTTCAGCGACCACATAGCTGCCGCCTTCTGTTTCGGAGACCCGCAGTTGGCTGACGTCCAATCCGCGGCTGCGCGCGAAGCCTTCCGCGGCCTTGGTGGGTCTGCCTTCCGCGTCAAACGCGCGCGCGGCGGGCGGTCCCTTCACTTCCAGAACGCGGTCCGCTTGTTGAGTTTGCAGGTCCCGCACAATCAAGACCATTCTGCGCGGAGTGCCCTGGATGCGCACCTCGCCGTGCTGCAGGCGGGCATCCGCCAAAAGCGCATGCGCGCTCACCTCAAGCTGCGCGAGCGCGGCAGCCAGGTCGGCGGTGGGCAGTTCTTCCGTGCCAATTTCCAGCAGAAGGTCGGCTGTGGCAGCTTTTACTTCGGGCAGCGCGGATTGGACGGGTTCGGGGGCGGTCTCCTCGGTCTTTATCCAGGGGAAGCCCATTTCCATGCGCTGCGCGAGGTAGGCTTCAGCGACGCGCCGGGAAAGGTCGCGCATTTTGCCAAAGAGCGCTTGCCGTTCAGTGAAACCGACCGCTCCACGCGCGTCCAGAACGTTGAAAGTGTGCGAGCATTTGATGATGTAGTCATACGCCGGAAGAACAAGATTCTTCTCCAGCGCCAGGTTGGCTTCGCTTTCGAACAAGTTAAACATCTCGCGCAGACGCACGACGTCTGCTACCTCAAAATAGTAGGTGGAATGTTCGCGTTCCGCCACCTGATTCACATCGCCGCAAGTGCGTTCAGCGTTCCAGTGAAGATCCTTGAAATGCCGCGCGCGCTGGAGCGTCATGGCGATGCGTTCCAGCCCATAGGTGATTTCCACCGCGGGCACGTCCAGCACCACGCCGCCGGACTGCTGGAAGTAGGTGAACTGCGTGATTTCCTGGCCGTCCAACCACACCTCCCAGCCCAGGCCCCAGGCGCTCAACGCGGGGGATTCCCAGTTGTCTTCCACGAAGCGGATGTCGTGCTGGTGCGGGTCGATTCCAATGGCGCGCAGAGAGTCCAGGTAGAGCTCCTGCGGGTTGCCCGGGTCGGGCTTGAGGATGACCTGAAACTGATAGTGCATCTGCAGGCGGTTGGGGTTGATGCCGTAGCGCCCGTCGTCCGGGCGGACGGACGGCTCCACGTAGGCTACTTTCCAGGGCTCTGGGCCTAAAACGCGCAGAAAGGTAGCCGGGTTCATCGTGCCAGCCCCCACCTGCGAGTAATACGGCTGCCAGATCAGGCAGCCCTGGCGAGCCCAGTAGTTTTGCAGTGCAAACATGATCGCTTGAAAATCGAGCGGTTTTTCGCTTTCAGATGCAGTCATAATGATTCCCTTGGTTTCGGTTTTTTAACAATACGATTATACAGCAAAGCAGCCAGTATCCTGAAGCTTCCCCGGGGACTGCTTGCATGCCAGTGGCAGAGCTGGCAAGCAAATCAAGACTGATGAGGGTCTTGTTTATGATAAATTTCCTCGCTAATCGGGACTTGCGGTCAAAATCTTCGTTCAGCCTGGAGACTGGCGGGAACAAAGTCCTTCACCCACCCTGCAAGCGCCTTCCCCAAATTGGGTAGGTCCTTTGCTCTTTTCCGTACCACAAAAAACCCTACGAAATTGCGTCCAGGAAGCCGGGAGTGCGCAGAGCGTATTCCAGCAAATATGTGAAATAGCGCTCCATCAAGCGGCGCAGTTCCGCCTCCGCCGCCGTGGGTATTACCCGCCCGCGAACAACCGAATACGGTGAGCGCTGGAAGTAGCGCAAATATTTCAGCGCCGTCATTGAAATCCGCCAGGCAGCTGTGTCGTGCGCGCTGCAGCGCGGGCATAACGCGCCGCCCAGCCGGGCTGAAAAGAACTGGTCCTCAGGCTTAATCTCCTCGCGGCAGACCACGCAGCGGGTCAGTTCAGGCCGGAACCCGAGCAGGTCCAACAGCTGCACTTCGTAGTAACGGACAATTGTTTCGGGCTGCTCATCCAGGTTCAGACGCCCCAGTGTATCGACCAACAGATGAAAGAGCTGCCGGTTTTCGCCCTCCTCCTGGGTAAAGCGGTCCAGCAGTTCAATCACATAGGCAGCCAGGGCTGTGCGCTGCAAATCAGCGCGTATCCCGGGGTAGCTTTCCAGCGCTTCCGCTTGCGTGACCACTGCCAGGTTCCGTCCCTTGGCAAGGAACAGCGCGACCCTGGTAAAAGGTTCCAGGTGCCCGGCTTTCCGTGAACGAATCTTGCGCACGCCTTTGGCAATTGCCTGAATTTTTCCTTTTTCAAGTGTGAACAGCGTCAGAATGCGGTCAGCTTCCCCATACTCGACATGCCGCAAAACCACGGCAGTCGCCCGAAATGTTCGGTGCTCTTTGTCGGGCATCCCGCTCCTATGCGCTTTTACTACCGGAACTTACAGCACCAGTTCTTCCGGCCCAAAGGAGCGCGGAAGAAGCTCGTCCAGCGTGAATTCTTCCTGCGTCGCGCCGCTTTCATCCGCGATTAAGACCAACAGCTGCGTTCCCCCAAATTCGCGCATCACCTGCCGACACCCGCCGCAAGGCGAACCGCCATTTTTCGTCACCACGGCTATAGCTTGCAGCTTGCGGTGCCCTTCAGAAACCGCCTTGAATATCGCCACGCGTTCCGCGCACAACGACGAAGGATAGGCAGCATTTTCAATATTGCTTCCGCTGAATATCTGCCCGTCCTCTGTTAACACCGCCGCCCCGACTTGATAGCGGGAATACGGCGCGTAAGCCAGTTCGCGGGCTTCTTTTGCCCGGCGGATGAGATTCTCTTTATCCTGGGTAGTTAACATGATTGTCCTCGAACTCCTCCGGCATTTGTCCTTCCGCCCGCATGTGCGCTTTCACTTTCAGAATACGGCGCGCGATGACTTCTTCCACGGTGAACTCCACGCCCGCTTCGTGCACCACTTCTCCGGGCTGCGGCACCCGCCCCAGCTCGCTGTATATCAAACCGCCCAAGGTGTCGGCATGCTCTTTGGAAAGGCGCAGCCCGGTAACCTCGTTAAACTCGTCAATCGTCGCGCGGCCCAGAAACACATATTCGTCCTCGCCGGTTTTTTCGAACAGGCGTTCCTCCGCCTGGTCATACTCATCGCGAATCTCCCCGACGATTTCTTCCATGATATCTTCGAGCGTGACGACGCCCGCCACTCCGCCGTACTCATCCACGACGACGGCCATATGCACGCCGCGCAGCTGCAGTTCGGTCAGCAACTCGTCCACCTTTTTCGCTTCCGGCACAAAATACGCCGGCCGCAGCAGCTTCCGCTGCGAAGCAATCGTATCGTTCCCATCCACCACACCCAGCAGGTCTTTTGCGTAGAGGAGACCAACCACGTTGTCGACGGTGTCTTCGTAAATCGGCACGCGGGAATGCCCGGCGCTGATAAATTCCTGGCGCGCGTCGCTGATGGTGGTGTTCACATCCAACGCGAGCACGTCAATCCGGGGGACCATAATCTCGCGGGTCAGGGTCTCGCTGAAGTGAAAGATGGAATAAATCATTTCACGCTCGCCCTTTTCCAGCGTGCTCTCAGGCTGCCCGACTTCCACCCAATCGCGAAGGGCTTCATCTGTCACGGAAAGGGTAACTTTTACGGCGTGCGTGCCAAGCAGGGCGGTCATCAGCTTGGTGGCTGGAAGGAAGAAAAAGCCCAGCAAGGCTGAAAATCCGGTCAGGCTAATAGCGGATTTCTCCGGGGCGTCCAACACCTTGCGTTCAATCAGGTATTCAAAGACTGAAACGACCAACATCAATCCGACAATAATTCCCAGCAGCGCCCAAAAGGACTGGATTTTCAGAATCTGCCTGACGATTACAGCCGCGATACCTGCAACTAAAAAATGCGCCAATGCCAGACCAAGTCTTAATGATGTGCGCAAACCTACATTCTCAATCAGCGCGATGGCCCTGTCAACCTTGCCTGGTTCCTTCTCGCGCAGGCTGATGAGGTGTGGCAGCCTGACGTGCGTAAAAGCGGATTTGGCGGCGGATATCAGGAGGTCCAGCGCGATGGCTGCCCCCAAAGCCGCCCATAAAAGGGTATTACTGCCCACTTTGTTCCTTTCTCTCCCGGGCAGGGACGCCGTACACCAGCGTGTTATCCGGCACATCCCGTGTTACTACCGAGCCAGCGCCCGTCCTGGCGTTTTTCCCGATCTTCAACGGCGCGACCAACATGGTGTCGCTGCCAATAAAAGTGTTTTCTCCAATTTCGGTACGGTTCTTATTGACACCGTCAAAATTGCAGGTAATCGTGCCCGCGCCAATGTTCACATTCGCGCCGATGGTCGCGTCCCCGATGTACGAGAAGTGTCCCATCTTGGCATTCTCACCCAGATACGAGGATTTGACCTCGCCAAAGTTGCCCATGTGCACCCGATCCGCCAGTACAGCGCCCTTGCGTAAATGACAGAAGGGACCAATACTGACATGCGATCCGACGCTGGCGTATTCCGCGACTGAGTCGCAGATGGTCGTGCCAGTGCCAACCGTTGTATGCAGTAGCGTAGTGTTGGGTCCGATGCGGCAGTCCTCGCCAATCACAGTTTTCCCGCGCAGCGCGGTGTTGGGCAAGATGCTCGTGTCCTGGCCGATCTGCACATCCGGTTCAATCGTGGTGGTGGCCGGGTCCAGTAAGGTGACGCCAGCCAGCATCCAGGTATCGTTCACGCGTTTCCGCAAGGCTGTTTCAGCGTCCGCCAAATCCACGCGGGTATTGATGCCGAGCGTTTCCAGCCGGTCCTGCAGCACCAGGGATTCGACGCGCCTGCCTTCTTGCGCCGCCATCGCCACCAGGTCTGTCAGGTAGTATTCCTTTTTCGCCGAGAGTTGAACTTTCTCCAGGTGCAACCACAGCCACTGCGCATTAAAGCAGTAAGCTGAGACGTTGTACTCACGAATAGCTAACTGTTCCGGGCTGGCGGCGGCTTCCTCAACAATCGCTTGCACGCTGCCGTCCGCTCCGCGTAATATCCTGCCGAATCCGCGCGGCACGTCGCCCACCACGGAGGTCATAGTAAGCACGCCGCCGCTTTCCTGATGCAGGTTCACCATTCTGCGCAGCGTTTCAGAGCGCAGCAGGGGCATATCCCCGCAGGTCACCAGCACTATCTCCGCGTCTTCCGGCGCCGCCCCGCGCGCGGACATGACCGCGTGCCCGGTGCCCAGCTGCTGCTCCTGCAATGCAAATAAAGCGTCTGCGCCCGCAGCTTCCACGGCAGCCCGTACCTCATCAGCGGCGTGACCAATGACCAACACGGGCACGGTATCCAACGCGGCGCGCGCGGCTTCCAACGCGTAGAGCAGCATCGGTTTTCCAAGCAGCGGGTGCAAGACTTTGGGCAGGCGCGAGCGCATGCGCGTGCCCTGCCCTGCGGCAAGGATGATTGAAGCCGTTTTCATAATGTACTCCAAAGCTGGAACCGACAGGCAGCGTTTAGCAGCGGGCTGCGTGCCGGACAATCGGTATGATCAGGGTCGTTATCGTTGTTCACAGTAATTCTGGCTGGGGCACCAGGATTCGAACCTAGATCCACGGATTCAAAGTCCGGTGTGCTGCCGTTGCACCATGCCCCAGAATTGCGCCTATTTTAGCATAAAACTATTCCCCCGCAAACCTGCGCCGCGAACGCCAAATCAGCGCCTCGCCGCATTACATGCGCGGGTAGAGATATTATACACACTTCGCCAATCTCTTAATCCGCAAAGAATGGGACTTTCCAGGCAGCCTGCCTGCGTCGCGCGGGCGTTAAACCGATAAGCTCAGGACCGCTTTTCCACGCAGTCCAAATCCGAAAAGTAGGGCTTGATATCCAACAGAGGCGTGCCGTCGAGCATGTCCACGCCCTCCACGAACAGGCGGTTGCCCTCCCGCCGAAGCAGCTTCACAATCGAAAGCCCCAGCGGATTGGGGCGATGCGGCGAACGCGTGGCAAAAACGCCCCGTTCAACCCCGTCCCGCCAGGAAAGTACTTTCAAACCTTCAAGCGCGGGCGCGCGGTGAAACGCGAAAATCAGGATCAGGTACTGGAATTTTTCAATTCCCTTCAGCCCTTCCGCAAGCTCTGGGCGTAATTCCACCTCGCCGATTTCCCGCGAGTTAGCGGATTGCCTGGGCGCGTCCTCATCGGTTTGGTATGGCGTATGGATTACGCCGATTGGTTTCAGGGTGATATTGTCCATGTGTTATTACGCGTTTATTGATGTTCGTGTACGTATTCTCGCTAAAAAATGAACCGCCGGGCCCGCCAGCTGCCAGAACCAAAAACCTGGAAAGTCAGGCAGCCAAACATGCTGCCGGATTTTCCAGGTTCGCGCAAATATCGCAGCCAGCCTGGCCAGGGATGACTATCGTCGATGAAGCGCTCGGCGCTGCTCAGCGAAACCAGATTTGGGTGCAGAACAGGATGAACAGCGCCCAGGCAGCGGCAAACACAACCCAAATCAGCAGTGCGGCAAGCAGCGCGCTGCCGGTATAGGCGCGTGTCTCTGCGCGGGTCATCTGGTCGGGATGCTGGGATTTCGGCGCTTCGCGATGTTCGCGGCGAACGCGCCGGTCGTGCCAGGGCATCCCGTCCATGTCCATGTCGCAGATCACCCGACCGTCATCATCTTCAAATTGTTTCGGCTGGTCTCTCATTTTCCTCGTTTTTCGGATGATACAAATGGCAAGCCACCATGTGCCCGGCTTCCACTTCCTGCATCACCGGCACAACGCTCTTGCATACATCCATGCAATAACGGCAGCGCGTGTGGAACTTGCACCCGGACGGAGGATTAGCCGGAGAAGGAATGCTGCCTTCCAGGATAATCCGTTTCATCTTGTAAGTCGGATCCGGCACAGGCGCCGCGCTGAGCAAAGCCTGGGTGTAAGGATGCAGCGGATTTCTAAAGGTAGTGCGCTTATCCGCGTATTCCACCAGGTCGCCAAGGTACATGACGCCGACGTAGTCGGAAATGTGCTCCACAACCGAAAGGTCGTGGGAGATGAACAGATAGGTGAGTTCAAGCTTTTCCTGCAAGTCCATCAGCAGGTTGATAATCTGCGCCTGGATAGAAACATCCAGCGCGGAAAGCGGTTCATCGCAGACGATAAACTCAGGGTTGAGGGCAAGCGCGCGCGCGATGCAAATGCGCTGGCGCTGACCGCCGGAGAACTCGTGCGGGTAGCGGTCCTTGTGATACGGTTGCAGACCGCAGTTCCGCATGACGTGGTCAAGGTACTCGTCGATGTGCCGGTCCTCTACCAGGCCGTGCTCGCGCACGCCTTCGCCAATGATTTCACTGACGGGCAGGCGCGGCGAGAGGCTGGAATAGGGATCCTGGAAAATCAACTGCATTTTTGGGCGCATTGCCCGCAGGTCTTTGTGATCGAGAGCGTAGATGTCGACACCGTCAAAAATGACATCCCCATCCGTCTTGGGGGTGAGCCGCAGGATTGTCTTCCCGACAGTGGTTTTTCCGCAGCCGGATTCGCCCACGAGACCAAGGGTCTTGCCGTAATCAATCGTAAAGCTGATTCCGTCCACAGCACGCACGTGCCCGACGACTTTTTGCATCAAACCCGCTTTTATCGGGAAGTGGGTCTTCAGGTTGCGAACTTCCAACAGTTTTCCACCGGTCTTGCCGTTGGTGCGGGGTTTCGTTAAGAGGTTTGTGTTTTCCATGGTCAGTCCCTAACCTCCCTGTCTTCAAATTGGTAGCACGAAACAGAATGTGTCTCTGTGATATAGATTTCCTCAGGATACAGTCCGTCGCATTTTCCAAAACGCTTGTTACATCGATCCCGAAAATAGCAGTAATTGGGCATGTTAATCGGGTTTGGTACGCTGCCCGGGATGCTGTAGAGGCGGTCAACCTGTTTGTTGGAGACAGGTTTGGATGCCATGAGACCAACGGTGTAGGGGTGACACGGGTTTTTGAACACCTCAAGCGCTGTTCCGCGCTCGACCACCCGCCCTGCATACATAACCACCACAAAATCAGCCATTTCAGCGATGACGCCCAGGTCGTGGGTGATCAGCATAATGCTGGAATTAATCTTGTCCTTCAGGTCCCGCAAAAGCGCCAGGATTTGCGCCTGAATGGTCACATCCAGCGCGGTGGTGGGTTCATCAGCAATAATCAGCTTAGGCTTGCAGGCCAGCGCCATGGCAATCATAATGCGCTGGCGCATACCGCCCGAAAGCTCGTGCGGGTACATATTGTAGACGCCCTCTTTATTGGCGATGCCGACCAAGTCAATCATCTCGAGCGAAAGGTTCTTGACCTCTTCCTTATTCATTTCCGGGTTGTGCAGAGCGATGACCTCGTCAACCTGATCCCCCGCTTTAAACACGGGATTCAGACTGGTCATCGGCTCCTGGAAGATCATGGAGATCTTGCTGCCGCGAATGGTTTCCATCACTTGGATCGGGGTTTTGGCAATGTCGTAAACCCTATCGCCGGCGTCAAAGCGGATTTCGCCTTTGACGATCTGCCCTTGCGGGCGCTGCACCAACTGCATCAACGAAAGGCTGGTGACGGATTTACCACAGCCGGATTCACCGACCACGCCAACGGTTCTGCCTTTGGGGATATCGAAGGACACCCCGTCCACCGCTTTCACCGTGCCAATATCCGTAAAGAAGTAGGTGTGCAGGTCGTCAAATTCCACCACGTTATTGGGGTCGCGCATCGTGGTCAGATACTCAGACTCGGATACGTTCCGGCGCTTTCGCTGCCGCTCAATCGCGTCTGTAATCCGGCGGTTTTCCCGGGAAATTTGCGCGGATTCGCTTGCCGTGATGTGAATCACATCAACCGCTTTAGTCTTCGCGTTGACCCGGTCAAAAAGATTGCGTTTTGCTTTGGTCATATTCCTAACCTACCTTTTCATCTTTGGGTCAAACGCGTCGCGCAAACCATCACCGACAAAGTTGAAACCAAGCACGGTAAGCAGGATTAGCATACCGGCTGGAATCCACATAAACCAGTAATTAGTCATAACAAACGCATCTGAAGCAACATTGATGATGCTTCCCCAGGAAGCCAGCGGGTATTTCACGCCGAGCCCCAAAAAGCCCAGTGTCGCTTCCGAAATGATGATGCCGCCCAAACCAGCGGTCGCCTGAACAATCAGGAGGGGCATCACGTTTGGCACGAGATGCCGGAAAATGCGCCGGCTCGTGCGGATGCCGGTTGCTTCGGTGGCAACCATGAAGTCTTGTTCACGCAGGGAAAGTATCTGGCCGCGCACAACGCGCGCCACGCCAGTCCACCCGAGCAAACCCAGAATAGCCATCAGCAGGAAGATGCGCGTCATTGGCGCAACTTCCAGCGCGTCCATAACGGAGCCAAAGATC
>CAZPWL010000026.1:0-4542 GCA_964590535.1 uncultured Anaerolineaceae bacterium
ACCGCGCCGCAAAATTCAAGGGATTTTCATCTCAGAGCTTATGCTTACAGCCGCGCTGTTTCTACTTGGAAGTACCACTGAACTTAACATACTTGGGTTTGGCGCTTTTCTCGCCTTCTTCAGTATGCCGCTGCTGCAAACCTGCTCTCAGACTATCTGGCAGCAGAAGACCGCCCCCGATATTCAGGGGCGCGTGTTTTCTTTTCGACGGGTCATTGCCTGGTCATCCCTTCCGCTGGCATACCTGGCGGCTGGACCGTTGGCGGATAAAGTGTTCACCCCTTTGCTGCTGGAAGGCGGAGCGCTGGCAGGAAGTGTTGGCAGACTTCTAGGGGTCGGCCCCGGCCGTGGAATCGGGCTGCTCTACATCGTGTTGGGGCTGGTCACCTTCGCAGCGACCGCCGTTGCCTACGCGTATACTCCCTTGCGGGATGTTGAGACCCTTTTGCCTGACCAGCTGCCTGCACAGGCTGCCGTGAAGTGAGGGACTCTCTTAAGCGCAAATAGGATTGTCAGGCTTTCCTTGAAATATGTATCAAAACTTTGACAGAACTTCCTGAAGACACAAGTTATGTCATTTTATTGACAAAACTTTTTCGCGTCTGTATAATAAGGATGAGGTAATTATGATAAAACGCGATTTTTACTTGAAGGCACTCCGCGATTGGCGCGAAAAGCAAGTTATTAAAGTTGTTACTGGCGTAAGGCGATGTGGAAAGTCAACTTTATTTCAGCAATATATTGGTTACTTGTTGAGTGAAGGTGTCAGACAAGAACAAATAATCTACATCAACCTGGAGGATTTTGCCTACGAAGCTCTGTTGGATTATCGCCAGCTTTACAGCTACATTGAAAGCCGCCTGTCTCTCGATGGCTTCACATACGTATTTCTGGATGAAGCCCAGCAGTGTCGGGGCTTTGAAAAAGCCATAGACAGCCTGCATATCAAGGATAAGGTTGACCTTTACATCACCGGCTCGAACGCAAACCTGCTTTCAGGTGAATTAGCTACGCTGCTTTCCGGCAGGTACGTTCTGATTGAAATGCTGCCTTTGTCCTTCAAAGAGTTTGTATCTGCTGCCGGCGAGACAGTTCCTTTGCGGGAGAGCTTTAATCGCTATCTGCGTTATGGTTCATTTCCATATTTGACTCAGCTCGAAATATCGGATACTACATTCAGGGCTTATATCGAAGGGATTTACAACACCATTCTGATCAAAGACGTAGCCTCTCGAGAGGGGATAGCCGATGTCTCTCTGCTGGAGGATATCGTCAGGTTTCTGAGTGGTAGTATTGGCAGCCCAATTTCGGCGAAAAGAATCTCCGATGCTATCAACGCTTCTGGACGAAGCATCTCTGTAAACACAGTGGACAAGTATCTGAAAGCCCTAACCGAAAGCTATATATTCTACAAAGCAGACCGTTTTGATGTAAAAGGCCGCAATTTGTTAAAAACCCTATCCAAATACTACATTGTAGATACTGGACTGAGAAACTTTTTGCTTTCTACTGCTTCGCCAGACTTGGGGCATCAGATTGAGAACATAGTCTACCTTGAGCTCTTGCGAAGAAATTTCAAAGTAAATATCGGAAAGCTTGATGATAAGGAAGTAGATTTTGTTGCCAGCGATGGAAACCAGTTCGTTTACTTCCAGGTAGCTACAACAGTACTCTCCGAAGAAACGCTCTCTCGAGAGCTACAGGCTTTCAGAGCTATTCCTGACAACTTTCCTCGTATACTCCTGACCTTGGATGACATCCCGGCGTATGCCAATTATGAGGGTGTGCATCAAACCTACCTGTTGGATTGGCTGTTAAAGTAGACCTGGCAAAGAAAAAATAGCGGTCGAACTCAGGCTCTCCAATTTTTTGCAGCGGTTCGCCCTGATTGTACACATCAATCAAAAGTGTCCAGCGAGCTGTAGGCAATATTTCACCCCATCAGCTTCCCCTTCCGGGTACAATTACATTATTATGCAAGAAAATCCACTTGATGTCTGGATTGATACTGTCATCCAAGGCAACTGCCTCGAGATTCTTCCTACTCTGCCCGCCGAATCGGTGGACTTGATTTTTGCCGACCCTCCCTACAACCTGCAGCTGCAGGATGAACTCTGGCGCCCGAACACCACGCGCGTGGACGCCGTCACTGAAGACTGGGATAAGTTTGAAAACCTGGACGCCTACGATAACTTCACGCGTGCCTGGCTGGACGCCTGCCGGCGCGTGCTGAAACCCACTGGCACGCTGTGGGTTATCGGCTCCTATCACAACATCTACCGCGTCGGGCGCATCCTGCAGGATTTGCAGTACTGGATTCTGAACGACATCGTGTGGGTCAAGAGCAACCCCATGCCAAACTTCCGCGGTGTGCGCTTTACAAACGCGCACGAAACCTTACTTTGGGCGCAAAAAGAGCGCGGCGCGCGCTATACCTTCAACTACCACGCCATGAAAGCCCTGAACGACGACCTGCAGATGCGCTCCGATTGGTTTATTCCCATTTGCACCGGCAGCGAACGCCTGAAAGAAAACGGACGCAAAGTGCACCCAACCCAGAAACCCGAGGCGCTGCTCTACCGCATCCTGCTGGCGAGCACCAATCCGGGCGATGTGGTGCTGGACCCGTTCTTTGGCACCGGCACGACCGGCGCTATGGCCAAGAAGCTGCAGAGGCATTATATCGGTATTGAAGTGGAAGAAGCGTATGTGCGCAATGCCCGCAAACGTCTCAGCCGCTTTACGCAGTTGGAGTTCAACGCGCCAATTTTTATCACGCCCAACCCGCGCAGCCTGGACCGCGTGCCCTTTGGCGCGCTGGTGGAGCAGGGCTTCATCGAGCCGGGTCAGGCGCTTTTCTTTGGGCTGGAGGACGACCTGAAAGCCACTGTGCAAGCCGATGGTTCGCTGGTCTGCCGCGGTGAGCGCGGGTCCATCCACGCGCTTGCCCGAACCTTACGCAAAGGCCCTGCAAACGGATGGGAGCTTTGGTACTATTGGGACGCGGAGACACAGTCGCGCCAACCGATTAACAAACTGCGCGCTAAATACCGCGACAGCGTAAAGAAACATCACTCAGAATGACATTGGAAGGATAACAATATCTACATGGAAAAAGAAAATACTTACACGCAAAGCCGCTGGAGCCTGGACGACCTGTTCTCGGGTTTTGAGGACACCAACATCGAAGCGACTTATGAGAAGCTGGACGCGATGGTTGCCCAGTTTGAGAAGTTCCGCGAGGAGCTGAAGCCCGACATTTCCGCCGAACGCTTCATGGAAATCGTGGCTGGCTCGGAAGCGATGGAAAAGCTGGGCTACCGCCTGTACGGCTTCGCTGAGCTCTCCTTCGCGGCAAACACGCAGGACCAGAAAGCCCAGATTGCCGTCGCGCGCATTCAGCAATTTGCGGCGGATATGTCCAACCGCACCCTCTTCTTCAGCCTGTGGTGGAAAGCGCTGGACAACGCCAACGCGCAGCGCCTGCTGGCTGCCAGCGGCGATTACCGCTATTGGCTGGAGCAAATCCGCAACTTTAAGCCCTATACGCTCAGCGAATCCGAAGAAAAGGTGATTAACATCAAGAACGTCACCGGCTCCAACGCGCTGAATATGCTCTATGACTCCCTCACGAACCGCTATGTCTTCCACCTGGAGGTGGACGGCGAGAAGAAAGAACTGACCCGCGGGGAGCTGATGACCTACGTGCGCGGCGCCGACCCCGAGCTGCGCGCCAAGGCCTATCAGGAGCTTTACCGCGTTTACGGCGAGGACGCCCCCATCCTCGGGCAGATTTACCAAAATCTGGTGCGCGATTGGCGCAACGAGAACGTCGCCTTGCGGGGTTTTGGCAGCCCGATTGAAGTGCGCAACCTGATTAATGACATCCCGGATGAGATAATCGATACACTCATCGAGGTCACCCGCAAAAACCTGGGCGTGTTTCACCGCTTTTTCAAACTGAAAGCCAAAAAGCTGGGCGTGGGCAAACTACGCCGCTACGACATCTACGCGCCGGTCACCGAGGCCGACAAACGCTTCAGCTACGAAGAAGCTGTCGCGCTCACTTTCGAAGCTTTTAACCGCTTCGACCAGGTCTTTGCCAGCAAAGCGCGCCGCGTCTTCGATGAAAAGCACGTGGACAGTGAAGTGCGCAAAGGCAAGATGGGTGGGGCTTTCTGCTCCACCATCCTACCCGAGCTGACCCCCTGGGTGCTGCTCAATTACCAGGGCAAGTCCGATGACGTTTCCACGATGGCGCACGAACTCGGGCACGCAGTGCATTCCATGATGGCGGAAGAGCACACGCTCTTCACCCAGCATGCCTGCCTGCCCCTGGCAGAAACAGCCTCCACCTTCGGGGAAATGACCCTGACCGACCTGATGCTTGAGCGCGAAACTGACCAATCGGTCAAAGAAGACATCCTCTTTGGGCAGCTGGACGACGCCTTTGCCACTATTCTGCGCCAGATTTACTTTGCTATCTTTGAGCGCACCGCCCATGAGAAAATTATTCAGGACGCTTCGGTGGACGAACTTTCG
>CAZPWL010000026.1:4552-17124 GCA_964590535.1 uncultured Anaerolineaceae bacterium
CTACGGCACGCCGTTCTACGTGTACGCCTACACCTTCGGGCAGCTGCTGGTTTTCGCGCTGTACAAGCGCTACCAGGAAGAGGGCGAGAGCTTTAAACCCAAGTATCTGCGCATCCTCTCCGCGGGCGGTTCCATCGCTCCGGTAGAGCTTCTGGCAGAAGTTGGTCTGGACGTGACCAAGGCGGAGTTCTGGCAGGGTGGGTACGACATTATCGACGGCATGGTCAAGCGCTTGGAAGCGCTTTAAACTGCCCGCAAGCAAGCTTAACAAGGCGCCCCGGAGGATTTTTCCTTTTGGGGCGCTTTTTATTTCCTGCGCAGCACCATTCTGGACTGACTGACGCGCTAATTGCGTGTTAGGAGCGCGGAGCAGCGGGAATTTGGCACGCTGGGCGATTAATTCGTGTATAATTTTGTCAATAATTCCGCGAATTTTGATTTAACTCAGCGCCCTCTCACCTCATTCACAAATTGGAGGACATATGCTCAATCGCAAAGTGCCAAGCCTTGTACTTAGCCTGCTCATATTATGCTCTCTGTTGCTGGCGCCGGAGTCCGCGCGCGCGGAAAGCGGCATCCAGCTCACTTTTGTTGTCAATACCACGACCATGAACCCGGATACCAACCCCGGGAACGGCATTTGCGCGGATAGCAGCGGACAATGCGGTCTGATTGCTGCCATGCAGGAGGCCAACGCGCTGGCTGGCGCGGATTCCATATCCATTCCAGCTGGAACGTACTACCTGCCTGGCAGACTGGAGCCTACTGACCCGGTAACCATCACCGGCGCAGGTATGAACTCCACCGTCATCCATGGGCGCGACGCGGACTTTCAACCGGCATTCCAAATCAAAGCGAATGTGACCGTCAACAACGTCGAAATCCGCGAATTCTCGCAGGCGCTTGCCATCGCGAGCACGCAATCGAACAGGACGGTTGTGCTCTCTGGCGTCAGGGTCACTAATTGTGGAAATGCCGCAGCGGAATTGGGACCAGCCGTGACAAATACCTGCAGCACCTGCACGCTGCAAATAGCATCAAGTGTCATTTCAAATAATTTCTCGGACGCCTGCGGAGCCATCAGCAATTACGGCAGCCTCTCCATCAGCAATAGCACTCTTTCTGGAAACACAGCATTAAGCTCCTACGGCGGCGCGGTTTGCAGCAGCGGTATCGGTAACAGCATGTCGGTTACAAACAGCCTGATTTACAGCAACAGCGCGAGCAATAGTGAAAACGGAGATGGAGGCGCCTTCGACATCCGCAGCGGGATATACACCATCGCCTTGAGTGAAATCTTTGGCAATACTGCCGGAAGGGGAGGCGGGGCTTTGGCGATTTCATTTGGCACGCTCTCGCTCAGTCAGACAAAAATCGACGGGAATAACGCAAATTACGGTGGGGGACTGGCGCTTTCCGGGGATTTGGTGAATATTGACCAGTGCTTGATTAAGGATAACCACGCAACGGGCTACGGAGGCGGCATGTATGTCTGGAAAAGCGCGACCGTATCCAACTCCTCCATCGTCAATAACACAGCCGGGGCTAAAGGTGGGGGCGCTGCTCTCAATGACCAGACCCTCACGATAGTCAACTCCACCATCAGCGGAAACTCGGCGGATGCGGATGGAGGCGGCTTGCATACCTCAAACGATGCAATCGCGCGCCTGGCAAACGTCACGGTTTCGGATAACACCGCGGACGCTGACCTGACGGACGGCACACTGGCCATGGGGGGCGGGTTCTACACGAGCGGCAGCAGTCAAATCCAAGCCAAGAATTCCATCGTCGCTGAAAACCACGACCTGAAAGCGGAAGTGTTTGAGATTGTGGTTTCCGACTGTTACGGCGATTTTGTGTCCAACGGATACAACCTTATCGGAAACGCGGGAGCCTTTTGCGACCTGAGCGGTGATATGGCTGGGATGCAGTACGGCTCAGCCGGCTACACCCTGGATCCACAGTTGGGTCCGCTCACGCTCTACGCGGATAATCGCAGTTACTACCATCCGGTTTTGTTTGGCCCGGTGGTGGACAGCGGCAATCCCGCCGGCTGTCGGGATTACAACAACGCACTGCTCAGCTCGGACCAACTGCAGGAAAACCCCCGCCCTTATGCGGGGGGCTCTGCCGTGGGCTACACCCCGCGCTGCGACCTGGGCGCGATTGAATCCTTCAGAATTCGTTGGGAACTCTTTTTGCCACTGCTGGTGAAATGAGCCTTGAGCGGAATCAGCGCACCAAAAACGGGATAAGCAGACCGGGAGTAGACAGGGAGAAGCTGAGCTTATAAACCCAGAGCAAGAGCCCTGCTTAACAGCAAAAGGCGCTCCATAAGGAGCGCCTTCCTGTTAGCTGGAACTTAGGCAGCGTTTTTCGGTGTGTTCTCCGCTTCAAGGATGTTTTGGATGGCATCGCTGATGCGAGCGGCGGTTTCCACATTGTTCATTGTATAGAGGTGGATGCCGCGCACATCGTGGTCGATCAGGTCCATAATCTGCTCTGTGGCATAGTAGATGCCGGCATCGAAAAGCGCTTTGGGGTTATCGCCGTAGCGGCTGAAGATGCGCGAGAGCTTGGCGGGCACGCTGGCGCCGCTTAAGGCGACCGTGCGCTCAATCTGCCGGATATTGGTGATAGGCATGATTCCGGCTTCAATAGGCACGTGAATGCCGGCGCGTTCCGCCATATCCCGGAAGGCATAAAACTTTTCGTTGTCGAAGAACAGCTGGGTAATCAAGTGCCCCACCCCGTTATCAATCTTGATTTTCAGGTTCTCGATGTCTTTTTCTAACGCTTCGCACTGGTAATGGCACTCAGGGTAACAGGCTCCCAACAAGTTGAAGCTCGCATCGTGCTGTTTGATAAAGGCTGCCAGGTCGCTGGCGTGCCGGAAGTCTTCCTTGGGGGGCACATCAGGGGAAATGTCCCCGCGCAATACCATGATGTTCTGCACCTGGCTGGCTTTAAGCTTTTCAAGCGCCTCCAGGGCTTCCGGGCGGTCCAGGTTCACGCAGGTCAGGTGCGCGACGGGTTCCACATGGTAAGTGGAGAGGATGAGCGAGGCAATCTCGATGGTTTTCTCGCGCTGCGCCGCGCTGCCCCCGGCGCCGTAGGTGACGCTGATGAAATCCGCTGGAATACCGCGCAGCCTGAGCAGCGTGTTATAGATGGTGTTGTACGAGGTATCCTTTTTCGGCGGGAAAATCTCCAGCGAAAAGATGGTTTTTTTGTGGTCAAACAGCTTTGTAATGTTCATGAGCCTCTCCAGGTTAGAGCTATATTTTATCAAGAGTGCGCTGGATTGGGAAACCATGCGTTTCCACGCCGCGGGAAAGCGATATTATCTTTGTAATCCTGCCGATATCGTTGTATATTTTAATATCTTCTTTGAAAAGGCAGGATTAACGATCATGGAAATCGATATTGACACCAGATCTGAACCAAAATACAAAGTGATTCACGAGCACCATGAATCCGGCGCGATTTACGGGTTAGGCTTCCTTGGCGCGGCAATTTACTTCATTGGCACGGCCACCACATTCTGGATGGGCGTGCTGGGCTTTTTGAAGGCTCTCGTCTGGCCGGCTTTCCTGGTCTACGAAGCGCTCAAAGTGCTGTATTAAAGTCAGCCCTAGACTTTGAGGATTTGTATTGCACCCTGACACCCAAAGGGTGCGGGTCGCAATGACGAGCGCTTCGCCCCCCGAACACAAGCGCGGGCTCACCCCCTACCGGCGGATGCTTATGGTATATTTTAACCATCACTTCACGCTCAGGAGCAGCCGTTCATGTTCATTGCTATCGAAGGTGTCATCGGTGTCGGGAAAACCACGCTTGCTCGTTTCGTTCATTCCGCTTTTAACGCCGACCTGCTCCTGGAAGTCTTTGAGGAAAACCCCTTTTTAAGCGATTTCTACAGCGACCGCAGCCGTTACGCCTTTCAGACTCAAATATTCTTCCTGCTCAGCCGCTACCAACAGCAGCACCGCGTCATCCCGGACACGCTGGCAGCCGGCCGGATGATTATCTCCGACTACACCTTTGAAAAAGACGCGCTGTTTGCCGGCATCAACCTGGCAGGCGATGAACTGGCGATGTATCACCGCGTGCACGAAGCCCTGGCGGAAAAAATCCCCCAACCAGACCTGGTGGTTTATTTGCGCGCCAGCACCGAAACGCTGATGCAGCGCATTGCCCGCCGCGACCGCCCCTATGAGCGCGGGATGGATCGCGCCTACATTGACGAACTCAACCAGGCTTACGAGGCATTCTTTGCGCACCCCCGCTGGGAAGGACGCCTGCTGCCGATTGAAACGGACACCCTGAATATCGTTGCCCGCCCGGACGACCTGACTTATGTCATCAACCGCATCCGGCAGACGCTGCGCATCGCGCCATATCAGGAAAGCCTGCCCCTGTAAAGCTGAAAGTAGAGGTATTGTGCACATCACCCGGGATTTACTGGTCAAGTTTGCCAGGGAGTACGTCGCGAAGAAAACGCGCCAGTCGAACGACATCGTCGCCGTGTATCTCACCGGTTCCATTCTGACAGAAGAACCCTTGATTGGCGGCAGTACGGATATTGACCTGGTGGTCGTGCACAAAGAAAACCCTTTGTTTGAACGCGAGGTGCAGCGCATCAGCTACGAAATCTCGCTGGACGTGCAGCATCACCACCAGTCTTTCTACACCTTTCACCGCCGCTTGCGCCTGAACCCCTGGCTCGGTTTCGCGTTGTGCGACCACAGCGCCATTATGTACGATACTGACCATTGGTTGGAATTCATTCAAGCCGGCGTCAGCGCTAACTTCAACAGCCCTGAGACACTTTACGCGCGCGGGCAGTCTTCCGCCGAAAAAGCCCGCCAGCTTTGGTTCGAACTGGAAGACCCGCAAGAGCTCCCGTTTGCTCTTTGGACCGACCTGTACTATAAGGCGGTCGGCAGCGCCGCCAACGCGATTGCCATCATCAACGGTCCGGCTCTGACCACGCGGCGGATGCTGCTGGAATTTCCCGCGCGCGCGGAAGCGCTCGGAAAGCTGGAACTTACCGGCGAGCTGCTGCAGCTCATCAGCCGCGCTCCGATTACGACAGAAATTCTGAACACCTGGCGCCCGGTCTGGGAAAACGCGCTGACCGCCGCTGGAAAACTCCCCAACTGCCCGCCCAATCTGCTGCCTGCCCGCAAAGCGTACTTTGTTAACAGCTGCGCCGCGATGATTGAAAGCGGAACCGCCCACGCCGCGCTCTGGCCGATGGTGGAAACCTGGCGGCAAGCAGACCAACTTTTGGCTGATGACTCCGCCCAGCAGGAAGCCTGGCAAAAGTTCCTGGAAGCGCTGGATATCACTCAGATGGAAAAGGACGAACAGATAGAGCGCCTGGATAAATTTCTGGATCACGCCGAAGCTGCTTTGGAAAGTCAGAAAGAAGAATACGGACTTTAGCTGTTGGTTTTTCCGCACTTTTCCACTTTTCCTGTGGATAAGTGCCTGAAATCTGTGGATAAAACCCCAAAACTGTGAATAACTCGAGCAAATTTTCTATGAATCCTGGGTTAGTCTGTGGATAAATTCAGGATTTATTGGAATTCTGTCTGACCTTTTCCACAGAAATCCGGTTTTTCCACAAAACGCTCGGGGATATTCCACATGCCTTCTATATTTCTTAATAGGTTTTTTTTTGCATATTTTCGGGCTGAAAGAGGATCTTTTACTGTATATGGGAGGAAATAGATTCCTTACATCGGGTTATCCACTTTTCCACACCCCCTACTGTTATTACTACTTAATTAATAACTCAATGAAATTAGTTATATCTAAAATAACACGACAGCCCGACCGAGCTGCCGTGAATTTTTCACAATTGGGAGAAACTACAGGCTGACCTCCGTTTTTCCCATGAGCCTGTCTTGCACCAGCTGCACAACCTGGCTGATATGCGCGCTGCTGGAAACAAGATTGAGGTTGTCGCTCGGGATGATCAGCACAGGGCATTGGGCGAAGGATGCAATCCATTCTTCATACAGGACGTTAAGGCGTTCCAGATAACTGCGGGAGATACCAGCTTCAAAGCCTCGCCCGCGGGTGTTAATGCGTTCCAAAAGCGTGTCCACGGAGGTACGCAAATAAACCACCAGGTTGGGTGGGGGGAGCAGGTCAATCAGAATGCGGTAAAGGTCCTGATAAACGCCGTAATCGCGGGTGCTCATATCCTCCTGAAGGTAAAGGTTGCGAGCGAAAACCTCCGCGTCCTCATAGACAGAGCGATCCTGAACCACCGAGCCCTCGGCATCCAGCAGTTGCTTATGGATGCGCAGGCGGCGCGTGAGAAAGTAGAGCTGGGAATGGAAAGACCAGGTTTCCATGTTGCGGTAAAAGTCTTCCAGATAGGGATTGTCATTCACCGGCTCAAAAAAAGGCTTGAAGCCAAGCCGTTCGCTCAAGATTTGAACCAGGGTGGATTTGCCCGCGCCAATATTGCCTGCCACAACAATGAACTTATCCATAGTGCCTGCTTTCCGACGTAGCTGAGTTAGCTGTAGTATAAACGCAATTGGAGGGAAAATTTGCGCAAATCCCGCCGCTTTTATTCAGGATTCGCTTGGCACGCCTTGCGGGCTCACCCGGATGCTCGGCACCATCAGAAAAGCGCCAACATTCAGTACCGCGGCTGCCGCGCACACCAGCCAGAAGCTGCTCTGATATAAAGAAGGGCTGAACAGAGGCCCCAGCATTCTGCCAATCGAGAGGGCTGCCATCAGAATCGCCAAAACCGCCGCGCGGGCATGCGGCAACACCTCGGAAACCACGGTCATCAGGCTTATCAAGGCGAATTCAAAACTGACATAAAAGAGTGACAAGCCGGTCAGGGCCAGCCCAAAGGACGATCTGGTGAGGGGGAGCGCCAGCGCCACGAGCCCGTTCACAATAAAAGCAAGCCGCATCGCGCGGTGTTTTCCGATACGGTCAAGCGCTACCGCAGAAAGAAGTTCTGAGCCCAATTCCGAGGTGCCAATGATTACAGAAGCAATAGCCAGCGCGGCAAAGTCCAGCCCGAAGTTGTCCTTAATCCATACGCTGAATATCAGATTGATCATTTCGTTCGCGCCTGTGGAGAATATTCCGGTCAGCGCAGCGGCCAGCACAGGAAAATAGCGCAGCGCTTTACCAAGATCCGCCAAACCGGATGCGCCCGCAGTGGCAGGCGCGCGTTCCGCTGGAATTAGCAGCCACAGGGCTGCTGCCAAAAGCACGCCGGCGATGGCAAGCGCGCTGAAGGGCGTGACCCAGCTGCCCTTCTCCAGGAGAGTTCCCAGCAGCGGCACCCCGATGATGAAACCCAGCGACCAACTGAGTTCAGTGATGGATAGCACTGTGCCTCTGCGCTCAAAAGGGACCTTTTCCCCCAAGTAGGCTTGCATGGATGGGATAAAGATGCCGTTGCCAACGCCAAATACTGATAAGCCTATGATAAAGCTGAGGAAGTTTTGTCCAAGCGCTGTAATTCCGCAGCCGACAAAAAACAGAACGGCTCCAAGCATCAGACCGTTTTTGCGACCGCGCGCGTTTGCCAGGGAAGCCAAAAAGGGATTGAAAATACCAAGCACCGAGCGGATGGAAAACGCGATGCTCAGGTCAGCCAGCTGCATGCCCATCCCGGTGGCAAAGAGCGGCAGTAGGGGATACACCATGCGGTAGCCGGAGTTGATGACCGTGCGGGTGAGCGTAAACAGGAATATTTCAGCCTTGGTACGCAGAGAAATTGTCTGGGGCATTCAGCGGGTGTCTGGCGCAGGTTGAGGGCTTGTCATGCCGGGCTGTCAGCCTGGTCCAGCATGTCCTGCAGCGAGGTGCTCTTGAGCTTAGCGATGATGAGAGCCTCGGTTTCGCTCCAAAATTTGAGATAAGGGCAGGTATCCGTGAGAGGGCATGATTCCGGGTCTTCTGTGCAGTGGATTAGATTAATCCTGCCGTCAATCGTGGTCACGATGTCGTATATGGAGATTTCCGCCGGGCTTTTTGCCAGCATAATGCCGCCCCGCGCGCCGCGGCGGGTCTTGATCAAGCCTGCTCCCACCAGCTCAGAATTAATCCGGGAAAGAAAAATGCGGGAGATTTGCATTTCTTCCGCAATGACGTTCGATGGTGTCAGACGGTTTTGCCCGTTTCGGGCGATATAAATCATCGATCGCAGCGCGTAGTCCGCCTGATTGGTAATTTGCATTGCCATAGTGTATCCATTTCCAACTGATCACCTGGAAAGCCAGGCGTGATGTGTCCATTCCGCAAGTGGACCGTAGGAGGGTTTCAATAAATTACTATGCTTTTGGTCTATTTTACCGCAACTATGCGGAATTCTTTGCCGTCACTTAAGGCTTCCACCCAGCGATAATCCGCCAGCGCGGTGATTGTGCTGCTTGAAGGGCTTTGCGCGGGGTCTGTCAATGGGCGCGGTCCGACGGCAAGATGTGCGCTAGCTTCGGGCATCTGGTCGGTAAACGCGCCGACCCACAGGCTGGCTTGCTCGAGGGAGGCAGAGGCTTCATACTGGATGAGCGCCAAAAAATCACCGCTCCGTACGCGCAGCGCTCTGAGGGAGTCCTCCCCAAGATCGAAACCAACCGATGCGCCTTCACCCAACAGTAAAACATCCTCTTGCTGCAGTCTGCGCTGGAGAACCCCCGCGCTCTGGAACGCGGCATACAGGCGGCGCGTGGTTTGCAGCCGCTCCGGGTCGCACGCCCAGTAAACCGTTTCGATGCGAATGCTCTCGCTCAGACCAAACAGACCCTGCACGTCATCGCGTCCGCAAGCCGGAATAATCAGTGCGTCCAGCTCGCGCTGGAAAGGCGGTAAGGCGCGTCCCAACTGCTCTGCCATGGAGCTGGAGGGCAGCGCGCCGCCCACCAGCAGGTAGCGTCCGCCTGGACCGCGCACAAGCGCCACCGGCTGCTCCGGGCTGTTAAAAGCGCGCAGGTGCAGCTGCCCGTCAGGCGCGTTAGCAGCGGAAGTCCAAACGAGTACAGCCAGGCTGGCGCCGATAATCATGAACGCCGCCGGACGGGCAAGCGCTTTAGCGGGCTTGAGTTTTTGCGGCAGCGCCAGGCTGAGCACCAACGCCCAGGCAGCCAGCACCCAAAAGAAGCTGAATGGTGGGAAGCGCCAGGCGCTTGGGAATAAATCCGCCAGCCAGACCACCACGCGGTTGGTGTACGCGGCGGGCAGCCATGCAAGCCAGCCGAGTGCCTTCCCAAGCCCCAAGGCAAGCAATCCTCCACCCAGCGCCAGCATCCCCAGCAGCATGACCAGAGGCTGCGCTGGCAGCACCAGCGGGTTGGCAATCAGAAAGAGGGGCGAAACCTCCTGAAAATGATACGCAATCAAGGGCAGCGTAAAGGCTTGCGCCGCGAAGGTAGTCAGCAGGTATTCGCCGGCAGTACTGCTCAGACGCAGGGAGGCGTCCTTCCCCACGCGCGCTTCCAGCCAGCGCTGCAATCGGGCTTGCATGGGCGCGCTGAACAGGAGCATGCCCAATGTGGCTGCCGCTGAGAGTTGAAAGCCGATATCCCATGGGAGATGGGGGTTGAAAAGCAGCATCAGGCACACTGCCAGACCCAGGCTGTTCAGCCCGCTGCCGCGCCGGTTGATGGACGCGCCCAGGATTCCAAGTGAGCCCATCAGCGCCGCGCGCAGCACAGTAGCACTTGCCCCGACCAATACCGTGTACAACGCCAGGGTCAGAATTGCCAACGCGCCGCCCTTCCACGCGCCCAGTTTGCGTGTGAAGAGTCTGGTGATTAAGCCGGCCAGAATTGCCATGTTAAAGCCGGAGATAGCAATGATATGCGCGGTACCGGTCCGGGCGTAGGCTTGCTCCAGGTCATCAGAGATGCCGCTGCGGTCGCCGAGCAAAATCCCGCGCAGTAATGCGCTTTCAGGCTCCGGGAAAATCTTCCGAGCGACCAAGAGCGAGCGTTCCCGCAGGCGGTAGATGGCGGCGTATAAGGGGCTGCCCTGTTCGCGCTGCAACAACTCCACGCGCGCATATTGGCTGAGCGCGGTGATGCCCCGGTGGAAAAGGTAATCTTGATACGAGAACTGTGCGCTCGAACCTGCTTCGGTGAGTTCACCCCGGATGGAAAGCAAGTCTCCGTAGACGTACGTGCTGCCCGGCATGGTCCGCAGCAGAATTTTGCCGCGCGCAAGCTCCTGCCCGACTGCTTCCACACCTGCCGAGAGCGGATTCAGAGCTTGGACGCGCACGACCAGTTCCTGCCCATTCTCCCAGGCAGCGGGCGGCTCGCTCACCACGCCCAACGCTTCAACTTCGCCTTTGCCAACGTAATACCCGACCTGACCAGGCGCGTTCAGCGCTAGCGAACTCTGGTAAAGCAGCGCGACCAGGCAAAAGCCCGCCGCGAGGAGGGATAACGGAAGTTCTCTGCGCGGCTGCAGGCGCGACCTACGCCTCGTTTGCCAGATTGCGCCCAAGAGAAACACGCCCAACAAGCCCGCCCACCACTGCCAGGGGAACTGGAGCAAGCTTGCCCCGAGCGCGCCGCAGACACCCGCGCAAGCCAGCCAAAAGAAGGGCATGAACGCGGGAATATGGACTTGTGTTGGGTCCGGGCTGTTTTGCGGGGCGGGAGCGGCGGGGTTCATTGTGGGTTAGCTCGGGGCTCAGGGTGTTATGCCGCCCGGCGAACCCGAGCTGATGAATTCAAGCAGCGTTTCGAGGGCAACTTCTGCAAGTTTCTCCTTATTTGCGACCCGGTCCCCGGCCAGGAGAAAATGCCGGGACCACTCCCTGCCGGCAGTCGCGAGCCCGACCCAGCTGGTGCCGACGGGCTTGTTGGGGGTGGCGCCGCCCGGCCCGGCAATGCAAGACACGGATAAGGCAAAATCGGTCTTAAAAAGCTCCCTTGCGCCGCGCGCCATTTCCAACACGGTCTCGCTGCTCACAGCGCCGTAGCGCTGCAGCGTCTCCCAGCGCACGCCCAGAAGCGCCACTTTGGCGGCATAGGCGTAGGCAACGACCCCGCCGATGTAGTACTCGGACGAGCCTGGTATGTTGGTGATGCGGTGGCTGATCAATCCGCCGGTGCAGCTTTCCGCCAATGCCAGCGTCCATTTATGCCCGGAAAGGATTTTTCCAATCCGCGCTTCCAGAATGGGAGCGTCTGCTTCCTGGAGCGCCTTTGCGGGTAAGCTGCCGGATGAGTCCAGCTCTTTCCAGGTTTCCGCCAGGCGGTTGCGGCGGATGTAGTCTGAGGCTGCGGGGCTGAGCCAGCCTTTCTGGACCAGGCGCTCTGGTTCGGCGCCGTCCTCCAGTTCCCGCCGGATTTCGGAAGAAGAAATCTCCGGGGCGCTCACCTCGTCGAGCAAAATGATTTGCGCGCCTTTTGCCTCCAGGCTGCCAATGAATTTCAGGTTTGGGGTAAAGCCCTGCCGTGGGCAGACTATTAGCGTGGTCAGGCTCAGGAGCTCTTCCAGGTTGTACCAATGGTTGAGGGAGGGGTCCTCACCGGAAAAGCTATCCGCGCCGAGGAGGAAAGCAAGGCGCAGCGCGGGGTCTGTTTGTTCGCGCAGACGGGCAAAGGTTTCCGCGCTCAGGTTTGGGCGGTGGCTTTCGCGGGCGATTTCCTCTTCCAGCCTGCTGACCGAAACGCCCTCGACTATGCCGGCAAGTTCCCGGGCAATTTCGCCGGCAGCCAACTGGCAAAGATTTAATCGCTGCTCGTAAGTGAGCGGCAGAGAGCGTTTGACGGCGTCCCGGGTATTGTGGTGCCGGTAGACGGGCAAAATCATCACCTCGCTCACCCGCCAGCCGCGCCGGTCCAGCGCGCGCGCCGCGGAAACAATCAGCGCGCTGTGGCCTCGGTGAAACGGGTCCGCCGAACTGCCAAAGACGAGAAGAAGCGGCTGCCTGGCACTCATAAGTTTTCTCCAGAGTTTGCCCCCAGATTTTCAAGCTCGTTAAGCCAAAGCGCGCTGCTGGTATCTGCCGGCATTATCCAGCCGCCGCGCGCGGAAAGCGAGAGGGCGGTGACGCGCGGACCTTCCGGGCCGGCTGAGCGCTTGAATTGTTGGCTGAAAAAGCGGCGGTAAAACAGTCGCAGCCAGTCAAGAATCTGCCGCGGGGCGTACTGCCCGGCAAAGGCACTGAGCGCCAGATGATACACCTGCCGTGGGGAATGCTTGTTTACCAGGCTGTGGTAAAGGAAAAAATCGTGCAGCAGGTACGGGCCTAAGACCGTTTCCGTTTCCTGCGGGCTGCTGCCATCCGCGCGGACTGGCAGCAATTCCGGGGAAATTGCCGCGCTGCACACGCTGGCAGTGGCAGCCGCACCTTGCTTGCCAAAAAGCGCAGAGCCCGCCCAGGCCAGCACGCGCAGCACAAGCGTTTTGGGCAGGCCTGCGTTCACGTGGTAATTGGAGATCTGGTCGCCCGCGAAAGTGCACCAGCCCAGCGCGCTCTCCGAAAGGTCGCCTGGGCCAATCATGAGCGCGTTGTGCTGGTTGGCCAAATCCAGCAAAATTTGCGTGCGCTCGCGCGCCTGCGCGTT
>CAZPWL010000027.1:0-16572 GCA_964590535.1 uncultured Anaerolineaceae bacterium
ATTGTCGCGGACGGCACGCCGCAGGACGTACTGAAAGATACTGAGCAGCTGCTGCATTGGCGCTTATTGCCCACCAGTCTGCTGGAATTGAACTTCCGGATGTTCCCGCATACCGGGAAATTCCAGCGCGCGGAAGCGCTGGCGCGTTATATCGGGTAAAATGGTTTTGTTTCGTTTATTCATCTATTCTTAAGGAGGTTTTGTATGCAGGAAAAGAAGTCTTTGTGGAAATTCGGTACGAAACAAGTTGTTTATGCCGCCATTGGCGCGGCCTTGTATGCCGTTCTGGCGTACGCAACCAACATGATCCAGCTGCCTGGCGCTGGTAATGTCTCCTTCCGACCCGCGGTCGTGATCCCGATGTTCTTTGGCATCGCGTTCGGCCCGATTGTGGGTTTCATCGCCGGCTTCGTCGGCAATATTCTGGCAGACCTGCTTTCCGGCTACGGGTTCTGGTTCTGGTGGGATCTGGGCAATGGTCTGCTCGGTCTGGTGCCAGGGCTCATCTATCCCCTCATCCACGACTACAAGGCGGGCAAATCCATCCTTCTCGCTGAACTGTTCGTGGTGCTCGGTTCCGCAGTCGGCATGGGCGTCGCGTCCTTGTCTGAAATGTGGGTTTCCGGCGCAGACTTGAACACTGTCATTTTTGCCAATTTCATTCCGTCCTTTGTCCCTGATGTGATTAACGGGCTGGTGTTGGTTCCCCTCCTGATGATCGCCTACGCTGCCGTCACTCAGCGCAGCGGCCGTAACTAATCGGATTATCCGGGCAGGCGGCCAAATAACCGCCTGCCCCTTTTTTGACTCGCGATGCTGGTAAGCTGGCACTATAAATACCGCGGCAGCCCGATGGATCGAATTGATCCCCGGGCTCGTTGGATATTCTCCTTCGCCTTTCTGGTGGCTGCCACCTCCACCTGGAACAGCGCTATGCTGGCGGTCCTCTTTCTCATCGCAGTCATCTGGTACAGCCTGGGAAGAACCACCTGGAAAGAAACGCGCCGAGGTTGGACCTTGGTATTGATCATGCTGTTCACGATGATTGTGGTGAACACCATCATCACCGGCGGCGGAGCGGGCGGCGTGGTGCCCGAAGGCGGAAAACTGGTCTGGCCGGAGGGCATCCGCCTGTTTGGCAGGCTGATCAAGCCGGGTCTCACCATTGACCGGATCTGGTTTGCGCTTTGCCAGCTGATGCGCATTGGCGGGATCTCCATGTTTTTCATCCTGATCCCCTACACAATGGACTCCCGCTCTTACGGTGCCACCTTCAGCAAGCTGGGCCTGCCGGACAAACTGGCTTACACCATGGAACTGGCTATCCGTTTCATCCCCAGCCTGGCGCGCAGTTTTTCAATCACCCTGGATGCCCAGCGCGCCCGCGCCTTCGAATTGGATGATGTGAAAGGCGGTATTATCCGGAAAATCGGCCGGATCGCGCCGCTCATCATCCCGGTGACCATGAACGCCATACTTTCCAGCGAGGATATCGCTAACGCGATGGATTTACGCGGCTTTGGGCAGCGCAAACGCACCTGGCTGTTTGAACTCAAATATCATTGGTGGGACTACGCGGTCATCGCCTTTGGGCTTCTGCTGGCTGCCGCGTGCCTGATCCTGGTGCACGTCTACAAATTAGGATCCTTCACGGTTCCAGCATTCTTCTATCAACTCTTCCAATAGAATTCGTTCTTCTCAAGAAGACCGTAAACCCTGCGCTTAGGGAGCGGGCAAAAAGCTGCGGCGGCAGTTCATGCTGTGCTTTACTGCTGCGTATTAAGCGTCAAACGGAATCCTCTGCTGTCCGAAGTGACCGCGCGTCATGCATCGTCCGGCAAGGTTGAAAGGGCTTCCTGTTCGAAACCCCTCAGAATCTCTTGTAGATACGCGCGTGGGGAGAGCGTCTTATCGCGCGTCAAAGGGGTTAGATCCATTGCGTACGCGACTGCTTGAGCGTTATCCACAGCGTTGGGGTCATTCATGGTGGCGTTGGCAGCCCGCCTGCCTGGGATCGCCAGGTCATAGCGTTTGCCGCTTTCCACCTGCGTTTTAAAGGCATCGAGGAGTTGGCGTTGAAGCGCAAGGTGTTCGGAGCAGTCAAACGTCACCCGCCAGCGCGCTGGCAGCCATTCCAATCCTCTCCAGACCTCACAGCCGAAAACCTGCTCAGGGAGAAATTCCTCCGGCAGGCTGCGCAGCGCCTGGATGACGCGCCAGGCAGCCGCGGTATGGGTCGGGTGCGCGTCCAGCAGGCTGTGGGTGTATACCCAGCGGGGCTTCGCCGTCTGCAATACATGCGTGAGGTTTGCCAGAACGCCGCTCCCCGACCGCACCTCCCGGCTGGAAAAATTCATAAAGACCAGCGCGCTGTACCTGCCCATGCGCGCGGCTTCTTTTTGCTCTTCTTTGCGCAAAGCCGCCAACTCAGCATCGCTCAGAGAGGAGAACTTCCCCGCGCGCGGAGCGCCCCTGCCGTCTGTGAGCACAACGCCAGCAAACATATTTCCCCCTCCGGAGAAACCTTTGAGGATACCGTCAATCGCCATGATTTCCAGGTCGTCCGGGTGCGCGGCAATACCCAGGTGTGTGGCGGATGCCAGAGCCTGTTCCGCCACAGCAGCGGACACAGTCTGTTCAGAGCCCGGGAGGTAAATCTCAAGTTCCGAGGAGTTCATTTGCTTTCTTTTACGCAGCAACCAGCGTGACTTATTCCCGGCAAATCAGCGCAGGAACGGTGAGCCTGCGCCGGGCATACAGGCTGGCAGGCGAACGCGTCTACAATCCCAGGTCCGCGGCAGAAAGAAAGCCCCAGTCCACCGCTCCGTCGGAATACGCGTCAATCGTGAAGGGAAGCAGGGTTTTCGTCTCTGAGACTCTGTCGTAGACGAAAACATTGCGTACGCCGCCGATTTCCTGGGTATAAAGAATCCGGCTGCTGTCCGGTGACCAGGCCAGGAATTCCGCGCCGCCACTTTCCACCAACAGCTGCTCATTCCCATCCGGGCTGATCAGGATGACCATGCGCTCGGTGGTGCTCATCTCAGCTGGGTCAATCTCAGCCAGGGTGAAGGCAATCATGGTACCGTCCGGAGACCATTCCTGCCGGATAGGCGCGGTATCAGTGCGTAAGTAAATCGAAGTGGGGCTGCTCAGGTCACTGCCCGCTGTGTAGAGAGCGCTTTCCTGGTACCCGAACATCTGCCACTGCCCAAGCACGAGCTGCATGCTGTCCGGTGAGAAATCCAGTCCGCCGATGGGAAAGCTGAGCGGAGACGTAATCTGGCTGAGGGTTGGCAGATGCCAAAGATTCTCATTGCCGCATTCGGAGTAGCAACCGCAGCTGTTGGCGGCCAGCCACTGCCCGTCATTCGAGATGGTGCTGACAAACTTCAGGCCGCCGCTGATGTTGCCAAGATTGGTTACGCTGCTCAGGTTGGCCTGGTCGTAGCGCATAACGTCAAAGTTCAGCAAGGCCTGGTCTTCCAGGTTTTCGACTGGCGGGCAGGTCATATCCCCGAGCGCGGTGAAAAACTGGCGGTCAATGCCGTTCCACTTGATAAATTTACCGTAAGCGCTCATATCCATCTGCGCGCCGCTGGTGAAATCAGTCATGAAACTGCTCTCCCCTTTGGTGTACGCCAATATCACCCCATCCGGCGAAATATCTGCCGTGTTGTAAACATTACTGTAATCCCCCGGCACGCCATCGAAAGTAAGTTGTTCCTGGGTTCCAGCATCAACCAGGTAGCGCCACAGGTTGGCTTCATAGCGAAAAACAATCTGCCCATTGGGAGGCGCAGGGACTTCAGTCGGCGCGGGGATGGGCGTGGGCTCCAGGGTCGGCAGCTCCGTTGGCGGTACTTCCTCGGTTGGGGGAGCTGGCAGCAGAGTCGGTTCCTCGGTTGGGAGCGGTTCCGGCGTTGAAGTGGAAGCGGGGGTACAAGCCTGCAGAACAAACAGACAGGCGGCGATCAGAAGGACGAACAAGGGAAGGCGGCTGCGCATCATTGTCTCCTTTGCTATGCACATGCGTGGACGTGTTAAGCTTGGCATGCCCCAAAATGAAGGAATTCCACAGCTTTGTACGCTTTGATTATATCAGGTTGCAAATCCGAATAATAATCTGACCGGACGCATCGTTTATTTCGTAAAAATCCGCTATACTGTAATTATCCAACCACTGAAACATGTTTTGGTCAGCTTTGACCTCTCCAAAAACTGATAACCCTACTTTCTCATTGCCTAAATCAGGTGGAGGAAAAATGAAAAAATTTTTGTTGTTCTGGTTAACCCTGGTTATCCTGTTTTCTGCTGGCTGCACTGGAGACATTTCAGATATTCTGGACCAGGCTAAAGATGTCGTCAGCAGCATCAAGGTAACTACCACCAGCGGCCTTGACCAAAATACGCTGGACCGCGTGGATGACATTAATGACACACTTGCCACAGGTATAGAAATCGGTCCAGAGACCCGCGGAACCATTGAAGAGCTTAATGAGACCCTTGCAAACGGCCTCAAAGCAGGTTTCGACGAAGAGACCCTGGCCCGCGTGGACGAACTGCTGCGCGTGGTGGAAGATGGGTTGAAAATCGGGCTGGATGATGAGACGCTGGCAAGCATTGACGGCATGGTCGAGACGATAGACGCAATGCCGGGCAACTGGGAAAAAACCGGTCTGGATATCATCCAGACCTTGGAAAACACTGCCGGCAGCACTGCCAAAACCCTGGCTGATCAAGTCAATGGGGTCATCAATGAAGCGCGCAGCAACTACCAGCAGATGGTCGCGATCACCGGCGTGGAGTTCCGCTGTAATGTAGATTTCCTGGGGTCCAAAACCGGCTCCACCGCCCAGGAATTCATCGGCAAGAGCATAGTCGGAAAGATCAAGAATATTCTCGCGGGGAAAAAAGGCGAGGAAACCATTCCTGTGCCGTGGGTCTGCCAGATTATGCCCGACAGCCTGACCCTAATGAAAGTAGGTCAGCGCTTGGTGGCCTCCGAGGGCGTTATTACGATGACCGGTTACAACTACGTGAGCGCCAACGCCCCCACCGCCAAAATTGTGGATGAGACTGGCGCTGTCGTGCCAGGGATTAACCTCTATCCCTACCTTTCCAGCCCTTACCAGATTCAACTGAACCTGCAGGACCTGGACCTAAGCAGTGTGCCGCCGCGCTCGCGCGTGGTGCTGTCCTGGCCCAACATCGCTGAAACCAGCGGCATTGCTCTGCTGATGCCTGGTTATGCGGGCCCGATCGCGAGTTTCAGCGCGGATAAGACCAGCGGTCAGGCGCCGCTGACAGTGCGCTTTACCGATACCAGCGTGGGAGAGCCAAGTGAGTGGATGTGGATTTTTGGGGATGGCAGCACCTCGCACGATCAAAATCCCGTGCACGAATTCAAGACCAGCCGGGATTTTCTGGTTCAGCTGACGGTGAAAAACGCGCTGGGAAATTCTTCGGTCATCCAGACGATTTCAGTGGGGACTGCTCTGGAAGCGGATTTCTCCATGAGTAAAACCAGCGGCGACGTTGGGCAGGAAGTGAAGTTTACGGATAAGTCCAAAGGCGCGCCCAAAACCTGGCGCTGGGATTTTGGAGACGGCAGCCCAACTTCTGACGAGCAAAACCCGGTGCATGTTTACACCAAACCCAACCCGAATGGTTATCAAGTCACCCTGACCGTCACAGGCGACTCGGGCACTTCCACAAAAACATCAGCGGATCGGGTAAAAATATTCGAAACGGTCGAAGCCCGCATCGGCATGGACAAAAGCTCCGGAAAACCGCCCTTGATGGTCCATTTCAGAGATGAATCCCTGGGTAGAGAAAGCATCACCGCCTGGGTGTGGGATTTTGGGGACGGCGCGAAGGCCTATACATCTGAAACATCTCACCAATACACCACGGTCGGGCAATACAACGTGACCTTTACTGTTACCCGTGCGGACGGCACCTCAGATTCGGATACTAAAACCGTCAACGTATGGAAACATAACTACGCGATGTTCGGGAAGTTCTTCAACCTGAAGAGCGCTTTCACCCAGAATAGCGTGTACTTTACCAAGTATTTCAAGGCGACCGGCGGCAATCCGGTGGACACTGGTATTTCCACCTCCAAGTACGTGTGCGGCGTGGTAGGTTTCGAAGCGCGCAATGGCGTCATGTCGATGGTGCGCACCGCCAATGACAGTCTCAGAATCTATCTGGAACAGTACGCGGGTAAGTGGCGGATTGTGTCAGAATTTGAAGATATCGACCTTTCTAGTCTTGGGTACCAAAAAGAAAGCTGGAATGTGCAGCTGATGTGCTACAACCGTGCGCTTGAGGGCGACGTCTTCGTCTACACCGAACAGTTCCGGAACATTCCCGGCGGAACGCCGCTGGAAACCGGCTTCAGTTCCGAAGACTATGCTTCCTGCGGAATTGTCGGAACGGCAGGGATAGGTGTAACGGGTTTTCGCTACGCTTACCCGAACAATCCTACACTTCCCTACTATTCTCCCGTTGGCTTGGACCAGAGCTTTGAGCTGGATGACGGTGAATGGGTGCTGCGCGCGGATATGGACATTATGGACGGCGGGGATGTGTGGAACCCGCGTGTTTTGTGCCTGAAACAAGGCAGTTACCTCAACGTCCAGGACCCACCTGTTGTGACTGAACGGGTTTACGTTTTCACCAGCAGCGGGAACAGTGCCCCCAGTACGATCAGCACAGCGGATTATTACTGCGGGGTGACCGGCTATCGCGCGGAAAGAGTCATCCTTTATGCCATGAATCCGTTGATTCCAATTGGTCCCGGCAACATCGCCGCGGAACTGCTGAGCGTAAAAGCCTTCCAGAAGGACGGGTATTGGTGGGTCTACGCGAATATCGCCGACCGCAACCAACCTGAAGACTGGACGGTGGATCTCACCTGCGTGCGGCGCAGCAGCGTCGTCGAAGGCACCCCACCTAATTAGTCCCTTTCTGGTTTTGGCCTCCCCGCCATCCAGGCAAAAGATTCAGCCGCCCCTGATGGGGCGGCTGCGTTTGTCAGTGATTGTGTCCTAATTATCCGCTTTTGTTATTGGCTATGCGCAAAGCAGCCCCGCCAAGAATTCCAGCGGGGCTGAATAGTACGTGGAAGGAATTAGTCTTCTTTCGTGAGGGTAGACAGGTAGAATGCCAACCCCATTTGTTCCATCTTGCTCATCTCGGTTTCGATGTAGTCGATGTGGTCTTCTTCATCCACCAGGATCGCGTCGAGCAATTCTTTGGTGCCGTTGTCGCCGGCTTCCACGGCAACCTTGATGGCCGCGTTGTATTTATCAATGGCTTCCTGTTCAGCAGCGTGATCATTCTCAAAAATCTTGGGGACGTCCGCGCCAATGTGGATGGCTTTGAGATTGCTGACCATCGGGATGCCTTCCAGGAACAGGATGCGGGCGATGTGCTTTTCGGCATGGCGCATTTCGGTAATGGCGCGTTTTTCAATTGCTTCGTGCAGCACGGGGTAGCCCCAATCTTCAGCCATTTCGCCGTGAACCATGTACTGGTTGATGGCGGTCAATTCATCCGAGAGTAAATCATTTAAAACTTCAAGAACTTTCTTGTTACCTTTCATTTTTAGCTCCTTATGTTTAATATTTATATTGCTTATTATAGCACAGCCAACCCGCTAAGCATGGAAGCTGTGTAAGTCGGCCTCATCATGCTGTCCGGTTTTCATAACTATTAGCGCCCTCTGCAAAAACAGCAGGTTTAAGCATCAGGGTTTGTTTTCCGCGAACAGCCTATGGATGCTGACGAACAAGTAATATAATTCTGGCATGGCAACTATCGATTTGCGCGTCAACGGAACCCCCTACTCCCTCCCGGAAATTCCCAACGAAACGCTCGCCTCCCTTTTGCGCGACCGCCTGCGCCTGACCGGCACAAAAATTGGCTGTGGCGAGGGGCGCTGCGGCATTTGCACCGTGCTGGTAGAGGATAAACCGGTCAAGTCCTGCCTCTACCCCGCCAGGAAAGCTGCGGGCAAATCCATCCTCACAATTGAGGGGCTGCGGGCGCTTTCCCCCACCCCGGGCAGCCCGCATCCGCTGCAAGAAGCTTTTGCTTCCTACGGAGCGATTCAATGTGGTTTCTGTACGCCGGCGCAAATTCTGAATGCCTATGCTTATTTGCTCAAGCACCCTGCCCCGGATTACGAGGAACTGAAAGCCGCGCTCAAGGATGTGCTTTGCCGCTGCGGCGCGTATGAGGCTATCCTTCAGGCGGTACTCGCGGCGGCCTCGGTCATGCGCGGCGGTGGACCACTTCCAGCCCCGAGAGTCAGCCTGGTGGAGGGTGAGCACACCGTCATTGGAACCCTGCACCCCCGACCGGATGCAGCC
The DNA here is from genome assembly GCA_964590535.1 of uncultured Anaerolineaceae bacterium. GTDB lineage: Bacteria > Chloroflexota > Anaerolineae > Anaerolineales > Anaerolineaceae > Mesolinea. The sequence continues at coordinate 8,382 of CAZPWL010000027.1, forward strand.
GCCAAAGCCGACGGCTCCGCAATCTTTACGGATGACCTGAGCTTCCCCGGGATGCTTTTCGCGCGCGTTCTTCGCGCGAATGTCCCTCACGGAATCTTGCGCTCGCTGGATATCAGCGCAGCCTTGGCGCACGCGGGTGTGCGTGCTGTGCTCACCGCCGAAGATCTTCCCGCGGCGCGGCGGCACGGATTGTTCACCAGCGACTGGCCTATTCTGGTGGGTTTGGGCGAGCGAATCCGCACGATGGGGGATGCCCTGGCGCTGATTGCCGCGGACACGCAAGCCAACGCAGATGCTGCCGCAGCGCTTATCCAGGTTAGGCTGGAACCCCTGCCCGCGCTTTCTACCCCACAGGAGGCGCTTGGGACAGAGGCGGTCCGCTTGCACGAAAACGGCAACCTGCTCAAGCACATCAAGGTTCGCAAAGGCGATCCCGAGCAAGGCTTTAAGGATGCTGAGGTCATTGTCGAGCACAGCTTCTTCACGCCCTTTACGGACCACTTGTTTATGGAGCCAGAATGCAGTATTGCTGTCCCGCTGCCGGACGGCCGCATGGAAGTTTACGTCGGCTCGCAGATACCCTACTCTGACCGCAGCCAGGTGGCAGCCGCGCTGGGCGTCCCGGAAGCGCAGGTGCGCATCCGCGGTCAGCTTACTGGCGGCGGCTTCGGCGGCAAAGAGGACATCGCCGGCCAGATTCACGCCGCGCTGCTGGCACGCGCAACAGGCAAACCTGTCAAGCTGCTTTTCAGCCGGCGCGAAAGCCTGTTGGTGCACCCCAAACGGCACGCCACCCAAATCCGGGTGAAACTGGGCGCCCGCAGGAACGGCCTGCTGGTAGCAGCGGAGACGGAACTTTTCGGTGATACCGGCGCTTACGCATCGCTCGGTGAAAAAGTGATGACCCGCGCGACGACCCACTCGACAGGTCCCTATGTTATTCCGCATGTGAAGTCGGATTGCTACGCTGTCTATACGAACAACCCACCGGCAGGCGCTTTCCGCGGCTTCGGAGTTTTACAGTCCGCCTTCGCGGTGGAAAGCATGATGGACATCCTGGCGCACACGCTGGGGCTGGACCCGCTGGAACTGCGCAAGATAAACGCTTTGCATGAAGGCAGTCTAACCAATACCAACCAGTTGCTCGAAAACAGCGTCGGTTTACCGGATTGTTTGCGGGCAGTTGAACTTAATCTACGCGTAATTGCCGGTGCGGAACCCTTCGTACCCCGCCGTGTGACGCACGGCGGCAAGCAGTACCTTCGCTGCTGGGGTGTCGCCGCGGCCTACAAGAACACCGGCTTGGGCAGCGGCGCGGACGATGCTGGCGCGGCAGATGTTGAATTGCAGCTGAACGGCAGGCTGCAGGTGCGCACAGCTGCCGCTGAAATCGGCCAGGGGCTGGTGACCACCCTGCAGCTCATCGCGGCAGAGGTCTTCGAACGCGACCCCCAGGACGTGGATGTGCTGGTCATGGATACCGACCTCACCCCCGACAGCGGCCCAACAACAGCCTCCCGCCAGACTTTTGTCACAGGCAATGCCGCCTTGCTGGCAGCCAAAACGCTCAGGCAGCATATTCTCGCCAACCTAGCGGCGCTTTGGGATACCGAACCGGATTCTATTCACTTCAGCTCCGCAGGCGCTTGCACAAACTCAGCCGAACACGGCATGCGCTGGCCTCAGATTGCCGCCCTGATGGACGCCAGCCCGTCTGGCAGGTCTATCCGCAGCGAATATCACGCCCCCGAGACCAGCCCGCTCGGCGGACCGGCGCCCATCCACTTTGCCTACTCCTTTAGCGCGCAAGCTGTCGAGATTGAGGTCTCACTGGAGACTGGCAGCGTGCAAGTGCTGCGGGTTATATCCGCCAACGACGCCGGGCGCGTGCTCAATCCCCTGGGTTTTCAGGGGCAGGTGGAAGGCGGCGTGGTGATGGGTATAGGGCATGCCTTGATGGAAGAGTTTCGCGTGAATGCTGGGATTGTCGAGACGGACCGGATGGCGCGTTACCCCATTCCGCGCATGCCGGACAGTCCGCAGGTGACATCCATTCTCGTGGAAAACCCCGTTCCTGAGGGACCTTTCGGCGCGAAAGGCGTGGGCGAGATTGTGAGCATCCCCACCCCACCCGCGGCAGCTAACGCCCTGTACAATGCGATCGGGTTAAGAGTTTTCCGTCTGCCAATCCACGCGGAGGATGTGCTCGCTTACCTGCGGGAGCATCCCCAGGCTTAGCGCACGGCTACTTCTTTTTCCATTCGGCTTCCCATTCCGCGTCGCGTCGGTGCGTACCGTCGCAGAGCGGTTTATTGCGGGAATTGCCGCAGCAGCACAGGGTCACGCGGTTGCGCGCCGCGAAAGGCACCCCATCCGAACGATTAATCTTCAGATAGCCAGTAACCCAAAGCGGTCCCCGGATGGAGCCTTGGGATGTGATTTCAAAGGTCTCAGCGATTTCCTGCGGCAGGTCGGGCTCGATTTCAGGTTCGTCCGCATCAAGCTGGTAGGTCAACGCGCCAGAAGGGCAGCGTTCGATCATGGCGATTGCCAGAGAACGCTTGAGGGTATCCTCAGATTCTGCCGTCAGACGAACGATGCCCGTGTTGCGCATATTGCAGAAACCAGAACTCATGCATAAATCCCGGTAGAGGTGCACGATTATCTGTTTACCGCCCGGCAGCACTACAGAATCGTCCTCACTGCCATCGGTGGCGGCGCTTTCTCTGCCGTCAAAGGGTTTTAGCAGGTGGGTATTGTCGCAGAAGGGCATCTGCTTGGAATTGCCGCAGCGGCAAAGTCGATAGCGTTCCTTAGAAAGCTCATAGCGGGAAAGCAGCTGCCAGCTGAGCGGTTCTCCATACTCTGAGACAATCTGAGTTTTGCGGACGAGGGGAACTGCGCCTTCAACGATGTAAGGACCATTCCTGGCAATTGAAATCCCAGGAAGAATGGCGGGAACTGAATCCTGACTCATAGCACCGTCCTTTTTGGTAGTATCAGGATTATAACAGCACGAACTAAATACATCCGGGTTTTGGAAAGCCTGAATGGACAGAGAGTCACAACGAAAGGTCGCCCTGAGACCCCTGCTTGACAGTATGGACTGATGAAGCTAAAATTGTTTCTATCAAACTATCATATTTATTCAATAGGAGCTTATCATGAAACTTTCCGCACCAAAATTTGTCACCTTCATCGTTGCGCTTGTGCTTGCCCTGGCCGGCTTACTCGCCCAATTGGGCATCATCGCCGTCCTGGCTGAATATGCCTTCTGGCTTGTCCTGGCTGGCTTTGTCTTGCTCGCGCTGGCCGTTCTCCTGAACGACCTCTAAACCAAAGAGTACAAAAAAATGGCTGCCTTATTGGCAGCCATTTTCATTTAAACGGTTGGTCAAATTCTTTGGGTGTACTGCGGAGCGCCAGAACACCACACCTGGTTGTCAGGATCAATCCGGTACCAATTGTTGGTGACTTCATACACCGGGACTTCCTCACCCTTCCTCAGATATCCCGTGATGGCATAGCTGGCGCTGGGTCCGCGGCGTTTGTACAAGGCAGTAACAATCACCTTCGCTTTGAACAAGGGCTGTTTCACCGGGTCGGGTTGGCCGGGGTCCAGCGGGCGCATATAGCGCGCGTTGCCAGAGCACCAGACAGAAGCCTGCGGGTCGATGCGGAACCAATCTTCCTTTACCTCATAGACATCCACTTCCTCTCCCAGGTTGAGGGAACCAACCACGCTGTAGCGCGCGCCGGGACCTTCGCGCTTGTAGAGCGCCGAAACCACGCAGCGGGCGCGGAAAAGGACTGCTCCCGGGTCTGGCGGCGGCGGATTGGGAGTTACATACTCCGGGTTGCTGAAGTAGCGTAAGACGTCGGCTTTGCTGCCGTTCCAGCGGTCAAAATCCATGTAGCGGCTGGCGGAACCGATGGCTTTGTTTTTATCGCCGGTCTGATGAATCAGGTAGGTATCCACCCCACGGGGTAAATCAGGTGGACCAGGATGCTCGGGGGTAAAGGTTGGATAAGGAAACGGTTTTTTGTAGGTTGCCAGCCACCAATCCAAGCGCGGAAGCTGGTCTATCCTGAGGTAGGTATTGACCCAGGAGGCGCGTGAATAGCAGATAGGATAAACTCCGGTGCGCGCCTTGCAGATATCCAGGCATTTTTGGGTGGTGGAGGTGATGCGGTCGCGGGTATTAATACCTGCCACTTCCAAATCCAAAACCAGGCGGTCGTGTGTCCAATTCGCTTTGCCTTCCACAATTTTGAAGAGCGCGTCCATTTGGGAAATCGCGCTTTCGCCGAAGTACACCACGAGGTAAGCCATGCGGCAGACCTGGATACGGGCCATTTCGCTCCAGTAATAATCAAATTGCGGGTCCTTGTAGCCCCAACACACCCCGGCGCGCGCGGCAATAAAAACCACCTCTTCAGTATGGGCTCGCAGGGCATTAAAGTCCTGCCGCTTGGTCCCATCCTGGCTGGTTTGATATTTACTGATATCCACACCAAATGCTCTTGTCATACCATCCTCCGGCTCTTGCGACGCGCCTGCCCGGCTGTACGGGTGCGGAAAAACAAAGCGCGGCGGGTCGTGTTAGCGGATAAGTTGCAATAACAGTGCCAGCCTGACCGCAACTTAATAATTGCGGCCATGGACGGCTGCCTTAGCTTGTTCCGATGGATGAATTAGCTGTGACTATGGGGGAGGTGATTTCTGATCACCTGCCAAAAACATATAAGGCTGCGATAAGCGCCAGGATAACAAACTGCAGAATAAGAATCCAGTTCAGCTTCTGGTTGAGAGTCTTGCTCGGAATATGTTCGTGGTCGGAGTGTTTAGGCATGCCAATTCCCTCTATGTCAGGTAGTTTAATAAACTTAGGTGATGCCCCGATATCATACCTCTTTTGACGGAGTTCTGCTTAGGGGCATCGATACAATTCCCTTTAGCGTTCAATCGCGAGCCAAAAAAACAGACCTCCCAAGAGGGAGGTCTGTTTTCATCAAACAGGGCTTTATGCCATCTCGTACTTTTCAGTAGCGATCTGAGCAGGGTCCACGCCCATCGCCGCGAGATGTTTATTCATCGCGTTCATCATGGGCATCGGGCCGCACATAAAGTAATACAGGTCCTTATAATTCTCCGTCAGGGTGCTGAGCAGCAGATCTTTAGTGATGTAGCCTTTGTTCTTGCATTTCTCCACATCATGGGGCTTTTCGAGCACCTGTGTCACGGTCAGGTTCATGCGGGACTTGAGCGCTTCAAATTCATTAGCAAAGAGCACAGTGTCTTCACACAGGTCGCCGTAGAACACAAACACGGGGCGTTTATCGCCGGTATCCGCGATGGTGTTGACGATGCTCATCACCGGAGCGATACCAATACCGCCGCCTATCAGCACCAGCCCTTTTTGCATGCGCGGGTTTTTGAGATCAAAAGTGCCGTACGGACCATCAACAAACATCCGGTCTCCTGGTTTCAGGTCGGGGATGGTATTGGTGAAGTCGCCGGCTTTCTTGATCGAGAAGCGCACATCTTCCCATTCCGTACTTCCGGAGTAGGAGAATGGATTGCGGCTGATGACGAACGGCGAGGGTCCTTTGCTGATCCAGGCAACCTGGCCAGCGTTGAACGCCGCGCGTTTGAAGCCATCGGCCTTGAGGTAGATGGAGTAGGTTTCTTTGCCTTCTTCTTCGACTTTACTCACGGTAAAAGGATGTCGGGCGAGGATCAGAGGACGGATAACGCGGATATACAGCGCCAGGCCGCCCCAAATGGCGATCAGGATCACCCAGGCAATGGTCATGGCTGCATCGCGCATGTAGTAATTGCGTTGGAACATGTGCAGCAGGCCAAATACCATGATTACGAGCGTAAGCAGGTCGTGAATGAGAAGCCATGCGGTATAGCTGATCTTGAGTTTCTTGCGATAAATAGAGGTGATCGCAATCAGGACCAAACCCGCCAAGCCAATCCATCCGCCGATAATCAAGAAACCCTTGAAGTACACGCTGCCGGTAACCAGCAGGACGAGTGGATGCAACGCAACCAGCAGAACAGAGAAGGCGGATACCACGTGATGGATTTTGTACATCTTGTCCAGTTCCACCACTTCGGAAAGCCAGGGAATGCGGGAAATCGGGAGAAATTGCATCCCTGCAATCGCCATTCCAAAGAACGCCAGCGCGACAGATATATCCCGGATTGGCAGCGCCCAATTGGCTCTGACCAACATAATTACCAGGGGGGTCAGAGCAAGCGCAAGGAAGAGCGCTACAAAAATAATCAGCTTAGTTTTCTTGGTCATGATTTAAGCGTCTCAATTCTCGATTGATAAGTTTAGCGCCGGGTTAGGGGCGAACCAGACCCTGGGTGCTGACACCGCTGAACTCAGACAGGCTCTCGATGGAGTCGTACATCAGCTGCAGGACGTAGTCCGCGTTATGGACGTAGGCAGCCGGATCCTTGGTGACGAACATCAGGTTGTAGGCAGCCTTAAGCATGCGGGGGGTGAAGGCTTTGAACTGATTCGGGAAAGCAGATTCTTCCTCGCTCAGGGTGCCGTCGGCATTGGTGTCAATGTAGGCATACGGATAGGCAGCGGGGTTGAAGCCAAAGGTCGCGCCGGATTTGGCGGTGGAATAGCCTGCGAGGGCTTTGATCAGGACTTCGCGAACGCCTTCGATTTCATCGTAGGTGCTTTCCGCGGTGCCGTCGCCATCGTAATCAACTTTGGACATGGAGATTTTCTTGTAGTCCTGATAGCTCTTGACATCGGAATGGCAGGTGGAGCACAGGTTGGCATCGCTGCCGGGGACCTTCTGCGTGTGCAGAGAGTGCGGGTCGTGGCATTCGGTGCAGGAGTTCACGGTTTCGGCATGCATGAAAGTGCCTGCGTAGGTTTTACCTTCGTACTGGAAACCCATACCGCCGTCAGCGCCGGCCTGTGTGGAGGCCGCAGCCAGAAAATGAACGCCCATAATACCCTGATCGGCGATGACATCGTCTTCGGCCAGGCCAGCGACTTTATCAGCAACCGCTGCAGAAGAACCCATACCACTGTGGCAGGTGGAGCAGATAGCGCTGGTGCCGAGCCCGGTCAGCTCAGTTCCATTGGGCAGTTTCGCCGCGTCAAGTTTGTCGGCCGCATCGTTATGGCAGGTCGCGCAGTGGAGGGGGTCCACAATCTTGCCAGCCACATCAACTTTACCAGCTTCTGAGCCGTCAGCGCCGACGTAATCCTGGAAGCCGGTTGAACTGTGGCATTTGGCACAGGTCGGGGGAACTTCCTGGGGATCGTCTTCGTTCCAGTGCATGAAGGCTTCGGAGGCGGCATCAGCATGCGCTGATCCAGCCCACTTAGCAGCAACCACATTCAGCCCGGAGGTGGTTTCTTCCACGGGGGCTTCCACTGCTGCTTTGGTCGTGCATCCTACCCAGGCAACCAGGGCAAGCGCAACAACCACCAGTAAAACAAACAACGTGCTTTTCTTCATATTCTCTCCATTATTAACTAACTAAGATTTTTTGGATAAAAAACATACATAATTATATAAGTAAGAGCCTACCTGTCAATGTGATAAAACGCACAATTTCCTTTTACACCTCCTTCACGGATTCGTGCTTTTTGTTCTCCAAGGATGCCCGTTCGCGCTTGAGTTTGCGGCTGAGCAAACACAGATACAGGCAGTAAGCGCCCAGCAGACCCAGGATGACCACGTATCCGGCAACAAAATAATTCGAGGTTTGCGCCATGTTCTTAATCTCCCCAGTCGTAGCTGCTGTCCGAGGCAGCCAATTGTTGATTTAGTTCTTCCTGTTGTGCCATCAGCCGTGCCCGGTGCAGCAAGAGCACCACATAGAGCACGGTGAAAGCACCCAACGAAATGAAGAGTGTCCCAAGCATTTGCGGATTGAGATTCATCTCGGCTTCTCCACCGCCAAAAACCACCGGATGGATTGTTCGCAGCAAGCGGGCTGAGAAGAACGTGAGCGGTACGCTGATGAAGCCAATGACCGCGTATACAGCGCTGAAGCGCGCCCGCTTGGTTGGATTATCCACCCCCCTGCGCAGCAGGATGAACGCGATATAAGTAAAAGCCATAATGGTAACCGTGGTCAGACGTGGGTCCCAGGTCCACCAGGTGTTCCAGATGGGGCGCGCCCAAATCATCCCGCTGA
>CAZPWL010000028.1:0-5461 GCA_964590535.1 uncultured Anaerolineaceae bacterium
CATGGCTTCGCGGACAGTGATGATGACACCAAAACCGGTCGCTTCGGTGCGCCCAAGCGAACCGCCGCCGCCCACAGGCTTGCCGGTGATAACGCCGGGGGTGTACTGCCCGGTGATGCGTGAATACTCATCCATCATCCAACCCATCATCTGGGGAGTGGTGCCAACATCCGGCGCGGGGACGTCCTGCCGGGGACCGATGTTTTTGTACATGGCGCGCACGTAAGCCCGGCACAGGCGTTCTTTTTCAGCAACCGAAAGCGTGGCGGGGTCGACCACAACGCCGCCCTTGCCGCCGCCGAGGGGAATATCGGCGACCGCGCATTTCCAGGTCATCCACATGGAAAGCGCGCGTACAGTATCGGCAGTTTCCGCTGGGTGAAAGCGCAGACCGCCTTTGTTGGGGCCGCGGGCATCGTTATGCTGCACACGGTAGGCTTCAAACACCCGGATTTTCCCGTCGTCCATGCGCACTGGCAGGCGCATGTGGAACTCGCGGGCAGGCCAGCGCAGAATCTGACGAACCTGCTCATCCAGCCCAAGCTGGTCGGCAACTTTATCAAATTGCTGCTGTGCCATCTCAAATGCATTGGTTTGTCCTGACATTTTCTCTCCTGTTGATCAATTTTTTATAATAACGCGCGGCTGCTTAAAGAAATCACGGGCAGACCGGAGCCGCGCCGGGTGCCCGAAATAAATGCTTTATATCTTCCGAAAGAAGGGTCATTCTTTCCTCAAGATCCTGCTTTTAATGTAACGCAATAAAAGTGCCGCGTCAAGCACAGCCCTTTCCAGCTCACGCGCGGTGGCGTTTCAGGAAGGCTTGCATGCGCTCCAGCGCGATTTCGATACAGTGGTATTCCGTGGCGTACGAACAGCGCACGAAGCCAATGCCAGAATCCCCGAAAGAACGCCCGGGAACAACAGCCACATGCTCCTCATAGAGCAGTTTCTCGGCAAACTCCTCATCGTCCATCCCGGTGGATGTGACATCCGGGAACACATAGAAGGCGCCACCCGGCGTGCAGGTCTTCAGCCCCATCGCGTTCAGCCCGCTGCAGATGAGCAGCCGCCGTCGGTTATACTCCTCGCGCATTTCCTGGACGTAAGGCTCGCCCACGCGCAGCGCCTCCAAAGCGGCAAACTGCGAGATGGTCGGCGCGGACATGACCGAATATTGGTGGATGCGCACTAGTCCCGAGGCAATTTGGGCGGGAGCCGCCACGTAGCCGATGCGCCAGCCGGTCATCGCGTACGCTTTAGAGAAGCCGCCCAGCAAAATAGTGCGCTCCCACATACCCGGCAGCGCCGCGAAACAAACATGCTCCTGTTCGTAGACCAGGCGGTCGTAAATTTCATCCGAGACGACCATCAGGTCATATTTTTCAGCCAATTGGGCAATCTTCAGGAGCGTCTCGCGCGTGGCAATCGCGCCGGTCGGGTTGTTGGGGTAACCGATGAAAATTGCCTTGGTGCGCGGGGTGATGGCCTTTTCAATCACTTCGGGGCAGGGCTCAAAGTTATCCGCCATGGCGGTCGGTACTTCTACCGCCACGCCGCCCGCCAGCTGCACTTCCGCTTGATAGGACACAAAACAAGGTGTGGGAATGATGACCTCGTCGCCCGGGTCCAGCAGCGCGGTAAAGGTCAGGTAAAGCGCTTCCGATACGCCAACGGTGAGGACAATTTCATCATTCGGGTTGTACGAGACGCCGTAAAGGGTTTTTAAGTGCCGGGCTACCGCTTCGCGCAGCGGCAGAATGCCGTGGTTGGAGGTGTAGTGGGTGTCCCCGCGCTCCAAAGAGGCAATCCCCGCCCGGATAATCGGCGCCGGCGTAGTAAAGTCGGGCTCGCCAATGCCCAGCGAGATGACATCCTGCATGGTGGCAGCAATGTCAAAGAATTTGCGAATCCCCGAAGGTTTGAGCTCAACTACCCGCCTGGCGAGTACAGATTTCGTCATGAATTCTCCTTTTTACCTGCTTACCAACTCACCCAGGAGTTATCTCCCAGGTTAAACTTTCCCATCATTCCCGTAATGACCACATCATGCCCCAGAATTGAACCTTCCAGGTGAGTATTGGTGATGTGCACACCGGGGCTGAGAATGGAATCTCGGATGCTGCTGTTCTGGATGACCGCCCCCGCGCCAATGGAAGCAAAGGGTCCGATAATGGACGCGCTCACACGCGCGTCGGGATGGATGAAAACCGGCGGCAGCACCACGCAATCGTCCTGATAAATGGTTTGCTGCACGTTGGCGCGCCCGTGTTCCAACAAATAGCGGTTGGTATCCAGCAGGGCTTCCGAGGTACCCGCGTCCAACCAGACGCTGACCTGCTCTGTGCGCATTACGGAGCCTTTTTCCAGGTAGATGTTCAGCGCGTCCGCCAGGTAATATTCGCCTTTGAGTGAAATATTGCGGCGGAACTGCTCCTCGACAGCCTCAAGCAGCGTCTCGCCTTCCCTGAAGTAATAGCAGCCGACCACCGCCAGGTTGTTGTTCATGTCGTTCGGTTTTTCAATCAGGCGCCGCACCAGCCCCATCGCGCCAGTCTCCGCCACGCCAAAGCGCCGCGGGTCCGGGACTGCCTTGACCCAGGCAACCGAATCAAGCTTTTCGGTGCTGAGGAACGCAAAGGAGTTTTCAATCAAGGTGTCCGAAAACACCACCAGCAGCCGACCTTTCAAATATTCCCGGGCGTGCCAAAGCGCGTCGGACTGACCCTTCTTTTCCGGCTGCTCCACGTAATGTACTTGCTTGCGCGGATGGAACTTTTGCATGTGCGCGTGAATGAGTTCACGCTGCCCGGGCGACATAATAAAAACATATTCCACATGCTCGGCGTCCGGTACAGTCTTGAACATGCTCAGCATATGGTCCAAAACTGTGCTGCCTGCCAGCGCGATCAGTGGCTTTGGCCTGCTCCAGGTAAGTGGACGCAGACGGCTGCCCAGGCCCGCCATGGGAATGATAATTTTTAATGGTTCAGGCATAAGGGATTCTCCGAAAAGAGCATTGTGGTCCTGACAGTAAGCGCTGGTTGCATCTTAAAAACCGACCTCATTCAAGTAATCAGTTCGCTTGTGGATTTGCGCGGCGAACTGCCTGAGCCCTGCAGGCTTGGCTTGATTATACCTGTATCCGGGATAAACTGGGGGGATTAAGGCTGGGTGATGCGCAGCCCGGTGACGTTGAAGGTGGCGGCTTGTTCCCCGGCAGCGCTGGCAAAGACCCCCAAGGCTCCGTTCAAGCCTTTGCGCCCCTCCGCGCTGAATTGAAAGGTATCATTCACGAAAAAGTACAGCGTGCCCTTGTCCGCCCAGATGCCCAGGCGATTCAGGGCAGGCGCGTTGGGTTGATAACGCCGCAGCGGCGTCCAGTTTTGCAGAACGGAGACCCCGTCGAAAATTGCGCGCTCCAACCGCGCCTGACCGCCGCAGCGGTAGAGCATGCGGTAGGTGCCCAGCTCGCTAAAGCGCCAGAAGAGAATCCCGAAGCTGTCGTCTTCCCCACAGAGCGCGGACTCCAGAGTCAGCTCCAGGTAAAACGTGTCGGGCAGGCTGATTTTGCTCAGGCTGATAATTTCCGCCTTGTTTCCGGAAAGCGCCAGCGCGAGCGTGCCGCTGCCGTAGGTCACGTTGCCACCCGCCCCGGAGCTTTCCTCCCACTGTTTCTCACGCTTGAAGTCTTCTTCGTACAATACCTGCGTGTATTGTGGGGGCGTCAGCCCTTCCAGCGGATTGGGAGTGACCTCGTAGACTCGCGGTGTCGGCGTTGGGGTATCCGGAAACCAATCGATGGTCGGGCTGGGCAGCGGGGTCTGGGTCGGAACTGCAGTAGGCGCAGGCGTGACAGCAGCCTGAGGACGGCAAGCGCCCAGCAAAAGAGCCGCCACAAAAAGTCCTGTCAAGCACGCGGGCAATGTTTTCATTGCCATTATTGTACCCAATCCTGCCCACCGTGCGGTTCACACACAGCTTACGCTCAGTTTTTGCCACTTCGGATATCTGGGTATAATGGTAATATCCGAATGAGAGGTGAAAATGAACAGCTTGAAAAAGATTCTCGTTCCCCTTGTTGTAATCGCCCTTGCGCTTGTTTCCGCTGTTGCGCTTTGGAGCGCCGTGAATTCCCAGCCCGCCAGCGCGCAAGCCGTTTACCAGACGCCCACGCCGGATGCTGAAGGTCGCATATATTACACCGTGGAAGAAGGCGATACCTGCACCCGCGTGTTTTTGCTAACCAACGTCGCGATTGACGATATCATCCGGTTGAACGGGCTGACCGAAGACTGCAACCTGATCACGGGAACCAAGATTTTGCTTGGGACGGTGGCAGCCCCAGCGCTGACCCAAACTGCCATGCCCTCGCCTACCATCGCGCCAGAAAAAATCACCCCTACCCCCACCCCCGAACCGGGCTTTGCCAAAGTTTGCGTTGTGCTTTTTAACGATTTGGACGGAACCGGCATGCGCACGGAAGGGGAGACCTACCTTTTTGGCGGCGTGGTGAGCATTAACGACCGGCTTGGTAAGGTTTCATTGACCGGCACCACTGTCGCGGGGATCCCGGATGAGGTGGATCCATTATGCTTTGAGAACATCCCCGAAGGCAGCTACAACATTACTGTGGCTATCCCGGACGGATTCAACGCTACCACGATTACCAACTACCCATTGGAGGTGAAAGCCGGGGAGCAGGCCACCATCGATTTTGGCGCTCAGGTTGCCACCTCCGCGCCCGGGGAACAAGCAGCCGCTGCAGCCGGCAGGTCTCCAATCCTTGGGATTGTCGGCATCGTGGTGCTGGCCGCCGGTATCGGTCTCGGCTTTGTGATGTGGCGCCAACGCAAGGTTTAGTTTACCAGCAGGAAAATGATAAAAGCCGGCTGCGTCTGCAGCCGGCTTTTATTTTGTCTCTACCGGGAAAACCGATCAAAAAGTTCGTGATTTACGTTGATTCATCCTTGCGAAGGAGCGATAGCACCTGCGGCAATCTGCCTGAAAGCAATACCCCGCAACTGATTAATTTGTCATTCTGAACGCAGTGAAGAATCTACGCATTCAAGCAAGTTCCATCGCGGGCTCGGGATGACAAACGCTGCGTCGTTGCGAAGGAGCGCCAGCGACTGTGGCAATCTGCCCGTAAGCAATAAGGCAGACTGCCACGACCCTTTGCCATTGCTGGGTTTATTGAATCAGCACCGCCCAGCGGCAAAGGGTCTCGGAGTGACCACAAGCAAGGTTCCGTGCCCGCGCGAGGACAGGGTCCTAGTCATTGCGAAGGAGCGATAGCGACTGTGGCAATCTGCCTGAAGGCATTACTCCGACATGGATTAGTCCGTCATTCTGAACGCAGTGAGGAATCTACGCATTAAAAAGCAAGATCCTTCGCAGGCTCAGGATGACAAACTCTGCGTCATTGCGAAGGAGCGATAGCGACTGTGGCAATCTGCCT
>CAZPWL010000028.1:5561-16264 GCA_964590535.1 uncultured Anaerolineaceae bacterium
TCAGGATGACAACGACTGAGATTTACGCACTGCGCTGCTCTAGCCAGATATCCGCGTCATTGTGGTAGCCCGCCCTCTCCCAAAATCCCGGGCGGTCGCTCGCGCTGAACTCCAAACCCCGCAGCCACTTGGCGCCCTTCCAGAGGTACACATCTTTCAGGTCATCGCGGCCTGGGATAACGCCTGTCACGCCGCGCAAAGGGTAGCCGTGCTCCGGCGTGAGCGGCTGCCCTTCGTAATGGGTTGCCAGCAGAAAATTATCCGCCGCAGCCACCTCAATTGGCAGGTTGGCAGTAAACCCGAATTCAGCGTGCTGAATCACGAAGCGCGCCTCAGGCTTCGGCACCGCCAGCCCTAGTTCCCGCAAGGTCCTGAGCGAAACGCCTTCCCAACGTGTATCCAACTTGCTCCAGGTCGTCACGCAGTGTAAGTCCATTGTCAGCGCTGTCCGCGGCAGCGCGCAGAACTGCTCCCATGTGAGCACAAGCGGCTTCTCCACTTCTCCCCACACCCGGAAAGTCCAGGTTTTTGGATCGAAATTTGGGACGGGGCCGTAGTGCAGCACCGGGAAGCGCTTGGTCAGCAGCTGCCCCGGGGGAATGCGGCCAGGTTTTGGTTCTGGTTGTTTGCTCTGCTCGCTCATTCAAGCTCCTAAGGTAAAAGTTCCGCCAGGAGATAGCACTTCCACGCGGGTGTCGGTTTCGGCTTCCACGCGTTTTTTCCAGGCTTGCACGTCCTGCTGGATAAGCGGGAAGGTATTGTAGTGAATGGGTATCACAAGCTTGGGCTGCAGCAATTTGACTGCCCGCAGCGCGTCATCGGGGCCCATCGTGTAATTATCACCAATAGGGATAGCCGCCAGGTCCAGCCCTTCCTCACCAATCAAGCGCATATCGCCAAAAAGGCCGGTATCGCCTGCCAGGTAGATTTTCTCGCCGGCGTTAGTCGTCAGCAGGAATCCCGCCGGGTTGCCGCCGTCGCTGCCGTCCGGCAGCGCGGAACCATGCAGCGCCTGGGTGAGCTTGAGGTAGCCAAAGGGGTAGCGGAAGCCTCCGCCGATATGCTGTGCGTGCGTCTTTACCCCTTTAGCCGAAAACCAGCCGCTGATTTCCGCGTTGGCGATGACGGTCGCGCCGGTGCGCCGGGCGATGTCCAACGCGTCGCCGACATGGTCGCCGTGCCCGTGCGTGACCAGCAGGTAATCCGCCTGTACCTGTTGGGGTTTCATTGTTGCGGCAGGGTTCCCGCTAAAAAAAGGGTCCACTACCAGCCTGACGCCCTCACAGTTCAGACCGATGGTCGCGTGTCCGTACCAGGTAAAGATGGTGCTCATCGTCCTCCTCATTCTTTCCCTGTGATTATACCTTCGCGCAGGGCTGTTAATCGTTTTCCAAGCATCGCCGCTGCTCAGCGCAGCCAGCTAAAAGCCTTCTCATCCCCGCGCCAGACGTCGGTTGTCACAAGGCGCGACTGCAGTAATGGAAACTGGAAATGGAACAGCCCATCCCCCTGCAGGAGCAAAAATCCTTTGGAATCCTCCTGCCATACCAGCGCGCTGACGCTCTGCTCTGTCAGCGTTTGCAGCGCAAAACCCTGCGGCGAGTACAGGCGCGCGCCGTTGCCGCCCCAGCCTATCAGCCAGTGCCCGTCCGGGGCGATTCCCAGCCGTTCCTCACCCGCCAGCATGAACACGCTGCCGTTCCGGTCAAACTGAAGCACACCAAGCGTGCCGGAAGCCGTAAACAGCCCGATTTCAGGCGCGTAACTAAGATTTTTGTATTCACCAGCCAGCAGCGCTTCAAAAGTCGTCCCGCTGTTGGAAGAGTAATAAATCCCGGCTGCTTTTCTGGGGTTGTTATTCTCCGCGCGCACCACCACAGCCACATCGCCATTTTGCGGGTTCACAGCCGCTTCCGCAAAAGCTCCGTCAAATATCACGCGCGGTTTGCCCGCAGAGACGTTGCTCAACCGCAAATCTATGGCTCCGTTTTCCGTGGGGGTATAGGTCAACAGGTACAGCGCGCTCATCCAGCCTGCAAATTGCTCCCAATAGCCGGTGTCGCGCGGGACGTGCAGATAATGCGTCACCGCTCCATTAGGCATGCTCAGCGCACCAACAAGCGAGATTTTCCATTCGTTTATCGTCGCGTAGCTGTTTACTTCCTGGAAAACAATCCAGTCTTGCTGTGGGGACCAGAGCGGCGAAAAATCCTGCTGGAATCGCTGGTTTAATCGCGCAAAACCGGAATCGCCCGGGCGATACAGGTACAAATCGGTGGAGAGCCCGTCCAGCGCGGCCGGGAAAACCGCGCTTTTTCCATCCGTGGACCAGCTGACCGGGTGCGGCTGCTGCACAGCCTGCAGCGCCATTTGGGCCTGGATGCCATCATTCCGCAGGACGGCATCCTGAAGTTCGTGCGAAAGCAGACCGGTGAGCATGCGCGGCGGCTCCCAGGGGTTGACGATTTCATACAATCCCAGCTCAGACAGCTTCTCCGGCGTGCCAGCCCGCAGCAGCACCCGAGCTCCGTCCGGCGCTCTGCCCCCGATGATATCCAACGGGTCGGTCAGCATCGGCAGCGTAATGGTGATAAGCGTGCCGCTGTCGCGGTCTGCAGCGTAAAGGCGCTCTCCCCGCGCGTCCGCGAATATCAGCCAGGGGCCGTCCTCCGCGGTGGTCGGGCGCGGAACAGGTGTTTGGGTTTCAGTTGGAAAGCTTGCGGGTGAATGGGTTTCGGTAAGCGCGGTGCCTGTTGCCAGTGCGGTACGCGTGCGGGCACCAAGCTCTGCGGTAGTACTGGGCGCCCATGCCGCCGGCGTCGGGGCGGTATAGCGACAGGCCAGCCCAAGCAGAAGCACGCCGACCGCCGCAAGGAGAAGCGCGCGCCTGGATTTCATGCCTTAATCCTACCCGATATTTCTGTGCCACAAAAATGCGCAAAAGGTTTAAAGGCTTAGCCGTTTGCCCGGCGGCTGTTTGGGCTGCGCCCCAAGGCTTGGATCATAAAAAACGCCCTCCGGTCGGAGAGCGTGAACTTGTTTGGCGGCGGCGCATTGCAAGATTCAGAGTATCTCAAGCTTTGCGAGGGAGGCGACCAACGCCTTCAGACCGACGCCCTCAAACACAACTTCCACAGTCTCGTCGCCGTGCTCCAGCCGGCTGGCTTTCACCACGCCGCGCCCGTAAGTCTTATGGCGCACCAACATGCCGGCCTTGTACTTGGTGTTCTGCGGCAGGTCCTGGCGCGGCGCGGCGCGGTATGCTGGCGTTTCCCAGCGCGAATAAGCGTTCTGGTATGTGATGTTCAGTCTGCTGGGCAAGCCTTTGGCGCTGCCTTGCAGCAGGTCTTCTGGCAGGTCGTCCAAAAAGCGGGATGCTTGGGTTTCCTCATAGCTGCCATAGGGGCTGCGCCGGCGCATCGCGCGGGTCAGGGTCAGCGTTTTCTTGGCGCGGGTAATCCCCACATAGAACAGGCGTCGTTCCTCCGCCAGCGCTTCGGGGTCGTCGCGGGAACGGCTGTGCGGGAGCACCATCTCATCCAAGCCCACGATGAACACGTTTTCGAATTCGAGCCCCTTGGCGGCATGCAGGGTCAGCATGGTCGGGGTGTCCAGCGTTTCAGGCAGAGTGTCCTGGTCGGCCACCAGCGCCATCGCCTCCAAGAAACCAGGCAGTCCGTCATACTCCAGGATGACCTGGCGGAGTTCCATCACGTTCTCCCAGCGGTCCTGGCCTTCCTCGCTGCGGTCGTGGATGTATTCCTGATAGCCCGTGTCTTCCAACACGCGGTCAAACAGCGAAGCGGGCGGGTTTGCGGCCGCGAACTGGCGCCAGTACAGCAACTTTTTGCCAAACTGTTCCAGGCGCAGGCCTTCCTTGCCAAGCTGCTCCAGCGCTGCTCGGCCCACCGGCTCAGCAATGTGGCTGACGGCTTCGCCCAGCGTCAGATTAGCCGCGCGAGCATATTCTTCCAACTTTTCCAGGCTCTTTCCGCCGATTCCGCGTGGGGGCAGATTGATGACCCGCCGCAAGCTGATTTCGTCTTTCAGGTTGTGTATCAGCCGCAGAAACGAAATGACGTCCTTGACCTCGCGCCGGCCGTAGAAGCGCTGCGCGCCAACCAACCTGTAACTGATGCCCTCACGCCGGAAAGCTTCCTCCAACAGGCGCGACTGGGCGTTGGTGCGGTACATCACAGCAAAGGAGCTCGGGTTCAACTTCTGGCTGCGGATGCCGTTCTTCACCGCCTGCACCACGTAATCCGCTTCCTCTTTGTCATCTGCCGCGGCGAACAGCTTGATTTTCTCGCCAGACTTTTGCTCGGTGAAGAGCTTTTTGCGGGTGCGGTTCGCGTTGCGGTCAATCACCGCCATCGCGCCGTCCAGGATGCGCTGCGTGGAGCGGTAGTTCTGCTCTAACAGGATAGTCCGGGCGTTCTTGAAATCCGTCTGGAATCGCTGGATGTTGCGGTAATCCGCGCCGCGCCAGCGGTAAATGGATTGGTCTTCATCGCCGACCACGTACAGGTTGCCGTGCTCCTGCGCCAGGCTGCGCAGAATCGCGTACTGGGAAAGGTTGGTATCCTGGAATTCATCGACCAGAATATGTTCAAATTTGTGCGCCCAGGTGCTGCGCGTCTGGGGATAGGTGCTCAGGATCTGGTGAGTAAACACCAGCATGTCGTCAAAGTCCATGGCGTTGTTACGGACCAGCAGCTGCTGGTAGCGCAGATAAAACTGACGCACTTTTTCATCCCGAAAGTTTTGGATGGGATAGTCTTCAGGGGTAATCAGGTCGTTCTTCGCGCGGGAAACCGCGTCAAGCACGGATTCCGCGCGGAATAGTTTCTCGTCCACGCTGGCTTCGCGAATGACTTCTTTCATCAGCGTCACCTGGTCATCCGCGTCGAAAATTACAAAATCCTTGCTCAGCGGCAGCAAATCCGCTTCCCGGCGCAATATGCGTCCGCACACCGAATGGAAAGTGCCCAGCCAGATACCTTGGGCTGCCGCGCCCAGGATTTTTTCCACGCGCGCCGCCATTTCTTTGGCAGCCTTATTGGTAAAGGTGACCGCGAGGATATGATAGGCTGGTACGTGCATCACGCCAATCAGATAGGCGATGCGGAAGGTGAGTACGCGCGTCTTGCCGGAACCCGGACCTGCCAGCACGAGCGTGGGTCCAGCCGGGGCAGCCACAGCCTGCTGCTGCTGGGGGTTGAGCAGTTCAAGTAAGTCATTCATAGACAGAGGATTCTACCGCAGACCCACGCTAAAAGAACAGCACCTTTGCCAGACCGACCACAAAGCCTGCCAGGACAAGCCAGTAAGGGGTCAGCTTCAGCAATAACAAGCCCGCCAGACCTGCCGCTAATAAGAGCCCAGTCCAGATATCCACCACCGCGTTTTTTGCCATCGTCACCGCGATGCTAATAATCAGCGCCACCACACCGGCGTTCACCCCTTCCAGGATAGATTTTGCAGCAATGGAATCTGCAAGCTTTTTCATTAATGGTCCCATTGCCGCTACAATGATAAACGAGGGCAGGAACACGCCTATTGTGGCGGCAAACGCGCCGGGAACGCCCCCGACCATGTATCCAATGAAAGTTACTGCTGAGGTCACCGGACCGGGCGTCATCTGCCCGACGGCGATGGCGTCGATTAGCTGCTGTTGGGTCATCCACCCAAAACGGTCGACAATATCCTCGCGAATGAGCGGGAAAAGCACCAACGCTGAGCCAAAAAGGACCGCGCCGGTTCGTAAGAAGTACAAAAACAGCTGAACGACCCGGGACTGCAGCCAATCGGAGTTCTGCTGAAATAAACGCAGAAGCAGCGGGAACGGAAAGAAAACCAGCAGCGCCGAGGGCGCCTTTGGTGGGCGCTTAAGCAGGTCAAGCAGCACAAAACCAAGCAGACCAGCCCCAAACAGGATAATCAGCTCACTTACGCCCAGCAGAGAACCGGTCAGCGCCATGCCAAATATCAACCAGGTCTGCCAGCTTTTCAGGCAGCTTTTTCCCAAATTCCAAAGCGTGTTAATCACAATCGCCAAAACAAGCGGGTTAAGGGCGTAAAAAATCGCGTCCACCTGCGGCAGCGCGCCGTAACGGGCGTACGCCCAGGCAAGCGTGAGCGTGGCAATAAAGGACGGCAGGATAAAACTTGCGCCGGCGGCCAACAGTCCAGCGAAGCCCGCCTGCAAGTATCCAATGTGCAGCGCCATTTCCGTCGCGTTTGGCCCGGGCACCAGATGTGTGGCCGCCAGAAGCTCCAAAAAGTGTTCGCCGGTCAGCCACTGGCGTTTGCGCACAATTTCGCTTTCCATCATGGCAATGTGCGCGGTGGGAGAGCCAAAACTGGTGGCGCCAATTTGCAAGAAGACCCTGATGACGTCTTTCAGTTTAGCTTTCTGCTCCGGCTGCAGATTTAGCGGGGTGGGTTTCATCTTTCTCACCGGGATGTTTTTAGGATAGGAAGGGTCAACAGGAGATATTCAAGCGTCAGGCGCGGATTGACGTACATTTCAAGCTGCTCAAGCGCTTTCTCATGCCGTTCCAGGACGGTCTCAATGCGCGCGAGGTCTGTCTGTTCGGCGGCTTCCCGCAGGAAAATAAGCCGCTTCTGGTTCACCAGCGGTATTTCCGCGCCGCTGCGCACAATCAGCACATCCCGCCAGAAGCTCAACCAGGTAGAGACCAACTGCCCAGCAAGCTCCCGCTGGCCCCCTTTAGTCTTTTGCAACTTCTCCACGTACTGTAAGCGCTGCCGCCGATTCGAGCAAAGCAGCTCTTCCAGTTGGTCCAGCGCGTCTTCATAAGCTCCCAGGAGTTCAGGGTCTTGCTCAAAGCGCACTGCCGCCCCTACCCTGCCGGAAGATAAATGCGCCAACAACGCGGCGCGTTCTTGCGGCACCTGCAGTTTTTCTTCCAGCCAGGCGCCGGCTTTTTCCATCGGGAGCGGGCGCAGACGCACAATCTGGCAGCGCGAAGCAATCGTCGGCAGCAAGTTTTCTTCCGCGTCCGCTGTCAACACCAGGATAGCCCGCGCGGGCGGCTCTTCCAGTGATTTGAGCAGCGCGTTAGAGGCCGCGGCAGTGGCACGCTGAAAATCCAGGATAAGCACCACACGATACTTTGCCTGGTACGGCGCGAGCGCCAGGGACTGCTGAATCGCGCGAATTTGGTCTATGCGCAAGTCCTGGTGGCCCTCATCCGGCGCCAGCACTGCCAAGTCGGGAAAGCTTTGCGCGTTTATTTGGCGGCACGCCTGGCAGGCATCACAAAACTCGCCGGGCGCGGGCGGGTTCTGGCAGTTCAGGGCTTTCACGAACGCCAGCGCCAGGGTGCGCCTTCCAATCCCCTGCGGGCCGGTAATCAGGTAGGCGTGGCGCAGTTTTTCTGGCTTGGTGTGTTCCTTTAAAAACGCGACCGCGGTCTCATGACCGCATATATTCCATCCCATGAAATGATTTTAACACAGCCCGCACGCAAAATGAGCAAGCCCGACCCGTGTTTGTTTACCCATAGCGTACCTGATAATATCCTGAGAAAATCTCAGGTCATGAAGTTTATCCGCAGATAGAATATAATGATGCAATTGCCTGTGGGCACAAATTTAACGGAGGAATACCGATGGATGAGAAATTAACAACCGCTCCGGGGGGAGAGCCAAAGTCTGTGAGCGTTTCCTGGCACGCGATGAACGCGCTGGAAGTGCTCGGCTCCCTGAACGTGCCGGCTGATGCTGGATTAACGACCGAAGAAGCAGAAAAGCGCCTGGCGCAGTACGGACCAAACGAACTGCAAGAGAAAAAACGCACGACCTTTCTGCAGATGCTCTGGGCGCAGATTAACAGCTTCGTTATCTGGCTGCTGATTGGCGCGGCGCTGATTTCCGCGCTGCTGGGCGATTACGTGGAAGCCGGCGCGATCCTTCTGATTGTCATCCTGAACGCCATTATGGGCATCATCCAGGAATCCCGCGCGGAACAATCCCTTGCGGCGCTTAAGAAGCTGGCAGCCCCCGAAGCCCAGGTTCTGCGCGACGGGCACCGCGTGTCTCTATCTGCCCCCAAGCTGGTGCCCGGGGATATTGTGTTTATCGAGGCTGGCAACTACATCCCGGCTGATATCCGCTTGCTGGATGCCGTAAACCTGAGCATTGAGGAAGCCTCCCTCACCGGTGAGTCCGTTCCCGCCAAGAAAAACGCGGAAGGCGCGCTTGAAGCAGACATCCCGATTGGCGACCGCGAAAACTCCGCCTTTATGGGCACGCTGGTCACCTACGGGCGCGGCAAGGGAGTGGTCACAAGCACCGGCATGAACACGCAGCTTGGACTGATTGCCACCATGCTGCAGACGGTTGAAGAAGAGCAGACCCCTCTGATGAAGCGGCTGGACCAATTGGGCAAGACGCTGGGGATTGGCGCGATTATTGTGTGCGTGCTGGTGTTCATCATCGGCGTCGCGCGGCTGATGCTGGGACCCGAACACCTCTCCTTTAGCAATCCCAATTTTGTCAACGAGTTGGTTAACCTGTTCATGATCGCGGTTTCGCTTGCCATTGCGGCAGTGCCAGAAGGGCTGCCAGCGGTTGTCACCATCAGCCTGGCAGGCGGCATGCGCGAGATGGTCAGCCGTCACGCGCTCATCCGCAAGCTTTCCTCCGTCGAGACCCTCGGTTCTGTCACGGTCATCTGCTCGGATAAAACCGGCACGCTCACCCAGAACCAGATGACCGTCACCCGCTTGTGGACGGACGGAAAATCTTTCGCGGTTACCGGCAGCGGTTACGACCCGGTCGGGGACTTTTTGTTGGACGATGCGAAAGTGGACCTGCAGGATTACCCGGCAGCCCGCACCGCGCTGTGGATTGGCACCTTGAATAACGACGCATCGCTGGAAGCTACCGGCGAAAGCGAAGGCAAAATCACCTACCGTATGGTTGGCGACCCCACCGAAGGCTCGATTCTGGTAGCCGCGCACAAAGCCGGCGCCAGCGCGCGCGCTCTTAACGAAGCTTTCCCGCGCCTGCAGGAAATCCCCTTTGATTCCGAACGCAAACGCATGGTCACCATCAACGGACTGCGCAACCCAAGCGGCGAAGATATCTCTCCCTTCGAGCAGTCCGACAGGAACAAATGGCACGTCATTGCAGTCAAAGGCGCCCCGGACGTGGTGCTGAAGTTGTGTTCCTATAAACTGTGCCTGGATAACAGCCATGAAACGCTTACCGAAGCCTCCCGGCAGGAAATTCTTGAAGCCAACGACGCGATGACCCGCAGCGCCCTGCGTGTCTTGGGCGTTGCCTACCGGCTTGTGCCCGAAATGCCGACCGATACCAGCCCCGCAACCCTTGAGCAGGAATTGGTCTTCATCGGCTTGATTGGCATGATTGACCCTGCCCGCGCCGAAGTCAAACCCGCGCTCGCGGAAGCGAGAACCGCTGGCATCCGCACCGTGATGATCACCGGCGACTACCCCAACACCGCCAAGGCAATCGCCGAGGAAATCGGCCTGCTGCAGTCTGGACACAGGGTGATGACAGGCGCCGAACTGGACGACATCAGCGCGGAAGACATGCGCGAAGTAGCCAGGGTGACTGACGTTTACGCGCGCGTCAGCCCCGAGCACAAAATGAAAATCGTGGACGCGCTGCGCAGCAATAACGAAGTCGTGGCAATGACCGGCGACGGCGTCAACGACGCTCCAGCCATCAAGATGGCCGATATCGGCATCGCGATGGGCATCACCGGCACTGACGTTGCCAAGGAAACCGCGGATATGGTGCTGACCGACGACAACTACGCTTCCATCGTTTCGGCGGTGGAACAAGGCCGGGTCATTTATAGCAACATCCGCAAGTTTGTGTATTACCTCGTCTCCTGCAACATGGCCGAGATCATGATCATCTTCCTGGCCACCCTGTTCGGCTGGCCGCCGATCCTGACAGCCATCCAGCTGTTGTGGCTGAACCTGGTGACGGACGGCGCCCCCGCGCTCGCGCTGGGTTCGGAGAAGGGCGATCCGGATATTATGCTCTTCCCGCCGCGCCCGACCAACGAGCCGATTATCAACAAGTTCATGCTGCGCGGAATTATCGTTCAGACGATCGCGATTACAGCGGCCACCCTCGGCGCATTTGCTATCGGGAACAGCATCAGCCTTCAGCTTGGTGAAACGATGGCCTTCGTGACGCTTTCCGTCAGCGAACTGCTGCGCGCTTTTACAGCCCGTTCCGAGTATTACCCGCTGACCAAGATTGGAATATTCAGCAACAAGGGCATGAACATCGCCGTGCTGGCTTCGCTTGCGCTCATTTTCGCGGTGGTCTATGTGCCTTTCCTGCAGCCCATCTTCAACACCAGCGCGATCGACTTAGGCCATTGGCTGATGATTCTGCCGCTGATCCTGATGCCCTCCATCGCTGCCGAAGTGATGAAAGCTGTCCAGTTCAAGCGGATAACAAAAGCAAACGCCAATTAGTTGGTTTTGAGAGAAGAGGAACCTCCTTTCGGGGAGGTTCTTTTTTTTGGCTGCTCCCGCCCCAATCCGCCGCGCCGCGAGGCCGTCATTGCGAAGCAGTCCCAGAGAGTATGGCAAGCTCCCGACATTCCAGCGCTAAAATGCCAACCCTTTCAGGTACTGATTCCCATGCTAATGTGGCCGGATTTGTCATTACTCGCAAAGCGAAGAATC
>CAZPWL010000029.1:0-16017 GCA_964590535.1 uncultured Anaerolineaceae bacterium
CTGCCGCTGAACTGAGCGCGGTCCTGCGCGAAAAAGGCATCCAGCACAACCCGAACGCACCGCGCGGGAAAATGATTGGCGACATGATGGAACAGTTTCTGGAACCCATCCTCATCCAGCCCACTTTCCTGTACGACTACCCGCGCGATATCTCTCCCCTGGCAAAAAACAAGCCCGGCGACCCGCAAACGGTGGAGCGTTTTGAAGGCTTTGTGGCTGGCATGGAGCTCTGCAACGCCTTCACCGAGCTTAACGACCCGCTGGAACAGGAAAAACGATTTCTGGAGCTCGGCCGCGCCTATGCCGAGGGCGATGAAGAACGCCATCCAATGGACGAGGATTACCTGCGTGCGCTGGCTTACGGTATGCCACCCACGGGCGGCTTTGGGATGGGCATCGACCGCTTTGTCATGCTGTTGACAGGTCAACACAACATCCGCGAAGTGATACTCTTTCCGCCCTTACGCGATACAAACCAGGTTTAAGTGCCTGGAAATCATGTACAATCTTAGTTAAACTAGCTGGCGCCGCAAACTGGCGCAAGTCTTGCATCTTGGTTGGTATGAGCGAACAAGACCTCATAGAACTTGCTGTAAGTGGCGATTTAGACGCTTTTAACCGCCTGGTACTGCAGTATCAGGACGCCGCCTACAATACCGCCTACCGCATCATGTCCGACCCCGCGGCAGCCGCGGATGCCACGCAGGAAGCCGTCATTTCCATGTATCGGAAATTGAATACCTACCGCGGCGGCTCTTTCAAGAGCTGGTTCCTGCGTATTGTGACCAATGCCTGCTACGACGAACTGCGCAGGAACAAGCGCCGGCCCAGCATTCCGCTGGAACCTGAAAACGATGAAGGCGATTTGGTGGATTCTCCCTCCTGGATGGAGGATAACGCCCCGGACCCTGATGAAGCAGCCAGCGCCAGGGAACTCGCAAGTGCAATAGAACACTGCCTGGGAGACCTTGAGGAGAATTTCCGCGTCGTGATGGTGCTGGTGGATATCTCCGGCGAAGATTACGAGAGCGTATCCGCTATTATCAATCGCCCAATGGGCACCGTCAAAAGCCGCCTGGCGCGCGCGCGGCAAAAGATGCAGGACTGCTTGCGCGGCTTCGGGGAACTTTTACCTGAGAAATTCCGTCTCAAAGATGAGGCAACGGAATGAACAACAGGCAGGATACACTCCCCAGAAAGGATAATGAAGCGCTGTGCGCGTATTTGGACGGCGTGATGACAGGCGAAGAAAGACAGAAGTTTGAAACACGCCTGGCAAAATCGCTGCGCCTGCAAAAAGCGCTTAAGGAATACACCCAACTCAGGTTGTCTGTACGCAGCCTGCCCTGCCAGCCTGCTCCGCGCAACTTTACCCTCACCCGGGAAGAAGCCCGTGCGCTCAAACGTCAACCAGTTCTCTATCCAACTTTTGGCTTCGCATCCCTGGCAGCAGTGCTAATTCTTGCGCTCGTCTTTACCAGCGAATTCATATTTAAGAGTTATTCTGCTCCCATGGCGCGTGAAATGCCCAGCGAGCCAGCGCTTTCAATGGCGCCCAGCGCTGATAACGCGGCCCAAGCCCAGCAGCCGCAGATATTCACCTGGGGCGGCGCTTACGGGATGGGCGGCGGCGGAGCCGGCGGGATAGGCGGCGGAGCGCCAGATGTGCCGTACGGGCTCGGCGGTGGATTTTCCGTGGGGACAACGATTAACGAAGGCGCAATTAAAGAGCCAGCTCCCCAGCAAGAAACGCTACCATCAGAAGCGGCAGGCGGCGGACCGCAAGAGACCCCCGCGTTAGAAGCTCCGGAAGAACAGGTTTTCAGCGCGCAGACCAGTTCGGAAGAAGCTCAACCGCTGATCCTCGGAATCCGCGAGTCGGAAGCCGGTCAGATTGTCGCCAGCTACCCGCCAGCTGAAGCGAAGACAGCACCCGAAACAAGCGCCGATAGCCAGACGCAAGCTGAGAAGCCGCTTTTCCCGGAATATCTGAAAATCGGGCTGCTGGCCGCCGCGTTCGTGCTCGCGCTTTTGGCGCTGCTTCTCTATCTGAAACGCTGACCTGACCCCTTAAAAAGCAAACGCCTCTGAAAATTCAGAGGCGTTTTTCTTTTCTAGCTTTGTTACAGACCAGCTGCCTGGCGCAGCTCGGCGGTTTTGTTCGTCTTTTCCCAGCTCAAATCCAGATCGTCCCGGCCAAAATGCCCGTAAGCTGCCAGCGGATTGTAGATAGGCTTCAGCAGGTCCAGCTGGTGAATGATGGCGCGCGGTCGCAGGTCAAAAACCTTGCTGATAGCCGCGGCGATTTTGTCATCATCAATCACGCCGGTTCCAAAGGTTTCCACGTTCACGCTCAGTGGTTCAGCTTTGCCAATCGCGTAAGCAATCTGAACCTCGCAGCGAGAAGCCAGCTTGGCAGCCACCACATTCTTGGCTACCCAGCGCGCGGCGTATGCACCCGAGCGGTCGACCTTTGTCGGGTCTTTTCCGCTGAAGCAGCCGCCGCCGTGCCTGCCCATGCCGCCGTAGGTGTCCACGATGATTTTGCGCCCGGTCAATCCGGAATCACCCAGCGGTCCGCCCACCACAAAGCGCCCGGTGGGGTTGGTATAAATCTTGATGTTTTCGTCCACCAACTCGGCAGGGAGTACAGGTTTAATAACGTGTTCAATCAAATCCGCCCGGATTTGTTCGTTGGTGACGGTTTTGCCCGCGAGCTTGTCGGCGTGCTGGGTGCTGATGAGCACGGTATCGATCCGAGCGGGTTTGCCGTAATGGTATTCCACGGTCACCTGGCTCTTCCCGTCCGGGTACATCCATTTGAGCGTGCCGTTCTTACGCACTTCCGCCATGCGGCGGCAGAGCTTGTGCGATAAGTAAATCGGGAGCGGCAGCAACTGCTCGGTTTCATCGCAGGCATACCCAAACATCATGCCCTGGTCGCCAGCGCCGCCGGCGTTAATGTACTCTTCAGTGTATTCCACTTGGGCAGTTTTACCGTTTTGGTCCACGCCGCGGGCAATATCGGGGGACTGCGCGGAGACCGCCACCATCACAGCGCAAGTAGAGCCGTCAAAGCCCTTCTTGCCGCGGTCGTAGCCAATCCCGTTGACCACGTCGCGCACCAGCTTTTCAATGTCCACATAGGTGTTCGTGGTCATTTCGCCGGTTACCAGCACAAAGCCGGTTTTTGTAACAGTTTCAATCGCCACGCGGGAGGACGGATCCGCCCGTAAAGCTTCGTCAAGGACCGCGTCACTGATTTGGTCGCAGATTTTATCCGGGTGGCCTTCTGTCACGGACTCGGAAGTGAATAGATATTTGGGTGACTTCATAAAAGTCGTCGTCATAGTGAGAAACCTCCAGTTTCCTTAAAAAAGAACCCCTCGCGGAGAGGGGGGCATTGTTCATGCTGGCTCGCCTCTCATCTTCCAGAAATACTGCTCTGCCGGAGTTGGCACCGTCCAGGCTTTCGCCTGGTGGTTGCCGAGGTATCATCGGGCCGTTCCCTCCACCTCTCTGGATAAGTGCGCCGCTTAGGGCTGTTAAATTGTTATTTTTCTTATATCATGATTTTTTATATTATGCAATAGCAAATTCACCGAGACGTGGACGGGCTTGCTCAGAGGCGAGGAGCGCAGCGACGCATGCTCCCGAAGGGAGGGTGCGATCCGCCTTTACGTTTTGTCCAGCCTCATGGTAAACAAAAGGCAGACTGCCGCGCCCCCTGCGGTAATTTCCAGGGTAAGGTTTGGTCAGTCGTGGGGGCTCGCAGTGACGGCCGTTGTTTGCTGATATTTTAGTTAGACCTTGACAAATTTAACATTAAGCTTAGAATCAGCAAAATTCCCAAACTTTTCATTTTTCGTTCCCAGACTTCAGCATGCCGTCTATTGGAAAATGGAATGTACTACCGATAATGAAATAAATACTATAATAATTAATATGGCAGCGCCTTTTGTCAGAAAGAAACATCGCATTGGTTTTTTCTACGGGCTGGTTGCGGGGGCAGTCTTCTCGATGACTGCCTGGGGGATAGACGCAATACAACTGGCGGGCGCGCACATGTCATTTCCTTTCATGAAATTCCTCCCGGCTCTTTTCATCTGCGCCTTAGCTGGCGGCGTGGTGGGTTGGCTGTCGATTCGCATCGGTCATTGGCTGGCGTCCATCATTCTGTGGCTACTGCTGGCGTTTCTGGCGGTCTGGCTGGTGCTGTGGCTGCCCATCGGCGGCAGCGCGCAGCTGCTGCGCTGGCTGAGCCCCAACCTGATACATTGGATGGAATACGGTCCCGTTGATGGATTGGTCCAATTTCGCGTGATAGGTTTGATTGTCATCGGCATCCCCTGCCTGCTTTGCGGAATCGTAGAAAACAACCTGGTAGAACAAACTATGTCCGCTCAGGGCGTCGGCGGTTGGATTGCCATGCTGCTGGTCGGGGCGCTGTTGTTGGGCGCGGCCGGCTTCGCCGCGGACGAGCTCATCAACCGCCACTTCCGCGAGCCTGCCCAGGCTTTGGACCAGATGCTGGACTTCGCCGCAGAATATCAGGGAAAAGCCGTGGAAAAAACGCTCGCCAGGCGCATGCGCCTCAGCGTGGCCAAACCGCTCGGAAACCTGGTGGAAAAACCGCGCCGGATGACCTTAATCGCCTACGACTCCATGCTTGGACAGATGGATTACCTGGTGGATTTCCGCGGAACCTGGGCGCGCTGCAAAGTAATCTACTCCCAACCCACCCAATGCGATTTAATGAAGGAGCTGACCCAGAAATATTACATTTCTGATGGAAAAGACAGGTTTGTCTGGACAGAGATGACCTCTCCGCTGTTCCCATAATGCGGTTATAATAAATAGGCTTACAAACCTACCAAAAGACCTTTGGCTATGAGTAGATTTTCTTTAATTTCCACCAGCTTTAATAAACTGATTTTAGAAGGGCTCATCGATGGCTGAGAAAATTCTTGATGTGCAAGGACTGGAGACCCAATTCAAGACACCGGAGGGCATTGTCCACGCTGTCAACGGGGTTTCTATCCACCTTGACGAAGGGGAAACCTTGGGATTGGTCGGGGAAAGCGGCTGTGGGAAAAGCGTTTCCATGCTTTCCATCCTCAGGCTCATCCAATCCCCTCCCGGTCAGATTGCCGCGGGCAAGGCCATCTTTAAGGGCACCGACCTGCTGGCGATGAGCCAAGAAGAAATCCGTCAGGTACGCGGCGGGCAAATCAGCATGATTTTTCAGGACCCGATGACCTCCCTGAACCCGGTAATGAACATCGGCAAACAGATGGCGGAGCCCATGCTCCTGCACCTGGGCATCACACCCCAGGAAGCGCGCGAACGGTCCATCAAGCTGCTTGAATCGGTCGGCATTCCCCGCGCAGGCGAACGCCTGAAGGAATACCCGCACCAATATTCGGGCGGCATGCGCCAGCGCGTGATGATTGCCATGGCGCTCTCCTGTAACCCGCAAATCCTGATCGCGGACGAGCCTACCACCGCTCTGGATGTAACCATTCAGGCACAGATTGTGGACCTGGTAATCCGCCTGCGCCAGGAACTGGGCATGGCGATCATCTGGATCACGCACGACCTGGGCGTGGCCGCCAGTATTGCCAACCGCATCGCGGTCATGTACGGCGGTTTCATCATCGAGGAAGCGGCTGTAAAAGAGCTGTACGCTAATCCTGCTCACCCCTATACGCTTGGTTTGCTCAACAGCCTTCCTCAAATTCAACGTAAAGGCCGTCAGCGCTTGTACTCCATCGAGGGCATGCCCCCCATCCTCCTGCAAACCCCGAAAGCCTGTCCGTTTGCCCCCCGCTGCCGTTGGGTGCGGGAAAAGTGCTGGCAGCAAAACCCCACATTGGAAAGTATCAGCGATCACCACAAAGTGGCTTGCTGGGTGGACACGACAACGGGAAGTGAGCGTTAATGAAAACTGACAACGATATCCTGGTCAAAGTTGACAATCTGGTGATGCATTTCCCGATTTATCGGGGGGTAATCCGCCGGCAGGTCGGCGCTGTGCGCGCTGTGGACGGCGTCTCGCTCGAAATCCGGGAAGGTGAAACTCTGGGCTTGGTTGGTGAATCTGGCTGCGGCAAAACCACCGTCGGGCGCACCATTCTACAGCTCTACAAACCCACTGCCGGCCATGTGTACTATAAAGACACCGACCTGACCAAACTGAAGCAAGAGCCCATGCGCCTGATGCGCAAAGACCTGCAAATGATTTTTCAGGACCCTTATGCCAGCCTGAACCCGCGTATGACCGTACGCGATATCATCGGCGACCCCATGCTCGCTTTCGGCGAAGCCAGCGGCAAACAAATCGATGAGCGCGTGCAGGAACTGCTCAAGCTCGTCCGTCTGGACCCGGACTTCGCCAACCGCTATCCGCACGAATTCTCCGGCGGTCAGCGTCAGCGCATCGGCGTTGCCCGCGCGCTTACCACAAACCCCTCCTTCATCGTCTGCGATGAGCCAATTTCCGCTCTGGATGTTTCCATTCAGGCGCAGGTGGTCAACCTGCTGGAAGACCTGCAGCGCGACCTCGGCCTTACCTACCTCTTCATCGCGCACGACCTTTCCATGGTGCGCCACATCAGCGACCGCGTGGCGGTGATGTACCTTGGAGTGATCGTGGAACTTTCTGACCGCAACGAAATTTACGACAATCCCCTGCATCCTTACACCAAGGCTCTGCTTTCTTCTATCCCGGTTCCGGATCCCAGTTACTATGAGACCCGTCAACGGATCATTCTCGAGGGAGATGTTCCTTCTCCCGCCAACCCACCCTCCGGCTGCCGCTTCCGCACCCGCTGCCCAATCGCTGACGAAAGTTGCGCGCTTGAGCGGCCAGAATTCCGCGAAGTCTCGCCGGGACATTTTGTGGCTTGTATCAAAGTAGAAACGCAAACGAAAACCGAGGAGGTGATCAATCAGGAAAACATCTAATTCTTTTGTTGTTGTATCAGTCTGCCAAAAACAATTCAGACCATTCTCTCAAGGAGGAGAATAAAATGCGTAAACTGTATTTGCTTATTGCACTGATTTTGGTCGCGAGCCTTAGCTTAGCCGCGTGCGGCACTACCGCCACGGAAGCCCCCGCTGCCGAAGCCCCTGCCGCCACCGAAGCACCTGCCGCGACCGAAGAACCCGCCGCGACCGAAGCCCCAGTGGAAGAAGTCGTGCTGAACCCGTACCTCGGCTCCAACAAGCTGGATGGCAACGGCGTGCCCGCTACCTTCTTTGATGACATTCACATCCGCAAAGCCTTCGCGTATGCGTTCGACTGGGATGTAATCATCGACGAAGTCTACCAGGGCGAAGCTGTTCAATCCAAGGTTCTGTCCCTGCCTGGTATGCCCGGCTACGACCCGGAAGCCCCCTTCTATTCCCTGGACCTGGAAAAATCCGCCGAGGAATTCAAGCTGGCTGACGTCGACAAAGATGGTATTGCCGCTGGTGAAGATCCTGATGACATCTGGGAACTTGGTTTCCGCATCCAGATGCTGTACAACACCGGCAACACCACCCGCCAGATCATGGCCGAAATTATGCAGGCTAACCTCGCCGAAGTTAATGAAAAATTCACGGTCGAAGTTCTTGGTCTGCCCTGGCCTGCCTACCTGGCTGCCCAGCGCGCTCACAAAATCCCGATCATGACCGCCGGCTGGCTGGAAGATATTCATGACGCTCACAACTGGTACCAGCCCTATACTACCGGTACCTACGGCGCCCGCCAGAATATGCCCGCTGACCTCAAAGCTCAGTTCAAGACCCTGCTTGATCAAGGTGTTGCATTGATTGATCCTGCTGAACGCCATGCCGTTTACCAGCAGTTCAACCAGCTGTACTACGATCAGGTTCCTGGTACTCCGGTCGTCCTTGTGACTGCTCATGGTTACGAGCAGCGCTGGATCGAAGGCCGCATCATGAACCCGATCTTCTCCGGCATCTACTTCAAGACCATTTCCAAGGCCGAAGGCGCCAGCAAGCCCGACACGCTGACCTATGCGACCATTGGCGATGCCGACACCCTCGACCCCGCCCTCAGCTACGATACCTCCAGCGGCGAAGTCATCCAGAACGTCTATGAGACCCTCGTGTTCTACGATGGCGCCGCGACCGACAAATTCGTCGGCCAACTGGCCACCGACTGGACTGTCTCTGATGACGGCACTGTTTGGACCTTCAACATCCGCCAGGGCGTCAAATTCCATGCTGGCGGCGACCTGACCCCATCCGACGTGGCGTATTCACTCCAGCGCGGCCTCCTGCAGGGCGGCTATTCCTCCCCGCAGTGGCTGCTGGCCGAGCCTTTCTTCGGCGTTGGCGTTGATGACATCACCGGTCTGGTGGACGACTTTGCCTCCGCTGACGACCGCGAAACCCTGTTGGCCAACCCGGCCGAGAAACTTGTCGCGGCCTGCGAAACTGTAAAATCCAAGATCGTTGCTGACGACGCTGCCGGCACCGTGACCCTTACCTTGGCTCAGCCTTGGGGTCCTTTCCTGCCCACCATCGCGAATGGCTGGGGTTCCATCATGGACAAAGAATGGGTCATTGAGAACGGTGGTTGGGACGATTCCTGCGATACCTGGGCGAACACCTATGGTATGACCTCCGCTGAAGATCCCTTCACCCCGATTGCCAATGGTACCGGCGCTTACGCTCTGGACCACTGGACTCAGGGTTCCGAGATCGTCCTCAAGGCCTTCGACGGCTATTGGGGCGAGCCCGCCAAGGTTCCGAACGTGACCATCGCGATCATCCCCGAATTTGGCACCCGCTTCGCGATGCTCCAGGCTGGCGATATCGACTTCATGGACGTCCCGGTAGAGCAGCGCCCGCAGGTTGACCCGATGGTGGGTGAAGCCGCGGTTTACGACGCTGAAACCAACGCGTACAATGCCCCCGTACCGGTGTGCACGATTGACACCGCCAAACTCGGCCTCGAACGCTTTGAACTCTGCGAAGAAGCCAATGACCGACCGCTGCGCCTGTACATCGGCCGCCCCGGTCTGCAGCAAGATGTCATCCTGTTCAACTTCCTGATCGAGTAGGATTTTAGACAGGTAAATAGCTGATACAAATTGCGGGAGCCCTCTCGGGCTCCCGCAATCCCCACAGATTTTTACCCTTCGCTGTGCACAGAAAACTTCTGCGCGCGGCAAAAGGCAAAACAAAGTGAGAGGTATCGTATGACCAACTACATCATCCGGCGTTTGCTTCTGGTTCCAATACTGCTCATCGGGGTAACTCTGATTATCTTTGGCATGCTGCAGCTGCTGGGGCCAGTGGAGAGATCAGCGCTGTATGTGCGCGATTTCCCCAAAAACGACAAGCAGATTGAAGGTCTCATCCGCAAGTACGGCTTGGACAAGTCTTTCTTCGAGCAGTACTGGCGCTGGCTGAACGGCGTGATCGATCCCGGCAGCGGAGAGCGTCAGGGCGGTATTCTCTACGGGGATTTTGGGTACTCACGCACGGCCTCTCAGCCCGTCGTGGATATTGTCAAGGAACGCTTCCCCAATACGGTTGACCTGGCGCTGTGGACTATCTACCCGATGCTTTCGGTGGGTATCTGGCTGGGGGTGAAAGCCGCCGTCAACCAGAACAAATTTGTGGACCAGGCAGCCCGGGTATATTCCATCATTGGCACTTCTTTCCCTACATTTGTGTTTGGCTTGCTTCTCCTGATGCTCTTATATGCCAAGACAGGTTGGTTCATGCCTGGAAAGATGTCGGACTGGGTCAGCAAGCTGGTCTTTTCCGGCGAACTGAAGCAGTACACCCATCTGCTCAGCATTGACGCGCTGCTTAACCTGCGCTTTGATGTGTTCTGGGATGCCATGCGCCACATGATTATGCCTATCATCACCCTCAGTTACATCAACTGGGCGACATTCGTCCGCGTCACCCGCTCCTCGATGCTGGAAACCCTGCGCCAGGATTATGTCGTGACCGCGCGCGCCAAGGGCTTGAAGGAAAATGACGTGATTAATCACCACGCGCGCCCAAACGCAATGCTACCGATTGTTACCATGGCTGGCAGCAGTATCGTTGGTCTGCTTGGCGGCGTGGTAATCACCGAGACAGTCTTCAATTATCCCGGGATTGGAAAAGCCTCTGCCGACGCGGCAGCCAACCTGGACGTTGTGACTATCCTGGGTCTGGCTATCTTTACCGGCACTATTCTCATCCTATCGAACCTGATTGTGGACATCATTTACGCGTTCATCGATCCGCGCGTACGATTGGCATAAGGAGCAGCGCATGACCGAAAACAACATCAATCCAACAGGCGATAACAGGCTCCTGGCCGAAACCCACTCCACCCGCAAGATTGGCTGGCTGGAACGCACCGTTGGACCGGATAATTACCGCATCCTCAAGGGGCTGGTAAAAACGCCGGCGTCCATCATTGGTATGATTTTAATTGCAATTTTTGTCTTGATTGCCATCTTGGCGCCGGTCATCGCGCCGCCGGTGGGGAATGATTCCTATAAAATGCCCCGCGACGGTTTCGTGGGCGAACCTAAAGGTCCCGGTTCCCCCTGGAAGAAAAATGTTCCGGACGTTCCTTTCTGGTACGAACCCCTCACCGGAAAGGAAGAATGGGTGCATTTGCTGGGCACCGCCCAGGGTCAGTACGATATCTTCTACGGCATCGTGTGGGGCACGCGCACAGCTTTTAAAACCGGTTTCATCGTGGTGGTCGCCACCGTGCTGATCGGGGTTATCCTGGGTTCCATCGCGGCGTATTATGGCAAAGGCGTGGACGACCTCATTATGCGTATCACGGATATCTTCATGACACTGCCATACATCATGATGGCGCTGATTTTCTCAGCGGTCCTTACGCCAATCCTTGGCAGAAGTCTGCTCCCACCCCTGATTGCTATGATTGCGTTCGGTTGGATGGGTTATGCCCGCATCATCCGCTCGGATATCCTCTCCATCAAAGAACGCGACTACGTCCTGGCTGCCAAAGCTTCAGGACTGAAGAACGGCCGCATCCTCTTCAAGCACATCCTCCCCAACGCCATCTTCCCAACCCTGGTGCTGGCTTCCCTCGGTATCGGCGATGTCGTGCTCGGCTTTGCCGCCCTGTCTTTTCTCGGCATCGGCACGGAAGTTGGTTACGCCGACTGGGGCCAGATTCTCAGCTTCGCGCGCAACTGGATTACCAGCCTGGATAATTACTGGTACATCGTCGTCTTCCCAGGCTTAACGCTGACCCTGTTTGTAATGGGCTGGAACCTGGTTGGCGACGCCATGCGCGACGTGCTGGACCCGCGTATGCGCGGTAAGAGCTAGTTTTCCCCGAAAATCAAGCATCCCCTGATCCAATTTCAGGGGATGCTTTTTTAACTTTCAGAGGTTTATAATCACCAGACATGCTGCGTAAAGAAAATTCTCTCAACGGCTCCTCCAACATCCTCGGCATTAATCTGGATGGCGATCGTCTGCTGGTTGTCTATGGCAGCCCAACCGGAACGATTTATGAACGCCTTTCCGCTCCCATCCCACCACAGGCAAACTTCCCCGCGGTTTTGGAGCTTATCATGGTTCAAGCTGATCGGCTGCTGACCCTGACACGGGCGCAGCACCTGACAGTACCCGAGCGCGTCTCCGTGGCAATTTCCGGTAATCTGGACACCGAAACGGGTATTCTCAGCTCCGCGGTGGACTTCCCAGCCTGGAAACAGGAACCTGTGCGCTCCCAGCTTTCGCTGCGCTTCAACCTTCCAGTCGTGATTGAACAAAAAGCCAACGCGGGCGCGCTGGCGGAATATTACTTTGGCGGCGGGCAAGGCGTCCGCAATCTGGTCTTCATCGGGATGACACCCACCCTGCGCGCCGGCATACTCACCAATGGCAGGCTGTATCACAACAGCGGGGGAACAGCCGGGCAGCTTGGCAGCCTGCGGCTCGCGGGCGATGGTCCGGCGGGTCTGGGTAAACCTGGCAGCCTTACGGGCTTTGCCAGCGCAGCTGGCATGCTGGAACTGGCACGCATGCGCTGCCCCCAGCACTGGGAAGATGACGCAGACCTTTTCCAGGTTATTCGCGACGCCCAAAACGGTGACCCATTCGCCCAAGAAATCTTCGCCGAAGCTGGCACCCAACTCGGGCGCGGGCTGGCTGCGCTGGCGCACCTGCTGCAGCCTGATGTGATCATCGTCGGCTTCCCGGGCTGCCTGCTGGAGGAGCAGCTGCTCAGACCTGCCCGCGCAGCGCTTGCCGCCGCCACAGAGCTGGCCGAGTCCGCCTTGCCAAAGCTTATCCCTTCCGCGCTGTGCGCGCGCCTGCCGGAGTTGGAAGCCATCGTGCCTGTCATCCATCAATTCCGCGCGCAGAATAAAGAATAAAAAAGGTCCGCCGTTTATGGCAGACCTGAAAATGTGGAGCCGGTCTTTAATGCGCCGACTTAGGCGGTGTGGGGAATTTCCTCCACGGCATGCTTCTTTTTCTTCTTCTTTTGCGTTTTGGCAGTTTTTTCGGCCAGTTTACGCTGCTTCTTGGCGGCCTTATTTTCAAGCTTGACCGCTGCTTTGACTTGCTTTCTGGCTTCTTTTTCCTTGCGTTCGACCAGCCGTTCGGCGTCATACTTTTCCAGCTTGACACTTACGCGTACAGTCTCCACCAGATAATAGACAAACAAAATGAGGGCGATAATGGCAATCACGAGGGTGCCGTAAGTTTGGCTGCCCACCAGCGGCAGTTCAACGTTCTTAATCCCGATGAAGTAATTGACCAGGCTGAAGATAATCGCAATCAAGCGCATTTCCGTCGGACCCAATTTGATGGTGGTCATCTCGAACACGCCCGTCACTTTCGATTTTAGGAATACAGTGATCATCATCAGCAGGTAACCGATGGCGGCAAAGAGGGTGATATCCAGCCGCGAGATGCCCGCGAAGCCAAAGCCAAGAAACATGCAGACCGCGGTAAAGCCGTCCACGGAATGGTCGATGAAATAGCCGTAGTTGGGGCGCTCCATGTGGCGGTAGCGCGCCAGGGTGCCGTCCAGGCTATCGCCAAACCAATTCAGGACGTAGCCAAAACAGGCACTCAGGACCCAATAATTGCGCAGGGGTCCGCCTGTGCGGCCGACAAGGATGAAACTGACCAGGGTCAGCAGGGAGCCGAGAATTCCGATGATGGTAAGCGTATCGGAATTCACCCAGGGGGGCATGTGCGCCGCGAGCCATTGCAGCGCGGGGCGCTCCAGCGGTCCAAGCAGGATATCATTTTTTCTCACTTCAGTTTGCTGCTTCATCAGTACCTCTCAGGATAATTTCTTGATTTGCTTCAGCGCTTCCGGCCAAAGCGGGTAAAACATCGCCCACTGCTCCGGGTAAGCCTGGATGAATTTTTCAGCTTCGCGCGTCACTTTCTCTGCGTTCAGCACGACATCGTCCGTCAGGTTGTCATACTCCTCTAAGGCGATGGGCGGGGTGCAGTCGTAATAGAACATGCCGTCCGCGCGCGTGACCCCACAGGCAACGCGCACGTCGGCTCCAGTTTCCCGCGCCAGGCGCACATAATAAGTGGAAAGGTTTGCTGGCCTGCCAAAAAACGCCGGCTTGTACTTCTGGTCATCCTTGCCTTCAATCGGCCGGTCCAGCCCAGTAACCATAGAGTAGCCTTCATGCAGCATCAGTTTCTTTGCTTCCCTGAAAGCGCTGAGGTTAATCGGCATAACCCGCATCCCCGCCTGTTCCCGCAGCGCGTTTTGCGCCAGGTAGGTTTTATTGGGCTTCGGGAAAGAAAGTACCACCACCTTTAATCCCATTTTGACGATCATCATCCCAAACAGGTCAAAACTGCCCAGATGCGGACCGAGTAAAATCTGCAGTTTCCCGCGCTGGGCGCTGTCTTCCATCATTGACTGCATTTCCGGTGAGAGGACAATGCGCTGCCGGGCTTCTTCCTCGTGCTGATAATAATAAAAATATTCAAATAAGGCGGTGACGATATTGCGGGTCACTTTTTCGGAGCGGGCTTTCAATTCCGCGCGGTTCAGCCTCTCGCCGGAGGCTACCCATTGGTTGGACTTGATGGCTTGCATCATTTTCCCGCGCTGATAGGCAGAAATAATCATCGCGGAAAAACTGGCCAGCCTTCTGCCCGCGCGCAGCGAGCAGTGCTTCCCCAGCCACATGCCAAGACCAACGGGTCCGGAATCCTGAAAGAAATCTTTAACAGACATGGTTAACTATAATTCTACCGGATAAGCTCGAAACCATTTTTACCATTTGGCGCTTCTTTCTTCAACCTGCGCCGCGCGCTGATCTGCCGGAAGGCAGCCGCAGCGCCATAAGCCAGGCTTGCCACCAGGATAATGACCGCGCCGGAGGGCAGGTTGAGCGCGTAGGAAATGAGCAGCCCTGAAATCGTAAAGAGCAGGCTCAAGCCAGTACTCAAAATCATGATGCCGCGCATATCACGGACAAATAGATTCGCGATGGCCGGCGGGATGGTGAGCAGCGCAATCACCAGAATCAACCCGACTACGCGCATGGAGATGACCACAGTCAACCCAATCAGCACAATCATCGCCATGGAAAGCAAGCCGACCGGCACATTCCGCACCGTGGAGAAAGTTTCATCAAAAGAAATCGCCAGCAAAAGCCTGTAAAACACCAGCACAAAGGCCAGCACCACCACGGCAATGACCACCATCAGCCACAGGTCGGCTGCAGAGACTGCCAGAATGCTGCCGAATAAGTAACTCATCAGGTCAGCCTTATAGCCAGGGCTGAGGCTGACAAAAATAATCCCCAAGGCCATGCCCAGCGCCCACATCACCCCGATGATGGTATCAGCGCGTCCTTTTTCCTTGCGATGCACGTAGCCCATCGCTAGAGATGAGAGCAGGCTGAAACCCACCGCGCCCCAAACAGGGTTCAGCCCCAGAAAGTAGGCGATGCCCACGCCGCCGTAAGCCGCGTGCGCGATGCCGCCGCTGATAAACACAATGCGGTTCAACACCACCAGGGTGCCGACCACACCGCAAGCCGCGCTGACAATCACGCCAGCCAGCAGCGCGTTGCGCATAAACTCGTAAGAAAGCAATTCTTGCAGGAAGTTAATCATTCCAGGCGCTCCCCGTCATGATCGTGCGCCGGTAAAACGCGGTGGGGCACCCCATGCGCGATTAAGTCCACCGGGCATTCATATCCAATTTGCAGCATATCCTCTGAGACGGATTTATCGCGGTGATAGACCAGGCGGCGGTTAATGCATCCGATTGTCTTCACATAGGCGGAAACAGCGGTCATGTCATGGGAAATCAGGAGGATTGAAATCTCTTGGTTCAGTTTGGCCAGCAAATCATAGAGCTGAACGCTGGCCTGGGGGTCCACGCTGGCGGTGGGCTCGTCCAGGAGCAAGATGCGCGGCTGCGCCGCCAACGCCCGGGCGATATAGACGCGCTGCCGCTGACCGCCGGAGATTTCATTGATGGAGCGTTTGCTCAGTTCAAGCATCCCCGTCTGGCGCAGAGCTTCCTCCACGCGCTGGCGGTCTTCGCTGTTCAGGCGCAGGCTGGCAAAGCCGGGTTTGATCCGGCCCATGCTGACCACATCCCACACGTTAATCGGAAAGGCTTTGTCGCTAACCTGCAACTGCGGAACGTAGCCGATATGCTTTCTGCCCTCCTGTGCGCTTGCTCCCATCACGCTGACACTGCCGCTGCGCGGCGGCACCAAACCCAAAATTACCTTGATGAGCGTGGTTTTTCCACCGCCGTTCGGACCAATGAGACCAACATAATCCCGCGGATGGAGGTCAAAGCTGACGTCCTCCAGGACGGTATCCAGGTCATATCCCGCCCAAACATTGCGCAGGGAAATTACAGGAGCTTCGCTGTTTTCTTCCAAGTTTTCCTCGTTACCTCAGCGCTTCCGCCAACTGAGCGGCCAAAAGCCGCATATTCATAGACCAATCCCCTGCCATCGGGTCCAGTTCCACCACTTGCGCGCCGCCAAGCTG
>CAZPWL010000030.1:0-15737 GCA_964590535.1 uncultured Anaerolineaceae bacterium
GCAGGTGAGAATTGGCCACCGTTTGCGCGTCCGTGTCGCCGATGGTGAGTTCGGCGGGGCTTTTCTGCGCTTTATCCGGCGCGCTCTGATAGATGAGAATGGTATTGCCCTCCTGGGCTGCCTTTAGTTCGACATAGGCCTGCCCGGTGAAGTAACCCTGTTGGTCCAGCGCGCAGCTGGTCACTTTTCCGACAACTTTGCCCTTTTCGTCCACCACGGGGTCGCCGTGGTGCGCCAGGCGCACGCCCTTGTCGTTGAAACGGAAGCGCACCACCACGCCGCTGCGTTCGCGTTCGCGCTCGCGGAAGGCCGGTCGCCCGACGAACCAGGTGGTGTTCATCTTGACATATGGCAAGAAACCAGCTTCACTGACACCCAGGTTGAAATCTCCGCCCATTTCGTGCCCATAAAGCGGCAGACCCGCTTCGGTGCGCAGCGAGTCGCGCGCGCCAAGCCCGCAAGGCTTGAGGCCGAGCGGCTCGCCCACGCGCATCAGGTCGTTCCACAGACGCACCGCGTTATCCGGGTGCACAAAGAGTTCAAATGCCATGCGCTCGCCGGTATACCCGGTGCGTGAGACGACGACGTCCATGCCGTCGACTACGGCTTCGCACAATTGGGTGCGGTTCAGGCGCATAATCTTGCGGGCTTCGGCAGGCTCGGTCAGCGCGAGCAGCATGTCGCGGCTGAGCGGACCTTGCAGGGCGATATCCACGCGCATATCCGCGCCTTCTTGCGGGTTTTTCAGGTTGCGCAGGATCGCCCGACGGCCTGGGCAGCGCGTCCAGGGGCGTTCGGGGTCCACCATCACTTTGCCTTCGCGCACGGCGTTCAGCCAAGCCCAATCTTTATCCTCATTGGCGGCGTTCACGACCACCAGGTATTTCTGGGCTCCGCGGCGGTAGACGAGCAGGTCGTCAATCACGTTCGCGTGGGGGTCCAAAAAGTGCGTGTAAAGCGATTCTCCCAGGCGCAGCGAGACGACGTCGTTCGCGCAGACCGAATCAAGGAAAAGGGCGGCATCCGGGCCCTCGGCTTGGAAAACGCCCATATGGGTAACGTCGAACAATCCCGCGGCAGTGCGCACTGCGTTGTGCTCTTCCAGAATGGAGGAATACCAGACCGGCATTTCCCAACCAGCGAACGGTACAATCCTTCCACCGAGCGCCTGATGCGTCTCGTACAGGACTGTGCGTTTGAGAGGCGGGTTTTCCGGTTCCTGCCAGACGAATTCGGGCAGGGCGGGCTTATCCACGCTGGCGGGCATGCCCACAAAGTAGGGTTTTTCCACGCAGACCGGGTCATTATCCGGGGCAGCGCTCCCGGGCTCGGCGTGCAGTAAACCGACTGGCCCAGGGATGCGGTGGCACATGTCCGGGTCGTACCATACAAAAGCGGATGAAATGCCTGCCAACCATGTGGAGGTCAAGCCGCCTTTGTCGGCAGGCACGGTGAGGACGAAGCTGTTCGGGTTCTCGCAGGTCAGCACGCCTTCGACTTTACCAAGCGTGGTATGCATCACTGTGCGCTGAGATTGACCGGGGTTCAGGGCTTCGATGTCGCTGGTAAGCGTGTTGGTAAGGAAAGAGCGCACTTTTTCGCCGTAAATCTTGAAAGCGGCGTGCGTACCCGGGTATTGGTCATCAAGGTAGGCATAGTGCGGCAGGGTTTCGCGTTTCTGAATTTTGTCCATGCTGGGTTTGGAATCCGCCAGGTCGCGGATGCGCATGTTCACCTTCATCAGAGTTTCAAAGTCCACCTTGGCGCGGGTTTTCTTGCCGTTTTGCGCGCACATCAGGTAAGGCGAAGTGGCTCTGAAGAGCAGGGAGATTTGTTCCGCGATGGTTTCAAAATCCGATTCCACAAATCCGCGTTGGGTAAGCCAGGTGGCGCCGAAGCGCACGCCGCTGGCAGATAGAGCCGAACGGTCACCCGGGATGGTGTTGCGGTTGACGACAATCCCGACCAGGTCGAGGATGCGGGCAGCCAGGTCGCCGTTCAGCGGTACGCCTTCGGGTCCGCGGAAAGATTTGCAGTCAATCAGGGTCAGGTGGCTGTCTGTGCCGTTGTAAGGCACCTTGACCCCGTTCTTCTGGAAGGCGGCAGCCAGCGCGGAGGCATTCTTCAGGGTTTGCTGCTGAAGCTTCAGGAATTCTTCGCTGCGGGCGAGCTCGAATGTGAGCGCCATCGCCGCGATGGTGTTGATGTGCGGACCGCCTTGCTCGCCGGGGAAGACGCCTTTGTCGAACTTCTCGCCCAGCTCCTTATCGTGCGTGATAATCACCGCGCCGCGCGGACCGCAGAGAGTTTTATGGGTTGTAAATGTGACCACATCGGCAATGCCAACCGGAGAGGGGCATACTTTCGCGGCGATAAGCCCGGAAATGTGGGAAACATCCGCCAGCAGATACGCGCCAACGCTTTCCGCGATTCGTTTGAAAGCTTCCCAGTCCGGAATCCAGGGGTAGGAAGAGTAACCCGCGACGATGATTTTGGGTTTGGCTTCACGTGCCAGGTCGGCAATGATGTCGTAATCCAGGCGTTCCGTCTGGGGATTGACCGTGTAGTGCACAGCTTTGTAGAACAAGCCGGAACGGTTCACCGGCGAGCCGTGCGTCAGATGCCCGCCGTGCAGCAGGTCCATGCCCATGATGGTGTCGCCCGGTTTTATCAGCGCGGTGTAAACGGCGTTGTTGGCAGGCGCGCCGGAAAGGGGCTGCACGTTCACCCACAAATCATTGGGGTCAAGATTATTGGCAGCAAAGAGCTCGGCCGCGCGCCGGCGGGCAAGGGCTTCCACAATATCCACGTACTCCACGCCTTTGTAATAGCGCAGGTCGCTGTAACGGCGGTAGGTGCCAAGCTGGGAGGCATAATCCAGAATCTCTGCCTGGCTCATCGTGCGCGTTTCCGCGCGCGGATAGCCCTCGGCGTATATGTTGGTATAGGGGGAAGCCAACAGCTCCCGCACCGCCATGGGCGCGCTGCTTTCGCTGGGGATCATAATCAGGCGGCGGGCCTGGCGTTCGCCTTCCAGCGCGGTCAGTTTGTCCAGGTCGAGGTCAAGGTCGGAAAGGTGTTTTTCAAAGAGGAAACCGTTCATGGGAGATCATCCTTGGCATAAAATTAGCCCTTCACGGGCTTTGGAGTTTTTTCATTATCGGGTGGTATGGTTAAGGCATTCAGGACCGGGACATTAACGAAGTGCGCACACATTGCTGGCCCGAATTGCTTTTTGACCATCCATCCGGAGTGTACCATCATTGTAAGTATACCTTATCTTTCGCCTGCTGAAACGTGAAATCCCAGCAGGCTGGACAGTTTCTTGCCGCCGTGCAGGGCAATGCTATAATGCCATCCGGAGCGCCTGTGGATTTACTGCGTGCGGAAGCGGAACTGGTGGAACGGGCAAAAACTGACCCGGAAGCGTTTGGAGAGCTGTACGAAAAGTACATCGAACGCATTTATAACTATGTATACTTTCGCGTTGGCAGCGTTTACGACGCGGAGGACCTGACCGCCCGCGTTTTCCTTAAAGCTCTGAACAATCTCAGCCGTTACCGTTTTGTCGGCTTGCCTTTTTCCGCCTGGCTCTACCGCATCGCGCACAACCTGATTGCCAATCATCACCGCGACCAATCCCGCCGGCGCGAGATAGCGATTGAGGACATGGCTTTGGTCAATATTCCCGCCAGGTTGCCACCGTTGGACGCGTCCATGGGGCGCGCGCAGGATGCTGAAGCGCTCTGGAAGATGATTAACGACCTTTCCCCACAAAAGAGAGAGCTTATTCTGCTCAAATTCGTCGAAAAATTATCAAACTCTGAGATTGCTGCGGTGTTAAATAAAAGTGAGAGCGCGATTAAGAGCCTTTATCACCGTACTCTGCTTGAGATGCGCGAACGCATTGACCGCGCGGATTTTTAGACAGGAGGTGTGAGGAAACCGATGGAAAATGT
The DNA here is from genome assembly GCA_964590535.1 of uncultured Anaerolineaceae bacterium. Lineage (GTDB taxonomy): Bacteria > Chloroflexota > Anaerolineae > Anaerolineales > Anaerolineaceae > Mesolinea. The sequence goes on from CAZPWL010000030.1 coordinate 3,960, forward strand.
TGAAGAAATAACCAGAACCGAGTCTGCAAATCTGGACGCGGTCGCGAGCGATATTGCCGGCCGCCTGAGCCGGGTGAGGCCGAATACATTTTTCCGCTCAGCGTTAAAAGCCCGCCTGACGCGTTCCAAAATTTACGCCCGCCGGAAAGCAGCGGGCGCATTGAGCGTTGTTTGGTTAATCGCCGCACTATTCGCGGTCATTGCGGGGGAGCTTATCTACATGGTAACCAGTGCCCGCTGTCGGCGGGCGCGGTCAGGTGTTCAGCGCTGAAATTCCTGGAGTTTTGACCGCAGCACCTCATCCCTCGGCTCCATTAACATCGAACCATCCGGAAATACAATAGTTGGCACGCGGCGCATGCCCTGGTTTACGCTTTTTACAAAATCAACCGCGTGGGGGTTTTGATCAAGGTCAAACCACAGGTAAGGCACCTGCATATCACTAAATACCCGCTTGGCGCGTTTGCAGTCCCCGCACCAATTTACCCCATAAAAGCGAATCTGATTTTCTGTGTTCAAGGTGATTACCCCGGATCGATACCAGGCAGCCCCTGGTTTAGGGGCTGCCCACTATGGTCTGAGAAAATTAGTCGGTGAGGGTGGAACGGGTCCAATCGCCGACCAGCCAGTACTTGAAGTCCTTGCCGTGATAAGTTTCTATCGCGGCGTAAACGGCGTAAGCCAGGCAGCCGATCGGGAGCAGGCTCAGGATTAACGCGATCGGGATGAGAAGCAGACCGACCAGGATAATCGAGAGCAAGCCGGTGATCAGCCACACCAATCCAATCAGCAAGCCGCCTCCGAGGAAGAAGACCAGTTGGAAAATCAGGGCTTGCATGGCCTGGTATGCCACATACTTGGATTTGTCCTTGTACACCAGGTAGATGACCAACGCCGCGGCTGTGCCGAGCAGCCCGGTGAACAGATTGAGAAAAATAGACAGGTGCGCCAGCAGCGCCCATGTACGTTCTTCAGTCGTGACCGCTTCCGCGGGTTCCACCGTGAGGACAGGCTCTACCACAGGAGTCTCTTCCGGGGTGGGAATTTCGGATTGTTCTGACATTGTTTACCTACTTTCTATTGTTGAGTATTCAACCTATCTTACACGCGCCAAAGCGGTCGTACTGTAGAAAATCTCCGGTCTTTGGGCGCGCAGCGAGAATCATGCCCACTTCATCTTTTTCAGGAAGTTAGTAATGACCGGGATGTTCACGCGTTCGCCGCGGCTGGCTGCCACGCCCCAAATTATGGCAAGCATGAAAGCGACCAGCGCTACGATTCTTTCCAACAATCCTCGCGGCATGATGGCAATCAAAACCCAGACAATCGTGCCGAAAACAAGCGCTTGCGCCAGGTGGGCTTTGATGAAAGGCCTGCTGCGTTTCTTTTCAAATAGAAGCAGCCCGATAGGCACAATGGGGGAAAATATATAGGAAAGCGTCGCCCAAAGGCGGTCTTCCTGGGTACTTTCGGTTTCGGTGTAGGGTTCATCACTCATCAAGAATCTCCTGAATATTATTGGCGCTGGGAATATTTTGCCATTATATCACGCGGGCATGCCAGGCTTTGTTGGGCATGCGCGGTGTCAGGTTTATTTACTCAGCTGGACCCAACGCGCCGCCCCAAGCACGATCAGAAACTGACCCAGATGATAGCTCGCGATAATCCAAAACTTAGCATGCGGGATGCGCTTGCCCAACCTATCCGCGGCGTGCAGCAAATCGGATGAAAGAAAAAGCAAAGCACCGAACGCGCTCATCGCGGCCGCGCGGGTCGGCCAGTCTGCGCGAAAAAAAGATAAGGATGCAGACGCTGTCATCAGCACCAACACCAGCGCATAGGGTAGGTACACTCTGCGCATAGGCTTAAGCTCAGGCTTGTTATCGGTTTTTCGGATGACATAAGTGCTTATCATCGCCAACACAACGCAGGCAACCGCGCTTATTATCACAGTTGGGAGGAGCGGAGCCGGGCTGGCAGTGAAACCGTAGATATACGCCAGATGCGCCAAAAAGAAAACCAAGAGCCCTCCCAGAAACCACCGCTGCGAGCGTGGAATGAGGAAAATATCCCCCAACAGGGAAAGCCCAAGCCCAATACAGAATGGCAGCGACAGCGGGCTTGCGCCAGCCCAGACGATAAAAAGGGCGATTATGAAGACCAGGACGATTGGTTTGGTGGCGTAATACAATTTCAGCTTCAGTACCCAGGCCGCGTACCAATTAACCGCGGCACAGAGCAGCAGAACTGGCACAAGCACGTTTGCCACCTCTGTCATGCTCAGGATTTCTGGGAAAGCCCCAGCTCCTTCAGGAAAGCCTGGTCGTTTTTCCAGTCTTTTCGCAATTTCACGGTCAGGTCGAGAAACACCTTTTGTCCGCTGGCGGCTTCGATATCCACGCGCGCGGCGGACCCGATGCGTTTGATCATGTCGCCGTTTTTGCCAATTACAATCGCTTTTTGCGCGTCCCGTTCCACAAAGATAGTCGCTTTCACATAAAGCATGCCATTTTCGCGTTCGGCGTATTCGTCTGTGCGCACAGCGATGCTGTAGGGCACTTCATCCTCCAGCAGGGTCAGGCAGGCAGCCCGCACCATTTCCGCGGCGATGTCGCGTTCGAAGGTTTCGGTAATCTGGTCAGGCGGGTAGTACTGCGGCCCTTCGGGCAAAAGCTCGCGCACGACGCGCAGCAGGTTCTCGATGCCGTTGCCGGTCTGCGCGGAAATGGAGACGACGCGAGCGCCGGGCAGCAGTTTTTCAAAGAGCGCTTTGTTGGCAGCCAGTGTTTTACTATCCCCCAGGTCGTTCTTGTTCAGTACCAGCAGCACCGGGATGTCTTTCTGGACTTCCAGCACCAGCGTTGCCAGTCCTTCGTCCAGTTGGTCAGGTTTTTGGGATACGTCCGCCAGGAAGAGAATCAGGTCCGCATCGTGCAGGGCATACTGGGCTTCAGAATTGATAAACTGGCTCAATTTGTCCTTGGGCGCGTGCAAACCTGGGGTATCCACGAAGATTATCTGAGCTTCGTCCGTGGTGAGGATAGCCAGTTGGCGCTTGCGGGTGGTCTGCGGTTTGGCGGAAACACCCGCCACTGGCTGCCCGAGCAGGCGGTTGGCAAGGGTGCTTTTGCCAGCGTTGGGTTTGCCGACAATGGAAACAAAACCGGATTTATAGCCGGGGATAAGTTCGCTCATGGATGGTCTCCTTTTGGTGATGTAATCCTTCCGTTCTCGACGCGCAAGCCTTCGTGGCGCAGAAGCCAGGCTTTGGTGCGGATACCTTCCGGCGCGGCGAAGCCGCGCAGAGCGCCATCCGAACCAACAACGCGATGGCAGGGAAAGAAAAGCAGCAGCGGGTTGCGGGCAAGCGCGAAGCCAACTGCGCGGCTGGCTTTCGGTGAACCCATGCTTTCAGCAAGTTGCGCGTAGCTGAGTGTGTTACCCCAGGGGATTGCGGCGCAGGCAAGCAGAACCCGGGTTTGAAATGCAGGGAGTCCGCTGAGGTCTAAGGGTAGGGAAAATGACTGTCGCGTGCCGTGGAAGTACTCGCGCAACTGTTCAACGGCCTGTTTCAGCAGGGGCGCTTCCGGGTGGGCGGAGAACAGGTCTTTAGAAGGCAGGTCACCTGTGCTGCCCAGAAAAGCACTGCGGCGCAGACCATCGGGGCTGGACTGCAGGAACAGAAGTCCAACGGGAGTCATGACATTAATCGCGGAAAAGCTGAGCGCGTGCGCCATCAGTAGTTGGAGACCATGTCGATGTTTCCGCGTTCACGCGCGATAAAATCGAATCGTTTGTAAATCACCGCAGCCAGGATGGCGTAGACGACCGTGAATCCCAGCAAAACCAAAATGAGCTGCTGATCAGAAAGCTTGGTGTACATCGGGTAGGCTCTGCCAATATCAGGCACCAATGCTCTGCGAATCAAGGTCAGCCAATAGCTGATCGGTATGGCGTTGCCAATCCACTGCAGCGGCGCGGGCAGCACGCTGAGCGGAAAAACCGCGCCGGAGAAGATGAGCAGCCCTGCTCCAAGGCTTTCCCCCAGAGACCAGGCGTTATTCTTGATAATCAACGTCCAACTGCCGAGCATGAGTCCCAGACAAATCATGACTGCCATGCCCAGCACAAAAGCCACCGCGAAGAGCCCCCACTTGACTTCAGCCAGCACAATAGGCATTTTCAGGAAGATGATCCCAAAGCCCAGGGTGATTAACACCGAAAAACAGGCCACCAGTATGCTGGCAACGCTGCGGCCAATCAGGTAAATGGGCACACGCAACGGGGCGATATAGATGTACTTGAGCGTACGGTAGTGCTCGCGGTCGTCCAGAATGCCAAAGGAAACGCCCTGAATGGCAGCGCCGACTAGAATGAAGAAGGCGTTACCGATGTACAGGTTTACGAAATCCGCGCTGCTAAAATCCCCGCCGCGAATGACCAGGTACATCACGATCAGAATTGCCGCGGTGGAGATAGGGCGGATGATGGAATAAATTGCGAAAACGAAAGGATCCGTCCAGTTGGACTCAATCATCCAGCCCAGCCAGGCGCTGGTGCGGAAGGTGAGGAGATTGCCAGGTTTGGCTTCAGAGTTGGGTGTTGTTTCCGCGGAACTCATGGGGATTAATCCAATCTGTCAGTGATTTTACCGTGTTTGATAGCCAGCCTCTCCATGCGGCGCAGCGTGAGAAACGCGGCGGCTAAAAAGAGCACCGACAAGATTGCCAGGATGCTCAGCTCCACTTTGACTGAAAGGAAGCCAAGCAGCGCGGTGGAAGGGAAAATCAGCTGCCGGATCGCGTCCATACCGAGGGTGAGAGGCACAATGGATGCCGCTGCCGCGACCCAAAAATTAAACGCGCTCACCGGGAAGTAGAAACCAGAAAAAAGCATCACTGGCGCCTGGAGCAGGTTCGCGCTGTGCCAGGCTTCCCGATTAAAAAGCAGGAAGAGGGATGAGAGCATCATGCCCATCCCGTAAAGCGCGACCATGGTAAGCACAAATACCAAAAACAGCGCCCAGAAACTGGTGATGGTGTAGCTGACATCAAACAGCAGGTTGCCGATAACCAGAATAACCAGCGCACGGATGGTGGTCGAAAACAGACCGCCGCTGGCCATGCCGAACAGGATTGCCATCAGGGAGGTCGGCGACATGACGTAGAGCGCCAGGTTGCCGGTTTCTTTCTCCCAGTACAGCTGGCTGGACATGGACCACAAAATATTGATCCAATAAGCAGTCATAGCGCTGCCGAGCACCACAAAACCAATATACTCTTCCGGCGCTTTGAGGGCGCGGTAGATGTAGACGTAACCGACCATGGTCAGGAACGGCAGGAAAATATCGAAAAACAGCCAGCTCAGGTCCCGCTGGGTTCCGATGATGCGCGGATAAGCCCTGCCGATAATCGTCTGCAGGAAGAGGCGCGCGCCGCTGTTGCGGGTGACTTTAGTCTGTAGCGCCATTTTCAACGTCCTTCATCGATTTGCCCACCAGGCTGATGAAGACATCCTCCAGCGTGGCTTCGCGTTTGTGCAGGGTGGTGATGCTGCTGCCCTTGGCTGTCAGTAAGCTGAGCAAGCCTGCAAGCACGCTGTCATCGGACAAAACCAGTTCCAGTTCCGCGCCGCTTTCGATTTGCTTGAGTGTTCCCTGGCGGAAACCAGCTATCGCTTTCAGTTCCTCAAAGTCTTTCTCGTCCAGCGCGCTTACCTGTAATGTGTAAACACCTTCGCTGCGCAGGTTCTGCTTCAGGTTCTGGGGGGTGTCGCAAGCCAGAATTTTGCCCTGGTTGATAATCGCCACCCGGTCGCACATTTCTTCCGCTTCCACCATGTAGTGCGTGGTCAGCAAGAGCGTGCGGGTTGGGTCATCATCCACCCACTGGCGCACGAAATGCCGCACATCACGCGCCGCAGAGACGTCCAAACCCAACGTCGGCTCATCCAGGAAAAGCACAGTCGGGTCGGTCATAAAGCCGCGTACGATGTTCATCTTTTGGCGCAAGCCGGTGCTCAGGTTGCTGCTCTTGGTGTTCGCGCGGTCTTCCAGACCGACAATTTTGAGCAGTTCCATAATTCGCGCGTTCGCTTGCTTGGAGGGGATGCCGTAGAACTGTGTGAACATCCACAGGTTTTCACGCACGGTCAACAGACCGTAACCGGAAGTCTCTCCGCCGGACACCATGTTGATTTGCCGCCGGATTTCTTCCGGCTGGCGGGCGACGTCCAGACCGTTTACGCGCGCGAATCCACTGCTGGGGGCCAGCAGCGTGGTCAGCACTTTAATCAGGGTGGTCTTGCCCGCGCCGTTTGGTCCGAGCAGACCAAAAAGTTCGCCGTGGTTTACAGTCAGGTTCACATTGTCGAGCGCGACCAAAGTGTGGGCTGCTTCTATACGGGTCTTCTTTACTTTATAAATTCGTCCTAATGCTTCAGTTTCAACAGCAAACATGCAATCCTCAAAATCGTAGGGTAAACGTAGGTTAAGCGTCAAGCACTGCAGGGATATATTGTATATGATAATAGTTGAAAGGGCGACTTCTCTTCTTCTTCTCCTCCTTAAACCTAGTGCCGGGGTCGGCGTCCCTGGCACTAGCTGATTCTAAGGGGGATTTTTTGTTTAAAAAGAAATTCCTCAGGTCCTGCCTGCGGTTTTGGTTTAGAATCCAGGCATAACATTCGCCTCAGGAGGCATCATGGAAAAAGAACGCGCAACTTACCCTATCGATATCGCAGGCGTACATCGCGAACTCACCCTGTTTGAAGTGAAACCTGGCCTGCGCATTGCCATTCTCAACATCCTTGGCGATGTGGAGCTGGTGAATGCCTGCGCGAAAGCCCTGGCTGAAAAACTTACCGGGCTTGCCTATGATGTCATCCTGACCGCCGAGTCCAAGAGCATTCCGATTGCCCATATGCTGGCAGCAGAAACAAGCAAACCCTACATCGTCCTGCGCAAAGAGTGCAAGCCGTACATGGGCCGCGCGCTCAAAGCCGAAACCCTCTCTATCACGACGGGCAAACCGCAGAAATTGTTTCTTGATGAGAAAGATTGCGGGCTGATGGCAGGTAAAAAGGTGCTAATTCTGGATGATGTGATCAGCACCGGTTCCACCCTGCAAGGCATGCGCCTGATCGTGGAAAAGGCTGGAGCGCAGGTTGCCGGAGAGGCATCCATCCTCACGGAAGGCGACCGGGCGGAGTGGATGCAAATCATCTCTCTCGGACACTTGCCAGTCTTTTACGATTAGCTGGAATTACTGTTCACATGTTAATCAGGGTTGGAATAGAAGCCTTAGTCTCTGGGCGCGTGCTCGCCTGGGGTCTGGACTTCCCGGGCTGTTTTGCCTACGGCAGCGACGACGCTGAGGCATTGCTGCGTTTTGCCGGCAACTTACTCAATTTTGGCGCGTGGATTGATTTGCACACTGACGAGCCCTGGTTCCGGTTGGAAAATGTGGATTTCCGCTTGGTCGAGGCTTATCCAGGAGGTAGTTCGCCAGATAAAAACCGCGGGGATGGTTCCACCGCATTTTTTGAGGATGATATCCGGCCGTTGCAGCTGGAGGAAATTGCTAACGCTTTAGCGGTATTCCGTTGGCAGCGCGAAGAACTGCTTGCCGGGCTGGAATTCATCCCCGCGGAATTGCTGGAACAAAAAATCCCTGGAGAAGCCAGGACGATCCGGGAAGTTTTGCTGCACATCGCGCGGACGGGTCTCCGATATCTGAACGCGCTCGACCCCGGAGCACCGCAATTGCCGGACGGATTGGCGCACTTGCCCGCGCTGGAGTTCAGTCAGGCGCAGATAAATGCGCGCTTACCAGGCTTGAATGAAAACCCTGCAATGCTTGAAGTGAATGGGGAATTGTGGTCGTGCCGGAAAGTGGTGCGACGGCTTTTGTGGCATCAGCGGGTTCAGATTGACGCCATAAAACGCCTGGCTGGTTAAAAGCAAACCAGGCGCCTCACCTGCGCCTGGCCTACTTTCGATCAACATAGTGTTTTGTCACTTCATGATCCTGATTTGAACAGATTTGAAAGGAGAGAAACAATATGTGTTCAAATCTGCTTAGAATATTAACACGCGTCAATTAAATCTGAATAAAACCTATGTTATCAATTTGTTAATAAGTTGTTTCCGAGTATTAAACTTCCACAAAAGTTGACACCGGACGTTGTTATCAACTTTCCTGGAACGTCCCGTTTTTCTCAAAAACCTGAACAGGCTGGCACCTGTGGCTCTTAACGCGCCTGGTTTATGCTATCATTACCCATACGAATATGAAAAAGCGCGCCCCGATTCTGCCGTATTTGCTGCTCAATGTTTTGGTCTCCGCGGGGACGATCCTTCTGGTGCTATTCCTGTGGCAAAAACTTGGCGGGGGCAGCTTACCCACACTTAGCCTGCCCAAATATGCGGCAGAACCCACCCAAACCGCGCCGCAGCCCACAAAAGCCGCCCCTGCACTGCAGCCTGCCGCGGATGCTTTATTGAGCATAGAGGCAGTTGTCGGCGTTGGGAACCGCGACCTGGAATACATCCTGGTCCGCAACCAAAGCGAAACAGCGGTAGACCTGGTCGGGTGGGAGATATCCAGCTCCAGTGGAAAGCAATACAGCTTCCCCTCGCTCACATTGAACAAGAACGGCGCTGTCCGCTTGTACACACGTTCCGGAACGGATTCCGTCATCGAACTTTTCTGGAATTCGCCTGATGCGCTGTGGAAAACTGGCGATGAAATTACGCTTTCCGAACCCAGCGGTAGCGCGCAGTCCACTTATCTGATACCTTAGGGGAGTTCTTATGTCTCAAGCCCTTTACCGCACCTGGCGCCCGTCTTCCTGGGAGGAAGTCGCTGGGCAGGAACATATCGTCCAGACGCTTCGCAACGCGGTCGTCTCCAACCGCGTCAATCAAGCTTACCTTTTTGCCGGACCGCGCGGAACCGGCAAGACCACCTCCGCGCGGCTGCTGGCGAAAGCGGTCAACTGCCTGGCGGAAAACCCCGCCGATAGGCCGTGCAACGAATGCGAGAACTGCAAGGCGGTGAACCAGGGGCGCTTTCTGGACCTGATTGAAATTGACGCCGCTTCCAACACCAGCGTGGATGATGTACGCGAGCTGCGCGACACGATCAACTTCGCGCCCAGCCAGGGCAAATTCAAGGTCTATATCATCGACGAAGTGCATATGCTTTCCACTTCTGCGTTTAACGCGCTGCTAAAAACACTGGAAGAACCACCCAGCCATGTCATTTTCATCCTGGCGACGACCGAAATTCACAAAATCCCCGCTACGGTGCTCTCGCGCTGCCAGCGGCACGAGTTCCGGCGCATTCCCTTAACCCTGATCGTGGAAAAGCTGCGTAAAATCTGCACGCAGGAAGCTATCGAGATTGACGAGGACGCTTTGAGCCTCATCGCCCGTCAATCGACAGGCAGTATGCGCGACGCAATCTCGCTGGTAGACCAGCTCGCCTCGCTGCAGGGACGCGTCACGCTTTCTGCGGCGCAGGATATCCTGGGGACGGCTACGAGCCAGACTGTTATTGATTTGGTGCAGGCAGTCCAGGAAAAGGACAGCGCGCGGGGTTTGGGTCTCATCCACAGCGCTCTCGATGGAGGAGCCGACCCGCGCCAGTTCGCCAGGCAGGTCGTGGATTACCTGCGCTCCTTGCTGGTAGTGAAGCTGAACGGTGGGAAAGACCTTGAACTGCTGCCCGAGGTACGCAGCGCGGTGAATAAACAGGCGGGGGCTTTCAGATCAGCCGAGTTGATTGCCGGGATTAACGAGTTTAGTAAAGCTGCAACCGAGCTGAAAGCCAACTGGCACCCCGGCCTCGGGTTGGAGCTGGCATTTGCCAAGGCTGTTTCCCAGGCAGAAGCTCCTGCTGCTGCATCAGCCCCGGCACTTGAACAACCCCACCGGGAGACCGTAAAAACTCATGAGCCAAGCAAACCCGCGCCCGAAACCACGAAAGAACGCAAACCCGAGGCAAAAGCCGCGGAGCCGAAACCCGTTGTGGAAACTCAGGCAGAGCCGGCGGCTGGAGGAAACAGCGAGCTGAACCTGGAAAACCTGCTCCAGGACTGGGATAAAATTAAACGGGAAGTGCGCGGCCTGGATCAGGTGGCCAGCGCGCTCCTGAACTCCTCGCGAATTATCCGCGTGGAAAATAATGCCATCACGCTCGGTTTCAAGAGCGACCTGCTGCGGGACAAGATGAACGACGAAAAACCGCTGCGTGTTGTCCGGGGTGTTCTGGCGAAGTGGTATCGGAAAGAGGTGATGCTTGTCTGCACAGCAGGCACGCAGACTGATGAAGAAGAGCACCCGGACATCATCCCCAACGGCTTGGTTGATTTGACCCTGCGCGAATTGGGCGGGCGGGTGCGTAAGAAGACTGTGAACAAAGAAAAGAAGGATTAAGATGGCAAAAGGATTTAATGCTGGACCATCCGCCAGACCAGGCGGGAATATGATGGCGCAAATCGCCAAACTGCAGGAACAAATGGCTGCGGCACAGGCTGAAATTGCCGAGGCGCAGGTAACTGAGACCGCTGGCGGCGGGGCGGTGGCTGTCACGATGACTGGCGACCAGAAATGCACGGCTGTCAGGATTGAGGAAGACGTGTTGAAAGACGGGGATGCTGAAATGCTGCAGGATTTATTGCTCGCGGCAATCAACAAGGCGCTGGACAGCACCCGCGCGCTTTCCGAAGAAAAAATGGCGCCATTCGCCAACCTTTTGGGCGGCATGGGGATGGGACGCTAAACCTTTATGCGCGCCTTACCCGATCCGGTTCAGAACCTGATTGACGCGTTAGCCCGGCTGCCAGGCATCGGACCGAAGACAGCTTCGCGCCTTGCTTTTTACCTGCTTAAAGCGCCGGATGAAAGCTCGCTGCAGCTGGCAGAAGCCTTAGAACAGCTCAAGTCCCAGACGCAGCACTGCAGAACCTGCTTTAATGTCACCAGCGCAGGCCAGGAGCAGTGCGACATCTGCGCCTCAGATAACCGGGATGAAAGCATTCTGTGCGTGGTGGAGGAACCGCTGGATGTGCTCGCGATTGAACGCACCGGCGCGTTTAATGGCAAGTACCACGTGCTGCTGGGGGTTTTGTCGCCGATTGAGGGCATTGGTCCGGACCAGATTAAAATATTTCCGCTGTTGGAACGGATGAAGGACGGCAAAGTGCGCGAAGTAATCATCGCTACCAACCCCAGCATGGAAGGCGACGCGACCGCGCTCTATCTGCAGCAGCGCATCCTGCCGATGGGGATCAAGGTCAGCCGCCTGGCGCGCGGGCTGCCGGTTGGCGGAGATATTGAGTATGCTGACCAGAATACCTTGCTGCGGGCGCTGTCTGGAAGACAAAGCATGGAGTAGTTGGTTCGACTTTAGTGAAGCCGCGGAGGAAGCTCCGCGGTTTTTTGTTGAGCAGCCGTCTGGGGTTGCTTGCGTGCCTCCAGACACGCTTGCGAGGGCAGAAGTGGTCGTTTAGTTTCCCTTTGGGGAGGCTGGCGAGCGCAGTGAGACTGATGCGGGTGATTAACACCCTCTTCCGCCCTGCGGGCAACTTCTCCCAGGAGAAGGCAGAAGACCTACCTCTTCCTCCCCGCGGGCACCCTCTCCCAGCAGAAGGCAGAAGACCCTGATTCGCCCTTTGGGCACATTCTCCCAAAGGAAAGTCGAAGAAGCACGATCCTCGCATTCTCGATTATTCTATTTCTGCCTTGAGATAGCTCGTGCACTGCTTCCGTCGGCT
>CAZPWL010000031.1:0-15710 GCA_964590535.1 uncultured Anaerolineaceae bacterium
ATTGAGACTGCCAGACGCAAAAGCATTTCGCCAATAGATATCATCGGGGTCCTCGTATTAAGGTAACAAATCAAGCGCAAAAACAGGCATGTGTGCCTTATTTGCGAATATAGTTAAAAAATTGTAACACAGTTGCGTAAGCCTAAAAAAAACCAGCCGCGCGCCCTTTTGCTCACAAAGCTCTGCCATTAAAAACCCCGCCCTGAAGAAAACAGGGCGGGGTCAGTCAAGCGGTCAGGCAAAGGCAGGGGGTACGACTCATTTGCGCAGGATCGGAAGAAATTGGGTGTGTGCCTCTCCGTTCATCACAAACCTGGAGAAATGGCAAACCGGAACCCCCAGGCTGTTTTGGGCCGGGTCGCGGACGTACAGCATCAGCCCCGCGCTGCACTGCTGAACGATATCCGTCCACTGGCTGCCGTCCCAGACGTAAAGGTAAAGTTCATCCTCAATGAGACCCTGAATATCCGCGTCGGTATAATGCAGCGTCAGGGTAACTATGTCCTCAAAATAATATGGTTCATCGCACACATTTCCCGGGCAGACCAGCAGGTCAAAGTGCATTCCACTGGCAAACAACCCGCCTGGCATGCGTTCATCCACATCGGTATCCGGCGTGAATACAATGGCGCTGGTTTCCTCCAAAGCCCCTGCTGGGATAAGAACATGCAAGCTGCCCCCAGATGGAAATTCAAAGTCCAGATCAGTCTGAGACGCAGGATTGGCTGTGAATGTGGTGGGGATAGCGCCCTTGGATAGTTCATAAAATGGGGGTGGGTAGATAGCCGGATTGTTGAAATATCCCCGCACTTCCGCGCGCGTGTAGGCTGAGTAATCCGTCTGGACCCCCCACATGGCCGCCGCGTAGGAGTGCGAAAGACCTTGCAGGTTTTGGTAACAGTCAATCATCGCGCCAGGGTCATATTCCGCCACGCAGAAATCCACTGCGCTGTCAAAAAGGGTGGTCAGGGCTGTCGGAAAGTGTTGGATACTCCCGTAGGCGCTATCTGAACGAAGGTAAGGCCCAACCCAATTATGCGGGTGGTGGAAATCCTCCATCCAACCCGCGTACCACAAAGGCGTAAAGCCGGCGCTGCGGTACGCCATCATTTGGTCGTAGGTGAATTCAACGACCTGGATGTTAATTTTTCCAGGCGAGATAGATTCCAGATTGTTTGCCAGCTGGTCAGCCAGGTTCGTAAAGGCTTGATTTCCCCAAACCGGGAGAATCATCATAAAGCCGTTGGTCCACAAATCACCGTTAAAAGCCAGCTGCAGCTCATCTTCGGCAAGGGCGAGGTCAAAGGCGTAATTCTCTAAAGTGGGGTCAAAACCAATTTCGCCTTTTGGAATTGGCCCTTGCGCGCGGTGCGCCTGACCCCCATAAACATTATTTAACACCGGCTCCCAATCAACCGCGTGGTTGAATGCTTTGCGGACATGGAGATCTGAAAAGAAATCCGGTGGAATACCACTGCCGTCCAGCGCGCCGCTGAGAATAAAAGGATTTCCCTCCCCAGTCATTTGATAATTAAACAGTAATGCGTATTGGCGCATATTGTTGAGGTTCGCAAATTCCTGCACGATCCCGTTTTCCGCGTCCAACAAATCCGGGTATTTGTCCTCGTATCCGTCGTAGATTCCCCAGAGATAAGGGTCCATCTGCTCAGGAATTCCGGGACCATAAGCTATCGCATCCGCCGTGCCGTTGATAAGCAGTTCCCCACGGGCAGTCGGGTCCTCTTCAACCAGAAACACCAGCGTCTCAAAATCCGCCGCACCGCTGGAGCCGCCTGGCCAGAGTGGTTCTATCCGCCAGTATTGGGGGTTGCGAAGCATGTGAACATCATCGAATGCCCACGAATCAAATCGAAACGGACCTGTTCCATTCATCTGCGCGTACAGAATGCTATCTTCAAGAGCTGGGTTGTACCAATCCCGCCAGTTAAGGCAGGACCCGTCCCAATCCCCGTGGTCGACCATCCATTCCTGGTCCAACACCGCGCCGTAAGAGGTGGTAAGAAGGCTCGCCAACGGCGCGTAAGCCGCTTGCAGATGGAAAACCACCTGACGGGTCTGGTCATCGAAGCTTACGGCGTTCTTTACCATCGTGCACTTCGCGATATCATCACCAGGCAGCTCATTGATGCGGTTTACGCCAAATAGAGCACCAATAAACAAGCTCATGGCACCGAGATCAGAATCTTTCAGCATCCCCCGCCAAAAGCTGTAAGCAACATCGTGCGCCTCAAGTTCTCCTCCCTCATGGAAAGCGACGCCGCCGCGCAGGGTAAACGTATATGTGGTGCCTCCGTCCAAAATATCCCAGGATTCAGCCAGCAGTGGAACCATCGTTTCCGGGTCTTCGCGCTGGTAGGTGAGCAGGGATTCGTAAACCTGGGCGAGGACTTCAAAGCTTTCGATGTCATAGACCATGTGCGGGTCCAGGCTCTGGATTGCGCCTGGCAGGACTTTAGTAAAGCTCGTGTCAGAGCCCACCCGACCTTCCATAGCGTTGATGGACGCCGAAGCCGACCTTGGTGCAGCCATTGAAGCGCCGACAAGGAAGACCAGGGCGCATAAACAGATGAGGATTTTAGTCAGGACAAATGGTCTGTGCATTGTTTCCACCTTTCAGCAAAGAGGTTCTGGTCTTTTTGATTTAAATTCGAAGGACAAGTGTATGTTGGACCGATGACGAGCGCTGTAATAATGCTCTTTACTTACAGTATACAAAGTGATTTTGTTTAAACAACAAACAAATATCCTTGAAGCATCAGCAAGTCTTTATTTCAATGGATACCCAACAAAAACACCGCAGCAATCTGCGGTGTTTTCAGGGTTTTTTAGGGAATCAACAGGCGGTTTAGGGCAGCTGCGGATATTCCGCCAGAGGCGCGTGTATCAAGCCGACCAGACCTCTGCCTGTATGCGCGCCCAAAGCCGGGCCAATCCCGCAGTTCGCCAACCATTCGCAGCGGAAAACTTTATTCATAGCTTCGCGCAGCATTTCGGCGCCTTCAGGGTTGGAGGCGTGCACAATCTGGGCGCGGAACGCGGTGCCTTCGCTGTGTTTTTTCAGTATTAGCTCCGGGATTCCCTGCACGGCTTTCAGGAAGGAGCGCTTCTTGCCGATGTCGTAGTACTTGCCGTCGGTCTTATTGACCTCAATAATCGGTTTGATGCCAAGCAGAGAGGCCAGCAAACCTTTCAGATGGCTGATTCTTCCACCGGCAATCAGGTACTTAAGGTCGGGCAGGGTGAAGTACGCATTGGTCGCCGCCTGGACTTGTTTGAGCATGCCCAGGATTTGTTCTTTGCCCCAACCAGCATTCACCGCGCGCGCCGCGGCTTCCACCTGCCAGCCTGTGCCGGTAGAGAGCGTGAGCGTGTCGATGACAGTAACTGAAGCATCCGCCTGACTGGCAGCTACTTGCGCGGCGCTGCTGGTGCCGCTTAGTCCGGACGAAATGTGAATGGAAAGTATTTCGCGATCGGTCTCAGCCAGTTTTCGGTAAGCTTCCGCGAAGTCCCCCACAGAAGGCGTGGATGTGAGCGGCATTTGCTCTGTCTGGTCCAGCAGGTCGTAGAACTGCTCCGCGGTTAAATCTACGCCGCTGAGATAAGTTTTTTCGCCCAGTTGAACTTTCAAAGGCAGCATCGTAACCCCTAGTTCCAGGCACTGCTCTTTGGTTAGGTCGCAGCCGCTGTCTGTGACAATTTTCATATTTTCCTCGTTTCTATGAACAGGAATGACCCGCCGATCCGCGAGCATCTTTGCCGCTGTGAACGTCGGTAAATTTGCCATCAGGGCCTACGGACCTGTTTGGTGGTGTGTAGTAAAAATATTATAGCATGCAATATTCTCTATGTACGTCAAACTTAATACACAGCGTCTACGCTTTGAACGCTCTGTAAAGCTGCAAAAACTTCATTTTAGCGCTTGCTGCCACTGACCAATGACCTTGCGGTTGCGTTTTTCCAGGGTCGCGCTGAGGCGATCAATTTTCCCGAGCACATCGCCTGTTTGCCACCCGCGCTTGCTAATGGTCTGCTGTACGAGCGCCAGGAGCTCCGGGCTCAGCGAAGTCTGGGTGAGCATATCCACCAGATGCCAGGGGGAATGCGCGTTTTCCAGGCAGTCCATAGTAATCAACTCAAGCCGCCGCAGGGCTTCCCGCATCATCGCCTGTCCAATTTCCTTGCTGCTGGATTCAATGTAGATGCGGTTAATCGGTTCCGTCCCGGAGGCGCGCACGCGCAGGTAATGATGGTCGCCGCCCTGCTCATCTTCAAGCTGCATTTCCACCAATTCGTAGCGGATGCCGCCCAGGTATGTGATTTTCAAGCCAGCCAGGCGCAGGTTTTGCGGTTCCTCATGAAGCGCCAGGTCGAGGTAATAATTGATGAAGCCTTCTTTGGCCTCAAGTGGAGCGTCCACGTCTGCGCGCCCCGCGTTTGAAGTCGGGTCGGTGGAAGTCCCGAAGGTTTCCCACAGACCTGGGATACGCACCGTGTCTTCCCACAGCGCTTTAAGCGTGCAAAGCGGATTTTCCGCGCGGGTGCCGTAGTAGGCCAGCATATCCATAATCAGAATGTTCGCCCAGGGTCCGTCCTTATCGGTCACGTGCCCGCGCGAGGTCAGTCCCGAGGATTCCTCGCCGCCAATCAGGATGCGGTCGCGCCAGTTTTCCGGCAGCACCTTCAGGGTGTTGTAGCGGTCGTCCATGCGGCGGATTTCTTCGATGTACTTGATGCCGACCGGCACCAAAAACGCGTTCTTCAGCGCGCGGCTGGCAATATCGCCTACGCGGCACTTGTAGATGCGCTGACCCACATAACCAGGCAGCGCGCCTTGCGCGGGTTTGTTTTCTTCGTTCCCGGGAATCATGCCTGCCAGCGGTTCAATCAAAGGCGAGCCGGTCTGCGTGGCGATAACGCGGCCAGTCAGTCCGCGGTCCACTCCCAGATAGCGTACAAGCATGGTCAGGATTTGGTTGGGGCGGAAGTAAACGCCGCCTTTATCCACGATGCCGTAGCGGTCGGCGTCTGTGTCCATGCCCATGCCCAGGTGCGCGCCGCTTTCGGCTACGGTCTGCTTGAGCAGGAAGTTGAAGGGTTCTTCCGGATTGGCATAGTCCTGCCCGCCCAACTCGGGGTCCACCTCCGCGTGTAAAACGGTGTGGCGCACGCCGGCTTCGCCCAACAGGCGCGTCAGGTAGCCGCGCCCGCAGCCGTGCATCTCGTCCACGACCACGTGTTTATCGGCAAAAAAGCGCCGGATGCGGTCGAAATCAATCGGGATGCGCTGGTTGCCGTTGCCGTTGTTCTTAATCCAGCGCACATACTGGTCCAGCGGGTCAAAACCGGTCACAAGCCCGCGCGCTTCCGCGCTATCCAGTTCCGCCGAGCCGCCACCCTGATCCTCCAACTGCAGTTCGTTGATTCGAAAGGCGATGAAGTCGGTCACGTTGGTTGGTGCCGGGTAACCCAGGCGGGGGTTGAATTTGATGCCCTGCCATTCGGGCGGGTTGTGGCTGGCCGTGGCGATGATTAATCCCGCAACTTCCTCGGGAGGCAGCACATCGGTCTCGTAAAATGCCAGCGCGGGGGTAGGAACATCCCGGCTGCCAAGGTCCACCCGAAAGCCGTTGGCCAGGCAGGTTTCCGCCACCCAGCGCGTGACGACGTCAGAATTCCGGCGGGTATCGTGTCCGATAACCACCCGCTTGCCAGCCAGATTCTCCGCGCCCACAAAGGCAGGCACGTTGCGGTTATTCATGAAATCGCATATAGCCTGCACCACCTGGCGCGCGCGCTTTTCCGTGAAATCATTCTGCCAGCGCCCGCGCACGCCCGAGGTGCCAAAGCGCAGGTATTTGCGGTCATAGATTTCGCGCAGCAAGCCGGCGCGCGTGCGCGCGCCCACCAGCAGTGGCTCGCTGGTCCGCGCACGCAGAGCGAACAGACGCTCATAAATATTGCCGATTTGAATGACCCGATAGGTCATGAAGCGGTCCGGGTCCTGTGCCTCATCCAGGCTGTCCAGCAGCGGCAGAATTTCCACGCGGATGTCCTCGCGCAAGCTGGCAAATACCGGAGCAGTCAAGTACTCCTTCGCGATCCGGATGGCATGCCGGCGCATCGCAGCGCTTCCGGGCAGGTATTCCTCGTCCAACTGCCGGCGGTATGCGCTGGTTTTTTCGTCTTTGGGCTGGTACAGCTCCAGGCGCCCCTGCGTGCCAGTGGCTGCCAGGGTCAGGAGCAGGCTGAGCACCCGTGAGGAGGTCGGCAGGTCTTCCGCGATCAGGTCGGGGCGACGT
Source organism: uncultured Anaerolineaceae bacterium (assembly GCA_964590535.1). Classification (GTDB taxonomy): domain Bacteria; phylum Chloroflexota; class Anaerolineae; order Anaerolineales; family Anaerolineaceae; genus Mesolinea. The sequence goes on from CAZPWL010000031.1 coordinate 6,324, forward strand.
TGAACGAAGCCCTCCACCTGCAGCAAAAAGCTGGTCATTTCCGCGATGGCGGGCTGCCATTCTTCCGCTTTTTCCGCTGTGAGTACAGCGCGGTTGAGCCGGTTAAAGCGCGGCGCCAGTTCCGCGCTGAAGCTGAAATCCTGGTTTTGGGTCATACAAGTCTCCTCATTGGGAATTTCACTCCGACCGCGGCATCAAACCGCCGTCTGAAACATTCAAAACTTCAATCTTCGCGTTGGCCGGGGTGCCCGTCTCGCGCTGGACAAGCTCGCAGACCCGCCAGGCATGCCGGGCAAGTTCGGCAGGCGTGTGGCGCGTGTCGGTCTCGAGCATCAGCCGGCATTTGGGCTCCGTGCCGGAGTAGCGCAGGTTCAAGCGCACCAATCCGGGCAGCTCCTGTCGAATTTCCGCCAGAAGGGCGTTGAGCGCTGGGATTTCAGTCAGCTCAGGTTTGTTGGCAACGTTGCAAGAGGCAATCAACTGCGGATACTTACCAATCTGACCGGTGAGCTCGGAAAGCGGCTGCCAGCCGCGTTCCGCCAGCACGCGCAGCATAAACAGCGCGGTGCGGAGGCCGTCGCCGGTGCGGTGGTTCTCGTCCAGCAGGATGATATGCCCGGATTGTTCGCCGCCTAAACCGACCTTGCCCCGGGCATCCTCGGCGTGGCTTAGCCGCAGCAATTCCTCGGTGATGTACTTGTCGCCCACGGGGGTCTCAAGCAGTTGAATACCTTTTTGGGTACAGTAACTTGCCAGGGCGCCGTTGGCCATCGTGGTGGTCACCAGCGTTCCTCCCAGCAGTTCGCCGCGCGCCAGAAAAAAGTCAGCCAGAATTGCCAGCATATGGTCGCCGTCCACCATGCGGCCGCATTCGTCCATGAGGATTACGCGATCCGCGTCGCCGTCAAAAGCCATCCCCAGGTCAGCGCCGTATTCGCGCACCTGGCCGCCAAAAACGGACGGGTCCGCGCGCAGGTGTTCCGAGCCGGCGTGCTCATTGATGTTCAGTCCGTCAGGGTCGGTGTTCAGCGCGATAACATTCGCTCCCAAGCGCCGAAAGAGCTCGGGGGCAATCTCAAACGCCGCGCCGTTGGCGCAGTCCAACAGCAGGGTCTTCCCGCTTAGGTCAAGCCCGGACTGGCTGTCCAGCAAGTCCTGCAGGTAATCCTCGCGTAAAAGCTCGCCGTTCTTCACCCCTGCGCTGCTGCTCCGCGCGGCAGGCAAAAGCAGTGCTTCGATGGCAAGTTCAACGTCCTCAGGCAGCTTCATCCCCTGCGCGTTGAGGAATTTGATGCCGTTTTCCGGCGCGGGGTTGTGAGAAGCAGAGATGACCACACCGGCGTCCGCGCCAAGCTTGCGCGTCAAAAAAGCGATGCCGGGGGTGGGTAAGACGCCCAAATCAATCACCTGGGCGCCGCTGGCTATCAAGCCTTCCGCCAGCGCGGCTTGCAAGCCGGGTCCGGAAAGGCGCGTATCGCGTCCAATGAGGAAGAGCGGAGCACTGTGTTTGCCGCCTCCCAAAACACGCGCGGCAGCCGCACCAAGTGAGCGCACAAAATCCTCTGACATGGGTAATTTGCCCGCTGTTCCGCGTATGCCGTCTGTTCCAAAATACCGGGGTTTAGCCATGCAATCAGTCCAATTCCATTAATCGTTACGCAAAAACCAGGTCTGCTACCACAGGGAGATGGTCAGAACTGAGGTGCGCCAGGTCGTTATCAATTACTTTGCAATGGTATTCGCGCAGCATCGCCGCCGGAGAGATATAGAAGTGGTCAACCTCCCCCGCAAAAGGATGCGTGGCTATCGGGTTTTCGGGGACAAGGCGGATAAAGCCTTTTTCCGCCTCCAAAATCGCAGACAGCGCGCACTCATCCGGGTTGGCGTTCAAGTCACCTGTGAGGATAAGAGGCAGACCCGCTTTGAGGATATTCGCCTCCACCAGGTCTATCACCCGCCGGATTTGTTCCGCGCGCATTTCGCGCGCCAAACGGATGATTTCTTCCCGCGGCGCTTCGCCGCGTTCGCCTACCAGCGTGGTGAGGTGCATGTTTACCAGGTAGGGAAAAGGTTCGCGCTTGACGCGCGCGATAATCGCGAAGCGCGGGTCGGTATCGCGCGTGCCCTCGTAGGTCAGCGGTTGAAAAATCGGTACGTTGCGGGGAAAGCCGTCTTGCTTCTCGGACCCAAGGCGCGCGAATGGCATGCGCGAAAACACCGCGTTGCCCTTGGACCAATCCCACCAATCCTTGAACAAACCCTCGACCATCAGGTCTTTGCGAACCTGCATGTGGCGTTTCATCGAAAGAGTCTCGCCGTAATACGCGTGGGAAAACTGCGCGCCTTCACGGATCAGGTCCACCATGCTGTGTTTGATGCCGTCTCCATCCACGTATTGGGCAATCTCCTGAACACACAGCAAGTCAGGTTTGATTTGGCGGATAAGCGCAAGCAGGGCTTCGCTCCGGCTGACGTTGGTTTCCAGCGTGCCGCTGAAGTTTTTCAGACCGCCCCCCAGATTCAGGGTCATAACGCGTAAGGTTGAGTTCAACAAGTTTCTTCCTTATTGGCTTTCTGCGAGGATTATACCAATTTATTAACGGCTTCCAGCCCTCCCATGAACAAGGGTTGTATCCAACCCTTCCGGTTCGGGGAAAAGCGCTGCTTTCCTCGTAAGGCAAATGTGCGCCAACAAGTGGGGCGGCTGGAAAGCGAAAATCGACAGCTGCAGCGAAAAATTTACCCCGCTTCAAGCTACCATTCACGTTTCAAGCCCCGCTCCTGGGTTTTGAATAAGCTTTAAGTGGTTATTCGGGCACGCCTCTACTAAAATATTAGCAAATGACCAGGAAAGAAGAGCTCTCGTGACCACACCCGCAAATTCTCCCAAACAACCCGGCGATGCTATCACGCCGCAAAAGCTCTACCTCACCCGCCGGCAGTTCCTGAAAGCCGCGGGCATTGTCAGCGCGAGCGCTTTTTTGGCTGCCTGCCTGGGGACGCCGGAGCAAGCCTCTCCGACCAACCCAGCGCTCGTGGATGAACAGACGAAGCGCGAGCTGGCTGAAAATTACAATAACTATTACGAATTCAGCCTCTCCAAAACTTCCGTGGCGGAATTGGCGCAGGATTTCAGTATGCGTCCCTGGCAGGTCGAGGTCGGCGGATTGGTGAAGAACCCGAAAAAGTACAGCATTGAGGATATTCTTGCCCGTTTCCCGCAGGAAGAGCGCGTTTACCGGATGCGCTGCGTGGAGGGCTGGTCCATGGTGCTGCCCTGGCAGGGTTTTCCGCTTGCCAAACTTCTTGAGGACGTGGAACCTCTGCCCGAAGCCAAATACGTGGGCTTTATGTCGGTGCTGCGCCCGGAAGAAATGCCCGGCCAAACCAGCCTGAGTTTTCCATGGCCCTATCTGGAAGGTCTGCGATTGGACGAAGCCCGCCACGACCTGACACTCCTGGCAACCGGCCTCTACGGCGACCCGCTCACCCCCCAGAACGGCGGTCCGCTGCGCCTGGTGGTACCTTGGAAGTACGGTTTCAAGAGCCTTAAGGCTGTGGTGCGCATCACGCTGCAAGCTGACCAACCGGTCACATTTTGGAACGCGATTGCCCCGCAGGAATACGGCTTTTACGCGAACGTAAATCCTTCCGTGGACCATCCGCGCTGGACGCAAAGCGAAGAACGCCGAATTGGTGAAAACGGCTCGCGTCCCACGCTGCTCTTCAATGGCTACGACGCAGTTGCCCCGCTCTACGAGGGCATGGATTTACGCGTGGATTTTTAGAAGGTAGCCCGGATTACTTTTTGGGCGGGTTCACCGGGCAGGTCGTTCCGCCTTCTTCCACCACCACGGGGAGCGTGTCGGTTTCGAAGGCGTTGATAAACTCAATTATCTTTTCCACCGGGATATCCCAAACAAAGGTGCTGCCCAGGCGCGCGATATCGGCGCGCCCCTGCACCATCCACTCATCCGGAAAACGAACGAATTGCAGGTTTTCGCGGGAGAGCTTGGGCAGCAGGCAAATGAGCTGGCGGATTTGGGCCAGGGTCAGGTCGGTCTGAATATCATCCAGCACCGAAAGCACCATCTTTGGCACGCTGGTGATAATTTCCGGGCTGTTCAGCTTGTCCTGAATACCGCAGATTAGCATGGTCTGGTGGTCGGTGCGCGCCACTTCCCCGTAGCGGTCGCGGATGCGCACGAAACTGAGGGCGTCAAACCCGGTCAGGTGGTTCCAGCCCTTAGGGAAGTATCCCTGCCCCTGTTTGTATGGGTCGACCTCGTCTTTACCCAGCGGTCTGCCGTCCAGCGGTTCTTCCAAGTAGACGTCCACACCACCCATCGCGTCGATGATTTCTTCAAAAGCAATCATATTCACCGCGGCGTAGTTATCCACATACAGGTCGTAATTATGCGCCAGAACGCGCGCCAACAGCCCCATCCCACCGCCGGTGCCGGTGTAATAACTCATGCCCGGGCTTCCGTAAAAATAAGCCTGGTTCAGCTTGGCATTTGGGACCTCTGCCGCCTTTGCTTCGATGATATCGACCAAATCGACTTTCAGGTCGCGCGGAATAGTGAGGACAGTAACTTTGGGTGTGACAAAATCCACGCGGATAACGCGCATCACATCCGAGAGACCGTAGGTGTAATTGGGGTCGTCGGTGTCAATCCCGGCCGCGATGATATACATCACTTCCGGTCCACCGCAGAGAGGTTTGGGGGCGGTCGCCGTAAAAGCGGTGGTCGGCAGCTCGGTGGCTTCCGCGCTGGCTTGGGTCGGGCTTTCGGTTTGCGCGGTAGGCGTGCTGCCCTGCGCGGAGGGTGTGAGAGCCGTGCGGGTGGGCAGAGTAATAGCCTCAGCCATGGGTTTATTCCACCGGTTGGCCAGGTACAATCCGCCGGCGATTGCTGCCACCGCGGCGAGGACAAGTATTACAACAAGTATCTTCTTTTTCATATCCTTATTCCACAGACAGACTTTCTGAGAACAATCGTTTTGTATTATAGCGTAAATTCCGGAGTGGGTTTTTGCCCAAGCTTGCAGTAGAAGCGCCAACCAGGGCGCGTATTGTATAATGATGCCAGAGGGACGATGTTTCGCTTGCTGGACTGTTTGGGATACGAACTTGAAAATGAGCAGGATCGGGCGCGCTTCATTGATTTGGCGACCAGCCGGCTTTCTGTGCTTAGAGTTGGACCATGGGAATACCTATCGTACCGCAGCAGGCAGGGTCCGGAGGTCTATTTCGGGAAGGAAGCGCAGGATAGAGCCAACAGCTTTAGCGTCCACTTTCATTCGTTTACCAGCCAGGAATTGCTCCTGACGGAACGTTTGCCAGACCCGGAATCCGCGCCGGATGGACTGTTTAAGGCGCGAACCCCCAACGGCGAAAACCTTTACTACGAAGAGAACAACACCGAAGGCGAAGGGCGCCAAACCACGCGCGACAGCATGCCGCTGCTGTTTAAGCCCCCCAATTTTCATTGGTATGACCACATCAGCCTGCCTGCACGAGCCCGGGTACAACTGGCAGCTTTCCCCAGTGAGGTCCAGCTTATCCCGCCGGGCAGCGCCTTTCCGATGCCCGGCAAAGAGGGCGAGGATAAGCTGCGTTTTTTCGCCTCGCCAATCGGCATTCATTTGGTAGAAAAGGGCGTCTTCCACCCCATTCTCGAATTCGGCGGCATCATTACCGCGCTCAGTAGTTATTCCAACGAGCTCAGCAAAAAGCTGGTGTACGCGGCAACCGTGCAAACCGTAGGGCTAAGCATGGATTTGCTCATTCCCGCCGACATGACCCCGCTGCCGCCCGCCCCTGGAATGTTGGTGCATGCCACATGTTGGCTTACGGGCAGAATCAAAGAGCTTTATCCCGCCGAGCCGCAGGAAGACGCGCCTTCCTGGGTGTTCCTGCAGCAAACGCGCGTTGCTGGTACTTTTTATCACGACCTGGGGGAGAAGAAACCCGGGCTTGCCTTCTGGGATGCTTTCACCCTGCAGAGGGAGCCCGAAAATCCGCATGACCCGCGCGCGGTGGCCATCTTGACTCCTGATGGAGATATGCTGGGCTACATTCCCCGCGACCGCAATCAGGAAATTGCCGCGCTGTTGGACGCAGGTGAGAAGATGCATGCCCGCTTGATTTTTAAATTCCTACAGGATTCCACCCAGGAATATATCATCCGGGTCTATACCCGCAGTTCAGTTCGCCTGGAACGATAAATTCGGGAATTACAACGGCAGCCGCAGACTGAATACCGCGCCGCCTTCCGGATGATTTTCCGCGCGTAAGGTTCCGCCGTGCGCCTCTGCCAGGTTCCGGGCAATCGCCAGCCCCAGGCCTGTCCCGCCGCTTTCGCGTTCCCGGCTGGGGTCCGAGCGGTAGAAGCGGTCAAAAATATGGGGGAGGTCCTCCGGGGCAATGCCCTCGCCGTGGTCGCGCACATCCACGCGCGCGAACGTCCCTTCCTGGCGGATGCTGATGTCAATCTTTGTGCCCTGCCGAGTGTAGCGCTGGGCGTTCATTAATAGGTTATGGAAAATTTGTTGAATCCGGTCCGGGTCGACGTTTACCAGCGGCAGGGGGCTCTCGCAGCGCGTCTCCACCTGCAGGTCCCTGGCGGAAAACGCGGCTTCAAATCCCTGCAGCGCTGTCTGGCATAGTTCGCGCAAGTCGGTAGGGCGTTTGTTCAGGCTGAGTTTGCCAGAGTCCGCAAGCGCGAGCACGCGCAGGTCGTCCACCAGGCGGATGAGCAGCGCGTTCTGCTCGCGGATTGGCTTTAGCGCGTTAAGGTCAAGCGGAAACACCCCGTCCTCCAGCGCTTCCAGTTGCGCCCGCTGCACAGCCAGGGGGTTGCGCAGTTCGTGGGCGATATCAGCCGTGAGCGCCTGACGTTTTGCCTCGGCGGATTGCAGTGATGCAGCCATTGTGTTCAAGGTCTTTCCCAGGCGTTCCGCTTCGGGATAGCTTTTAATCTGCAGGCTCTGGCTAAAATCCCCTGAAGCAATGCTTTCCGCGCTCTCTGTCAACTCACGAATGGGCTTAACAAATAAGTTCGTCAGGATAAGCGCCAACAGCAGCGCCGCCAGGATGGAAACCAACGCGGCTGTAAGGATAGCCTGCTGGAACTTCTCTATTAGCTGGGACTCGAAGTTCACGGGCAGATTTAAGAAGGCGTTCGGCACGAGCAGGTAACCGATCAGCGCGCCGTCCTCCTCCAACTGGATGGCAGCATCGCGTTCAAGCTTGGTGAGGTAAGTCCCTATCCGGGTTGGTTCGTTCGCATAAACAATCAACCCATTTTTGTCTGCGAGAATCCCGTTTTTGCGAACCGCTGTGAGAGCGCTTCCCGTTCCCTGACCTTGCGACGGGCCGGCACCCTGGCCTTGCGACGGGCCGGCACCCTGACCCTGGTGCGAACCTCCCATCTGACTGGAGTTTTCCTCCATCATGGTATTTGACTCGCCAGATTCCAGGAACATCACATCCACGCCTGACCACGAACCCTGTTCGTGGAAATAGCCGTTGAGTTCCTCCGCGAACATCATGCTGTTTGCGTTCATGCTTCTGCGCAGATAACCGCGCACCTGCACGTTTGTGGAGTAATTCGAAACAAGCAGTACAGTACCCAGCGCGGCAATTATCACAATCAGAAAGGCAATCAACAGTCGGGAACGCATCCTAACTCTCTATCCGGCTGGCGCGATATCCAACCCCAAAAACTGTTTCGATATATGTTCGACCGGGGTCCGCCTCTTTCAGTTTCCGTCGGAGGTTCTTGACATGCACATCCACGCTGCGCTCGTAGCCCTCGTAGCTGGTGCCCTGGGCCGCTTCCAGGAGTTGCAGCCGTGTGAAAACCCTGCCCGGCTGCGAAACCAGCAGCTGCAGTATGCCAAATTCAGTAGGTGTCAGCTCCAAGGGCTTACCCACGAGTTCCGCGCTGTGCGCGGTGTTATCCAAACTCAGCTTCCCAAGCGTCAGGACGGTCGCCGGCTCCGGCCGCCGGGCGCCGCGCCGTAAAACCGCCTTCACGCGCGCCACAACTTCGCGCGGGGAGTAGGGCTTGGCTACGTAATCATCGGCGCCCAGTTCCAGCCCGATCAAGCGGTCAATCTCATCCACCCGGGCGGTCGCCATGATGATCGGCACGTCGCGGGTCTTGCGCATCTCCCGGGCCAGTTCCAGCCCGTCCCTTCCCGGCAGGTTCAGGTCCAGCAGCACCAGGTCGGGTTTTTCCAGCTCGTACAGGCGCAGCCCCTCGTCCCCGGAAAAAGCCCCAAGCGCACGGTAACCAGCGCGTACCAGGTACGCCTGCAGCACTTTATTAAGTTCTTTTTCGTCTTCCACTACGAGTATGAGTGACATTATGTTCATATCCTGAAGCTGGCCGTCGCCCGCAAGGGTGATTGGCGGGTGGATTTTCTGTATCTATAGTGTACCCAATCTTCCTGGATTGGTATTGATTCAGTTTGTACTGCGCGTCAAAAAATGGCAATCTTCATCAGTTCTTCACATTCTCTTCACCCCCTGCAAACATCAGCAGGATATAGTAAGAACATCAACGGCAGCAATCTATTTGCCGAATATTAATCAAGGAGTGAACAATGAAAAAGACAATCATGACCCTCGCGATCGTAACAATGGTTCTGGGTGTGGCAATTTTTGGAGCGGTTAGCGCTGTCTCCGCGCAAAAAGCTGAGACTGGCGTGCTTGCGGACGCGCTGGTAGAACCGGTGGTCTACCGCAGAGGCTGGGGCGGAAGCGGCGGAACCTGTGACGGGACATGTGACGGCAGCCAGGACCAAACCCAACTGCAGCAGCGCCTGCAAGACGGCAGCGGCGAAAACTGCCCGAACCCCGAAGGCTGCACTCTGCAGCAGAACCGCTTCGGTTGGGGTGAGGACGGCGCCGGGCGTCAGTCCCAGCTTGGGAACCAGGGCAATGAATCCTGCCCGAACGACGGCACCTGCACCATGGACCAAACCCAAACCCGCCAGCAACTGCGCGACGGAAGCTGCGGCGCGGAACCAGGCACGGGCGCCGGTACCCGTACCCGCTCCGGTTGGGGAAACTAAGCTTCAGGCTTAAACAGTAAGTTTGGCAGCGCGCGCTTTTCTGCGCGCGCTGTTTTTTTAATTTCTGTTGTATAATGCCGCTGAAATGGAGAACGAGATGAAAATTGCATTAATTACCGATGACGGCAAGAGCATCAGCCAGCATTTTGGACGCGCGCCGTATTACCTGGTCATATCTCTGGAAGATGGCAAGGAAGTGGGTCGGGAGCTGCGCCCCAAGCTGGGACATAATCAATTCCAACATGCAGAAGAACACGGGGAGCACGCCCACGGCCAGGAACATGGGCAGGACGAAGCCTC
>CAZPWL010000032.1:0-9572 GCA_964590535.1 uncultured Anaerolineaceae bacterium
CAGCATAAATCATGAAGGTCAGCTGGGTGGCATTCAACATAGTGGAAAAGCCGCTCCAACCGCTGCCCGGAACAAACAACGAATCGATTATCCAGGGGACATCGGCCGTGAAATCATCCGCTATGTAGGCGGAATAGGTTGGATAGTCGGAAAATTCCTGGCTCACGTAGGCGTTGGGGTCTACCACGCTCAGCGGCTGATCCCAGAGTGTATCGTAAATCATGCTCTCGTCCGGGCTCTGGGCAAGGCCAGTGCCCGCGCTTGTTCCGGACAGGGAGAGCTTCGCTTCACCCGAGGGGCCGTTGACCGCGGCAGGTGTCCATTGATTTACCTGCAGCGGCGCCGGTTCAAAATTCCAATAGACGGTCTTCGTGGAATCGACGTATCCATAATCACCAATATCCGGAGTGACGGTGAGGCTGCCAGGAACATAGGCTGTCCCATCCGGGAGTGGATCAATTACATACAAGAGATCCATGGGAAGCTGCGGAACTGTGAGGGTGTAGGTAATCCGTTCACCAGGCATTGCCACAGCTGTGGCATCTTTTATGACATCCGGGACGACGCAGGCCTCGCATTCCTCTTCAAGGAATTTGTGCGTCAAACCTGAAGGTGAAAAACCACCCGTGGAGCCGCCCACCGCGTAGAGGGTGTTATCCAGCGTGACCGCCGAAAGCCGGTAGGTCGGGCCGGCTGGCAGAGGACCGACGTCCTCCCAAAGGCCGGATGAGGTGTTGAGCCGCCAGGTTACATTTGCCAGCGCCCCCGCTGCGTCGACGCCATTGACGAACCAGAGGTCATCCCCTTCGTCAGCTGGAAGCATCGCGTAACCCATAGCCCACAGGGGAGCAGGCAAGGGCGGCAGGTCCGCGTTTTCACCGTACCAAATTCCCGCGGTGAAGTCATAGCACTGGGTGCTGGTCAGACCAACGCTGGTGTAGTTTCCTCCGGCAACGCATAACATCCTGTGATTATCTGCCGGCCGTTCGAACAGGAACGCCGCGTGGAAATCTCTCGGAGTGGTAAAACTCGGCAGCGGCGGCAGCCAGGCATTCGCAACCGGGTCGTAAACAAACACGGTGTTCAAGGTTCCAGTGCCTGGTGTGTTAGCGCCGCCAGTGAGATAACAAAAATGGTTTACAGGATCAGCCACCCAGGCTGGCGCCCAAATCCCGGTCAGAGGTGGGGGTTCGCCGGTAGGCGTTTCGGCTGTCCAGACGTTGGTATCCATGTTGTAACTCCACAGACCGGTGAAGCCGGCTGTGGCTGCATCGCCATACATGAACACCTCATTGCCATATTGGCAGCCAGAACGGGCATAGTTTTGGCCGAAGGGCGGGGCGGAAGAGGCAACCGCTGTCCAGGTATCGGTGCCTGGATCGTAATTGCTGACTCCAGTCGTGCCATAACCGGTAATTTGCCAGACTTTGCCAGCGTGTGCGCCCAGCACGTTGTCCATCCCGACTGTGGGGTTGGTGGCGAGCTGCACCCATTCCACCCGCTCAGAATAAATCTCCTTATGAATTTCTAAGGAAGCAGTTTCGTATCCGTCGCTAGCGTCTACAGTAAGGACAATTTCTCCGTCATCCTTGCAGACATGAGGATCAATCATCACGGAAAAGCTGGCGTATGCTCCATCCGGTATCGTGAGTGTCGATGGGCCAGTAAAAACCACCCCCCAAATCGCGGAGTAGTTCAGGTAAACAGTGGCTTCCGCGCCGGTCATATTATACAGTTTGACCTCATGCATTTGCTGCTCGCCGTGGCAGCCAGAGGTATCAATTCGTTGCGGGTCGAAGTAGAGACCGGAAGCACTGGTCGGCACATCTGCGGTTGGAGCAACGCTCTCATCGCAGGCGTTTTGACCAGTAGGGGTATAGCCATCCGCGCTGCAGGGATTGTGCGGCGCGCTGCCATAACCATCGCCATCAAAATACCAGGAAACGGGTGCCGGGTCTCCAGCCAACGCGGAGGTGACATCCACACAGTAAGTAGCCACGCAGTGGTCAGTCGTGGTTTGGTAGCGCGCATGGGTAATATTAATCTCGTATGGGTTGGTTTGGTAACTCCAACCAAAAGTTCCCCAGCTAGTGCCGCTGTCACAGCTTGGTGTCCCTACGACGTAAGCATTCGAGACATTCCAGCTGGCCGGGAACTTGAGCCAGTTGTTATAGACATACGCGTAGTCGTTAGTGTATGTTTCCGAGCGGAAACAAAACGTCTGACTTGTTCCAGGGACGTACATGGCAGCCCCGCCAGCCGACGGGTCAAACGCGACATAACTGCCGGATAGGGATTGGATGAGCTCGGTATCCCCGCTTTGGCCGGGGTCCGCGCCGGTGCTAACCTCAGTACCGGTGCCTTCCTGGGGTGGTCCGATAGGATGGGTAGCGTTAGCGGAAACAGCCAGTGCGGAATCCGCGAACGGCATGAACAGAAGCGCGAGCAGTAGCACAAAGGGAAGGACTCTTTTCGTTAGCATCTTGTACCTCCTGGGAAACATGCGAACGTATTCAGTTGTTAGTTAAGAGACAGACGAACGGACAGAATGGAATTATTTGTGGTTGCCCGTAAAAACGGGGGTAGACAGGTTTGGTTTGGATGGGTAAATTGGATTAAATGGTTAATACAAGTATATGTTTTTTTTTGACCCAATGCAATAGGTATTTGGGTATTTCTGTCGTTAAATCGCGGAAAGGTTAACGGGTTTGGAGAGATGTGCGCAGACGGTCCTTCAGCCTGAATGCTTGACATCCCGCCTGCTTGCGGGTAGAATCTTGCAACTGTTCGTAAGAACGCCGAGCTAGCTCAGTTGGTAGAGCATGCGACTGAAAATCGCAGTGTCCACAGTCCGATTCTGTGGCTCGGCATGAACACCATAAAAGTGCCCGCGAGGGCACTTTTAGTTTAATGCGGAATTCCAGCTATAATTATCCAAACACATAGGGCTTTCAGCGAGGTGATGATGACAAAGCGAATCGGGTTGTTGACTGCCGGCAGCGACTGCGCCGGGATGAATGCCGCCATCCGCGGAATTGGTAAAGCCGTCAGCGCGGACAAAAACCTGGAGCTCGTCGGCTTCCGCGACGGTTTTAACGGGCTGGTGGAAGACCGCACGATGGACCTGGGCGGCGGGGTACTCTCCGGTATTCTGACACTGGGCGGAACCATCCTGGGCATCAGCCGCAACATTCCGCAAGCCATGCCAGCCGAGAAGGGCGCAGCGGATATGACCCAGAGCGCGGTGGACACCTACAAGCGCCGTAAGCTGGACGCCCTGATCTGTATTGGCGGCAAGGAAACAATTAAAGCCGGGCTGCATCTTAGCAAGGCAGGCTTAAATGTGGTCGTCCTCCCCAAGGCGGCGGATAACGACATCCCCGGAACGGACAAGGCGATCGGGTTTGATACCGCCCGCGAAATTGCGACGCAGGCGATTGACCGTCTGCATTCCACCGCGAACGCCACCCACCGCATCATGATCGTGGAGCTGGCGGGGGTCAGCGCGGGCTGGCTGACCCTGGGCGCGGGGCTGGCAGCCGGGGCGGATGTTATTCTCATCCCTGAATTTCCCTACGACTTTGGTCTGATCAGCGCGGCGATTGGCGCGCGGCAGAAGGCGGGCAGGAACTTCTCGCTGGTGGCTGTGGCGGAAAACGCGCGTTCGCAGGAACTGGTCGAGTTTATGGGCCGGGCGGCGCGCAAAAAAGCAGGCCAGCAAGCTGGAAGCGACAGCGTGGTGAACGCGGAAATGGAACGCATCGGGAAGGGGTATTCAGGTGAAACTATGCTGCTGGCGCGTCGGCTGGAGGATGAAACCGGCCTGCAAAGCCGCATCACCATCCTGGGAGCGCTGGTGCGCGGCGGCACGCCAACCGCCTCGGACCGGCTGCTGGCAACCCAGCTGGCGGAATGGGGCGTTTTGATGGCGGAGACCGGCCAATTCGGGCGCATGGCGGCGCGCGTGGACGGAATGATGAACAGCGTTCCGCTGGAGGACGTGGTGGACAAGCACAAGCTGGTTTCCGCGGACCACGGCTGGATACGCGGGGCCTACCAGGTGGGCACCTGCCTGGGTGTCAAGTTCCCCGGGGACTAAGCACACCTTACCAAAAGAAAGCGGACCAATGGGTCCGCTTTTTTGGTCGCATTCTCTACTTGGAGAAGAAGTCTTTGCGGATGGCTGGTTCGCGGGCTAGGCCGGCTTCCAGCAGGTCCATCAAGTTATCTAGCAGGCTCTGTGCAAGCGGGTCCTCGCGGATGTCGGCTTTGCCAGAACGCAGCGCATCGGCGGTATCGCCCAGGCGGGCGATGAGCTGGCGGGTGATAAGGTGGTAAACCGCGCCGAGCAGGTGCGCGGCAAGTTTGGTGTCCACCCAGGTGGCGACGTCATCCGCGAGAATGCCCTGGGCGAGGAATTCGTTAAAGAACGAAGGCCCGCCAATCAGCGGGGCGTTTTCGTCCTGGGCAGCGCTGTTATTCAGGCTTTCCAAAAAGGCGTGGTGTTCAATGGCTGCAAGCTCGGGTTCGCGCAGTTCAAACAGGATTTCCACCTGGAATAACCAGCGTAAATAGGCGAACATATCCCGACCGTTGGAGGAACTCAGTTCGTTTGCCAGAGCCAGCTTTTTCTGGCGGGCGATTGTGAGGATGTGCTGGAAAACATCCCCCATGTCCGAAAAATATTGGTAATAGGAACCCTTGGCAATGCCCGAATTATCGACCAGGGCGTTTACCGTGGCGCCGCGCAAGCCGTTCCGCGCGAATTCGTGGATGGCGGCAGCTTCAATCTGCGCGCGCTTATGTTCGGATAGGTTTAAAAATGTTTTTGTGGGCATAACACCTTTGCTGACTGTGACCAAACGGTCATATTGTATGCGCGCGTGCGGCTTTTGTCAATAGAATGGGTAAAATTGTACCGCCCCGCAGTTTTCGGTTAAAATACGTGGATGGATCACATCTACAGCCCCTGGAGAAAAGTGTATTTTCAACGTGATAGAACTGACCCGACCTGCGTGTTTTGCGCGGCGCTGGAAAGCGAGGACACCCCGGAAAACCTGATTATCCACCGGGGCGAACGCACCTATGTCATTCTCAACCTTTATCCTTACAGCAACGGGCATCTGATGGTGGTGCCGTACCAGCACTGTCAGGAGCTGGCAGAACTCCCCAAAGAGACGCTGGAAGAAATGATTTGCACGGCTAGCAAGGCGGTGGAAATCCTGGAAAGCATCTACCATCCGCAAGGTTTCAACCTTGGGATGAACATAGGTTCTCCAGCTGGCGCTGGCATCGCCGGACATTTGCACATGCACGTCGTGCCGCGCTGGAGCGGTGACGCGAATTTTATTTCCGTCATCGGGCAAACACGCGTTTTGCCGGAAACGCTGGAAGAAACCTACGAGCGTTTGAAAGCCGCCTGGGATCAGCAAGCATAAAAAAGGAGCCGCGAGGCTCCTTTTTTGTGCTTTACGAGTCTTTCTTTTTGCGGGACAGACCAACCAGGATATAAATCAGCCCGACAAGGGCGATAGCCAGAGGCCAAAAGGCGGTAAAACGCGGCCAGGGCAGGTACCTTTTGCCGCCCAGGAGCAGGAACAACACCGCCGAGACGGCGATGAGGATGAGCCCCGGACGCCAGGCATCCTTTTCATCAGGGTCAAACAAGTCCGCGAGGATTAAGCCCAGACCCAGGAAAGCTACCATTGAAGCCCAGGTACCGCCGTCCAAAGCCCTTTCCGCCCATAGGTTGGCGCCGATGCCCGTGATAAGCGTGAAGCTAATCAGCCAGCCGCCTTGCTCAAGGATCGCCGATATGGCCATCCCCAGAAGGCCCAAAGGCCCCAGCAGAAGCGGCCAACTTAAGAACGGTTCGAGCGCAGGAATGTACTGGCGCGCAAAAAGGGCAGCTCCAATCAGAAGAAGCGCTGTACCGAAGGCGACTTGCTGCCGCTTACTCATCATTTTTCTCCCAGGCTGGTGATGGACCCGAGTCCGATCAACGATTGCGTGACCTGCGGGCTGCCGTAATACGAGACTGAACCCAGACCATTAAGAGAGACGTCAAGTGTTTCTGTCGCCCAGACTTTGGCGTCACCCGCTCCGTTGATGACCACTTTCGCGTCTTGGCTTTTCAGGTCATCGGCGTCGTAAGCGCCAGCGCCGTTCAGGAGAAGGGACTGCTTGCCAACCTCGCCGGTGATGCTGACATTCGCGCCGCCATCCAACTGAAGCTCAAGCGTATCGACAAAGATATTTTGCAGCGTAACGTCTACTCCGCCGTTGAGGTTGAGGCGGAAGCTGGGAACATCCAGGGCGCCGCAAGTAATTTTTGCGCCGCCAAGCAGGATAACTTGCTCCAGACTGGTGAAGGTGACGGTGTAGATGATTGGTTTGGTGGGGACGTAGCGCTCTTTCCATAAGGATTCTTCGTAACCCAAACTGAGCGTATTCCCGTCCATCTCCGCGGTCAGATGCGGGAGAATGTTGTCTTCTGCTTCAATGACCAGCTTATATTCGCTGCCCTGCACCAGGCGCAGCTCGCCTCCGCCGGTTAGTTTGATGGTGTTGAACTCTGTTACGGAAGGCTCGGAGCTAATCACATTGCCAGAGCCTTTTTCAACGACCGGGGATTTTATTCCAACCAGATTTCCCGGAAAGCTGCACGCCAAAGTGATTAAAGCCAAGATGACAACAAGCAGGGCGATTGTGCTGTTCTTTTTCATAGTATTCATCCTTTCCAGATAATGCATTAAATATTGTACACATTTTGGCGCGTAAAAAGCAATACGCCAGGATTTTCCTGTTGAATCACAGCGTGCCTGCGCTGGCTAAGCGGGTGGGCGTCTCTTGATGCGCGCAGATCCCCGGCACAGGATACTGCCTGCGAGGAGCAGTGGCAGGTTGGCTGCGGAAGAGGGCTGTATTTGAGAAACAATTATTTACTGGCCTCCCGGATTATCCGAAGGGCGGACATCAGGAACCAGCGCCGAAAGACTCAGTTGTTAAACCGAGTGGTCCGCGCACACAGAATAAGGCCTGACCAGGGAGCTTACAGGCAGGCAAGAGCAGCAATATGCTCAGTCGGAGCTTTTATCCATGCTCTTTAGCTGCCGGCGCAGCCAGGAGGCCGCTGGGCTTTCGTGCTGACGGATTACCAGCGTGGAACAGGAGACGCCGGCGGCCACTTTTTCGACAATTTCACCAAAAATTTCATCTTCCTGCAGGACTTCACTGGAGCCGATGATCACCAGGTCGGCTTTGCCAAGCCTGGCGTGCCTGATGATGGAATCTGCTGCCGAATCGGATTGGTCCAGATTCAGGCTCGCGTCCGCGGGGATTCCAGAGAGCTCGCTCATCACAATTTCTTGCAGATAGGCCATCTGGTCCTCATACTCCTCCGGGACGATAGCGGAGGGCACCACGCGCAGGAAGTCCGCCTGGCCTTTATTGATAACGGCCAGCTCGTGGGCAAGGTGGATGGCAAGCTTACAGTGATACCCGCCGCCTACCGGCACGAGGATGTTTTGAATTTGTGTAAGCCCTTTGTCGTACAGGACACCAATGTTCACGATATTCTCTCGGATAAGCTTTTGGACGGTTTCGTTAATCAGGTTTTGTCCTGTGGATTCTCGCGGCATGCGCAAGAGCAGCAGCCGGACGTTATTGTCCATCTTGATTTCGTCAATAATGCCATCCGCGAGCGTGTTGGCAGTTACCGTTTTGGAATACGTGGGCACATTACGTTCTACCGCGTAGTGGATGAACTTTTCCATCACATACTGGCGCGCTTGTTTGAAATGTTCCAGTGTCTGTTCCGCTTTCTCAGAACCGCGCTTCATCACGAGCATCATGCACATGTTCATGTCGCTTTTGGCTTCGGACAGGCTCGCGCCGATTTTCATCAATGTATCCAGACCCGAAAAATCCGTAACAGGCAGCAGCAGACGGTATCTGCCGGGCGAGAGGCTGCGTATGTGTGCTTCTTGCCAGGCAGCCAAACCAAGGCGAGCGAAATAATACAAAGAAAAGAGCAGGATGATCCCCGCCGTGAAAGCTAAGGCTCGCAGTTCTGAGAAACAAATCACCACCAGACATGTCAGCGACGCCAATATTGGGGTCAGTGGGAATAAGGGAACTTTGTATGGGCGGTGGATGTACGGGAACTTTGAACGCAGCTTAATCATTGCCAGGTTCGAGAAGAAGAGAACAAACAAATAACCTGCTGATGTGATGTAACTTAGGAAATTGACCAGACCAATACCTGTGATGAAAATCGATATCAGGCCGATGAGCAGGATAGCCATGAACGGCACGCGGGCTTTATTAAGCCGGGAGAGCGCTGCCGGCCAAGCTCCATCGCGGCTGAGCGTGAAGCTTTCCCGCGTGGCGGACAACATGGAGGAGTTGACCGAGGTCAGCGCGCCGACCATGCCGGCTACGCCGATGATGGCAACGCCGAGCATCGGGGAGAACTTGCGGACTGTGTCGGAAAGTGCGGTTTCGGAACCAGCCAGTTGCTGCCAGGGCGTCGTCCCCAGCGCAACCGTTACGGAAAGGGAATAGACCAGCGTGATAATAATCAGGCTGACGATAATGGCGGTTGGGATGTTTTTGGTGGGGTTCTTCACCTCTTCCGCGTCGTCCGCGATGACCTCGAAGCCGACGTAGAGCGCATAAATGAGCGCGATAGTGCGCAGGATTGAGGTGAGGTTTTGACCGAAGTTGTCCCCGATAAAAAATTTGCCGCTGCTTAGGAAGGTTTCGGTGCTAAAGCCGTTGGGGAGCAAGAACCCGCCGACAATGTAAAACGCAAATGCGCCAAGCAAAATGATACCCATCACGATTTGGATATTTCCTACGTTGGTCACGCCGAGAATATTCAAGAAAACGAACACCAAGATAGCGCCAATAGCCACTGGAACGATGGGCAGCCCTGGCACAAACACGGAAAGCGAATACGCGAAGCCGACCGCGGAAAGGGCGCAGTAGAAGGTGCTGGAAATACTGTCCATCGAGCCTACCAGGAACGCCAACAGTCCTTTTCCCCAGGCTTCGCGCACGTACGTCATGGCGCCGCCTGTCTCGGGGTAGGTGGTCGCCAGCTCGCAGTAGTTCAGCGCGATGCTGAAGCTCAGGATGCCCGCGATGATTACGGCAAGGATTGTGGCAGGGCCGGCAACACTTGCGGCGTGACCCGTGAGAATGAAGATGCCGGAGCCCAAGGTTCCAGCGGTGCCAAGCATAATCACCTGGGTCAGGTTCAACTGCCTTTTAAGTGTGCGTTTTGCCATGCTTCGCCTCGATATGTTTTTTAGAAGATGAATGAGGATTAGGTTATTTCATGGGAAACCAAGACCAGGATCTTGATACCCACTCGATACCCAAAGGCGGATTATACACCCGCGCGGGTAATCCGGCGGTACTGGTTTTCCACTTGCAGAAGAGCAGCGACTCCGGCACGCGCTCAGGCGCAGAGCAAGCTTTCAGCATAGTTCTTGATATAATTTACACAAACCGGAGGCTCCTATGAACGAAAACATCAGCTCTCAAGAAAACTTGCTGCCTGAGCC
>CAZPWL010000032.1:9672-15524 GCA_964590535.1 uncultured Anaerolineaceae bacterium
GCGATCCTCGGGGTGGTGCAGGAGAGCAAAGCTGAAGCTTCGCTGGCAGCCCTGAAAAAAATGGCTGCTCCAGAATGCCAGGTGCTGCGGGAAGGCAAACGTCTCTCGGTTCCCGCGCGGGAGCTGGTGCCCGGGGATATTGTCTATGTGGAAGCAGGTAATTACGCGCCGGCTGATATCCGCCTGATAGAGTCCATTAACCTCAGGGTGGAAGAAGCCGCGCTCACCGGCGAGTCTGTGGCGGTGCAAAAAACTGCCTCCGCGATTCTTGCCGAAAATGCCACGCTGGGAGACCGGAAAAACATGCTCTTCTCCACGACGCTGGTCAATTACGGTCGGGGGCACGGCGTGGTGGTGGCTACCGGTATGAACACCCAGATTGGCCTGATTGCCGGTATGCTCCAATCTTTGGATGAGGGCAAAACACCGCTGCAAGAGAAGCTGGATAAGCTGGGAAAAACGCTGGGCGTCTTCGCGCTGCTGATCTGCGGGCTGGTTTTCGTGCTTGGTCTGGCCCGCAGCGGGGTGTTCGCGCAGGGCTTCACGAGGGCAAGCTCGGAGGCTATCGTGGAAAGCTTTATGATCGCGGTTGGGCTGGCAATCGCCGCGGTGCCAGAAGGCTTGTCTGCGGTTGTGACCATCAGTCTGGCGCTGGGAATGCGCGAGATGATCAAACGCCACGCGCTCATCCGCAAACTGCAGGCGGTGGAGACGCTCGGTTCGGTGACTGTTATTTGTTCCGACAAAACCGGCACCCTGACCGAAAACCGCATGACTGTGACTGTGGTGGACATGGCTAACCACGTTCTGGATTTTACGCATGAAGCAGAAAATGGCGCTATTCGCGGGCTGCAGGAAGTTTTGCGGGTGGAAGCGCCGGATGCGGACCAAATCAGAATTTTGCGCGAGTGCCCGACCTTGCTGCACGTCCTGACGGGCGGCACGCTTTGCAGCGATGCGGTGATTGAGCCGCACCCTGAAAAGGAAGAGCGCTTTGTGATGATTGGCGACCCGACTGAAGGCGCCCTGGTCGTTGCCGCGGCTCGCATGGGACTGACCAAAAAATTACTTTCAGAAGCGCTGCCGCGCGCGGCTGAGGTGCCGTTTGATTCTGAGCGCAAGCGCATGACCACCGCGCATCGTCTGCCTGACAGCAAAGACCAACTTCCTGAGGCACTTCGTGAACTCTGGAACTGGGAGGCTAACGAAGACGCGCGCTATCTGGCTTATACCAAGGGCTCCGTGGACGGCTTGCTGACCATCGCGGACAGCTTATTCGTGGAAGGTCAGTTGGTCCCTTTGGAGGCAGAATGGCGCGAGCGCATTGAGGCGGCCAACGCAGCGATGGCGGCAAAAGGCGTACGGGTATTGGGGCTGGCGTACCGGCTTTTACCCGAACTCCCCGAGCAGTTGGAAGCAAGGGATGTTGAGAGCGGCATGACCTTTGTGGGCATGGTCGGGATGATAGACCCGGCCAGACCAGAAGTGAAAGACGCGGTTGCCTTGTGCAAGTCCGCGGGCATCCGTCCGATTATGATTACCGGAGACCATCCGCTGACTGCCCGCCACATCGCCGAGGACCTGGGTATTTCCTCCAACGGCAAAGCCATGACCGGCGCGGAAGTGGAAAAATTAAGCGACGAGGAGCTTGAAAACGTCGTCCGGGATGTGTCTATCTTTGCGAGGGTTTCGCCTGAGCATAAACTGCGGATTGTGCAGGCTTTGCAGACCAATGGCGAAGTTGTTTCCATGACCGGGGACGGCGTGAACGACGCGCCGGCGCTGAAGAAAGCGGATATAGGCGTGGCCATGGGCATCACCGGCACGGACGTTGCCAAAGGCACCGCGGATATGGTGCTGACGGACGATAACTATGCCAGTATTGTGGCGGCGGTGGAGCAGGGGCGCGTGATTTACGCCAACATCCGCAAGTTTGTTTTCTTCCTGCTCTCCTCTAACCTGGCGGAAATCATGATCATTTTCCTCGCCACGCTCTTCCGGTTGCCTATGCCGCTGACCGTGATTCAATTGCTGCTGCTGAACCTGTTGACCGACGGATTGCCAGCGCTGGCGCTGGCAATGGAAAAAGGCGACCCGGATGTGATGCAGCACCCGCCGCGGCCCAAGAACGAACCTGTGATCAACAAAAGCATGGGCACGGGACTGGTCATCCAGACCATCTTCCAGACAGCAGCGGTGCTGGGAGCCTTTTTGCTGGGTTTGTGGTGGCATCCCGGCGCGGCATTGCCTACCGGTCAGAACCCGCTCCTTACGCTGCTGCGCTTCGATTGGGCTGGCGTGGATGTGCTCACTGCTGAAACCATGGCTTTTGTGACACTTTCGCTGTGTGAACTCTTCCGAGCGTACACGGTCAGGTCTGAGAGGAATTCAGTTTTCAAGTTGGGCGTTTTCTCAAACCCGGCCATGCAGCCTGCCGTGCTGGTCAGCCTGCTGGTGCTGCTGCTGGTGGTGAATGTGCCATTCCTTCAGCCTGTGTTTAACACCCATAGTCTGGCAGCGCGGGAATGGTTGGCGGTCCTCGGTTTGGGATTGATGCCGGCTGTGGTGGAAGAAATCACCAAGTTCTTCCTACGGAAAACAGGCAAATAAACGGAATTTGCCTCCGGTAATAAACGCAATTTCACCGTGCCAGGAGCCGCCCATGCAGCGCGGTAAAGACTGCGTTTGTTACTATAGAACAGTCTAACGAAATGAAAAAGCCTGCTGAGAAGTGGGCAGACAGCTGGATTGAAAATATGTTACGAGGAGCTATGCACGCGGAATGAACAATACCGAAAAACTTTGGGCGCTTGGTCAGTCGGTCTGGTATGACAATATTCAGCGCAGCCTTCTGCGCAATGGAGAAATGGCTGGCATGATCGCGCGCGGTGAAATTCGGGGCGTGACCTCCAACCCTTCGATATTCATGAACGCTATCGCGAAAACCAGCGATTATGACGAGAGCCTGAAGCCCCTTAGCGATTCAGCGTTAAGCGCGGAGGAAATCTTCTTCCAACTGGCGATAGAGGATATTCAGGCGGCGGCGGATTTGTTCCTGCCGCTGTATCAGGAATCTGGCGGCGCGGATGGTTACGTCAGCCTGGAAGTGAGCCCATTCCTG
Organism: uncultured Anaerolineaceae bacterium; assembly: GCA_964590535.1. Lineage (GTDB taxonomy): Bacteria > Chloroflexota > Anaerolineae > Anaerolineales > Anaerolineaceae > Mesolinea. The sequence continues at coordinate 12,794 of CAZPWL010000032.1, forward strand.
GCGGATAAAAGCGCGGAGACGCTGGCGCAAGCAGAGGCGCTGTGGCGGCGGGTGAAACGCCCGAACCTGATGATCAAGATCCCGGCTACCAAAGCAGGCTTACCGGCAATTCAGGCTGCCATCGCCGTGGGCATCAACGTGAATGTAACCTTGATTTTCTCACTGGAGCGCTATGGTGCGGTGATGGAAGCCTACCTGAGCGGTCTGGAAAAACGCGCCCAGGCTGGACTGCCTTTGGGGGAGGTCTCATCGGTGGCGTCGTTCTTTATTTCGCGCGTCGATTCGCACATTGACCCGCGCCTGCAGGCCAGCGCCGCGCCGGACGCGCAAGCCCTGGCGGGCAGAGCCGCGATAGCGAACGCTCGCCTGGCGTACGCGCAGTTTTTGCGGGCCTTCAGTTCTGAGCGTTTTACGCGCCTGGAAGCCAAAGGGGCGCGCAAACAGCGGCCGCTGTGGGCATCCACCAGCACCAAGAATCCGGCTTACCGGGATGTGCTGTATGTGGAGGAGCTGATTGGCGCGGACAGCGTCAATACCGTGCCGCCGCAAACGCTGGCAGCGTTCCTCGACCACGGTCGGGTGCGCGAAAGCATCGGGGAGGACCTGGATGAGGCGCGGGCGTTGTTTGACCGCCTGGAAGCGCTTGGGATTCTGATGCCGCAGGTGACCGCGCAGTTGGAAGCAGAGGGCGTAAAAGCCTTCGCGGACGCGTTCCGCGTGCTGCTGGACGCGGTGGAGGACAGAAGAAGAGCCTGAGGTTTGGGAAAAAGTGCGGCGGAGCTGCTTGGCTCCGCCGTTTTTCTTTAAGCGCTGTGCAAACGAAGTTTCTATACGCCTAAGCCCTGGTAGAGCCGCAGATAGGCAAGGGCGGACTTGGACCAGGAGAAATCCTGGCGCATGCCGCGCAGCTGCATTTTTTGCCATGCGTTTTGGTCCTGGAAAAGGTCCAGCGCTCTCGCGAGCGCGCTGGCGAAGTCTTTGGCGGTGGCAGGCTTGAACAGGAAGCCGGTGCCGCTCTCGGGGTGGGCGCTTACGTCACTGATTGTATCTTGCAAGCCGCCGGTGGCGCGCGCCAGCGGCGCGCAGCCGTAGCGCATGGCCATCATTTGCGCCAGCCCGCAGGGTTCGTATCGCGAGGGCATCAGCAGAATATCACCGCCGGCATACATGCGGCGGGAGAGGTTGACATCGAAGCGGATGGCAGCACGGACGCGCTTGGGGTGTGCCTTTTCCAGCTTGCGGCAGGCTTCCTCGAGCTCCGGGTTGCCTGTTCCAAGCAAAATCACCTGCCATGGACGCGTGACCAGGCTGGCAAGCCCTTCGACGGCAAGGTCCACGCCCTTTTGCTGGTCCATGCGCGAGACGAGCACCAGCAGCGGCAGCTTGGGGTCGGGGTCCAGCTCAAATTCGTGGGCAAGCGCTGTTTTGTTGGCGGCGCGCTGACTGAGTTTTTCGGCGCTGAAAGGCGCGGGCAAGCGGGGGTCTGCGCTCGGGTCCCAGGCGTCCATATCCAGCCCGTTGACAATGCCAGAAACGACTTTGTGCCGGGTTTGGAGCAGTTTTTCCAATCCGCAGCCAAACTCGGGGGTGAGGATTTCCTGCGCGTAGGTTTCGGAGACGGTCGTTACGCGGTCAGCAGTCTGTATTGCCAGCGGCAGGGGGAATTTCTTGCCCCACCAAGGCACCAGGCTGTAGCGGCTGGGTGGGATGCCGTAGTTGTCGAAGGCGGCTTCGGTGCCCGCGCCCATGAAGGGCAGGTTGTGCATGGTAAAGACGGTTTTGGGGTGCGCTCCGGCGGGGGAGGCTTTGCGGCGCAGACTGAGCAGGTACGCTACCAGGGCAGTGTGCCAGTCGTTGGCGTGCACGATATCCGGTTTCCACTCCAGGCGGTCCATAAGACCGAGCGCCGCGGTGGAGAAAAACACATATTTGCGTCCGTCCGCGGCGGAATCCGGGCTGTAGACCGGGCTGTTGGCGATGGGTTCTCCGCTCAGCAGGTAGGTAGGAACGCCGTTTACCTCACTGAAGTAGATTTCCGCGGTGAGCGCGCCGGTTTTCGATTCGACCGGATAACGGAACAAGAATTCGGGGTTGGGCAGCTTTTGGCGCACAGCGTCGTGATAGGGAAGCAGCAGGCGCGCGTCCACGCGGACGCCGCTAGTTACATCGGCAGGCAAAGCCCGCAGCGCCTGGGGCAGGGAGCCAGCGACATCGCCCAAGCCGCCAACCTTTACCAAGGGGTCGGCTTCTGCGGCAAGGAATAAAATTTTCAGGGTTTTCATGGGCTCTCCTTATTCGCGGCGGGATTTGATGGCGTTTATCAGGCCATTTGTGGATGAATCATGCGTGTGAACAGGCGCGGGGCCTTCCAATTCGGGCAGGATAGCCTTGGCAAGCTGTTTGCCCAGCTCCACCCCCATCTGATCGAAGGAATTCACGCGCCAGATGACGCCTTGGGTGAAAATCTTGTGCTCGTAGAGCGCGATGAGCGTGCCGAGCGTTTCGGGTGTCAATTTTTGGTAGAGGAAGGAATTGGTCGGGCGGTTGCCCGGGAAGCTTTTGGCATGCGTCAGCAAATCCAACTCCGCGCCGGTATATCCTTGGGCGGCCAGCTCTGCCCGTGCTTCTTCGGGGGTGCGGCCTTTCATCAGGGCTTCGGTCTGCGCCAAAAAGTTGGAGAGCAGGATGGCATGGTGGCTGCCCAGTGGGTTTTGGGTTTCCACGCCTGCCA
>CAZPWL010000033.1:0-9678 GCA_964590535.1 uncultured Anaerolineaceae bacterium
TCCTTTCAGGATTCCAACGGGGATGGAATTGGCGATTTGCAGGGCATCATCCAGCGCCTGGACTACCTCAAAGACCTGGAAATTGACGGTATCTGGCTTTCGCCCATTAACCCCTCCCCCGATGTGGACTTTGGCTATGATGTCTCGGATTACCGCGCAATTGATCCAAAATTCGGTACGCTGCAGGACTTCGACCAGCTTCTTCAGGAAGCGCACCAGCGGGATATTCACATCATCCTGGACCTGGTGCTAAATCACACATCCGACCAACATCATTGGTTTCAGGAGTCCCTGAAATCGAAGGATAACCCATACCATGACTGGTACATCTGGCGCGATCCGGCTCCCGACGGAGATTACCCCAATAACTGGCTGGCCATCTTTGGCGGTTCGGGCTGGGAATACGACGGCAACCTGAACCAGTACTACTATCACACCTTCTGCCCAGAGCAGCCCGACCTGAATTTCCGCAACCCGGAGGTACGCCAGGCTGTGCTGGACGTGTTCCGCTTCTGGCTGGAACGCGGCGTGGATGGTTTTCGGCTGGACGTTTTCAATGCTTACTTCAAACACAAAGACCTGCGCGATAACCCTCGAAAGCCTGGCATGCACCTGCGCCCATACGACCGCTTTGAACACGTGAACGACTGCTCGCAACCTGAGATGTTCCCTCTGCTGCAGGAAATCCGTCGGCTGGTTGACCAATACCCGGACCGCTACGTAGTCGGCGAAACTTTCCTCGCCAGCCCCGTCCAGGCACGCATGTACATTGCCCCCGACTTGCTCCACGCGGGCTTCGACTATGCCTACGCCAACAGCCCCTGGAGCGCAGCTGCTTTTGGCAACGCGATTGCCTATTGGGACGCCCTGCACGGCGCAAAGGATTGGCCGAATTACTTCCTTAACAACCACGACTCCTCCCGCAGCGCCACGCGTTACGTGACGGGAGAGGAAGACGCCCGCCTCAAGCTGCTGGCTTGCATGCATCTGACCGTCCGCGGAACCCCCTATCTTTACTACGGCGAAGAAATCGGCATGCGGGACACGCGCTATAAACGCGCGGAAATCCAGGATCCGGTTGGCAAGCGCAAGTGGCTCAGCGTGCAGGGGCGCGATGGCTGCCGCTCCCCTATGCAGTGGGACGCGAGCACAAACTCCGGCTTCAGCCCTGCCAAACCCTGGCTGCGCGTTAATCCAAATTACCTCACACGGAATGTGCAGCTTCAGCAAGCGGACTCGCAGTCCTTATGGTCCTACTACCGCGCCCTGCTGAAACTGCGGCGCGAAAACCCCGCGCTGCACGCCGGCAGCCTGGAATTGCTGCCGCTGGAAAATGAATCCGTCCTGGTGTACAAACGCAGCGCTGCTGCGCAGCAAGCGCTCATTGCGCTAAACTTTTCTATCCGCCCCCAGCAAATCAGCCTGCCAGCGCTTGAAGATGAGAGCAATTCATGGCGCATTTTGCTTGACGGGGACGGCGCGGTTCCGGCAGTCCTTGAAGGCGGAAGCCTGAGCCTGCCGCCTTATACCAGCGTAATCCTGGTCAGTTAGGTATTCAGGGAAAGGCGGAAATGAGCATTCCACAACTGTTAGATCCGCTGCAAGCCCCCTTCATTGCTGGAAGCGACCGACCTCAGACCGGTTTACCGCTGGACCGTTTCTTAGCTCCGTATTACCCCCGAATGGTTTACAACTGGGTTAGTTCCCGCGCGGAGCCTGCTAGTTGGATTCTGGACCCCTTTGGCAACGACCCCTTTACTGCGCTGGAATTAGCCCGCTCCGGGTATCGGGTGCTTGTCGCATCGAACAATCCCATCGCGGCCTTCATCCTCGAAATGCTGGCGTCCTCACCAACTGTCGAAGAATTAGGCGACGCTGTCCTTGCATTGGCAAATTTACGGATGAGTGAGGGCGCTCGCCTTGAAGATTACCTGAACTCTTTCTATCAGCTGCCCTGCCCCGAATGCGGGGAGTTAGCGGAAATTACCAGCTTCATCTGGGCAGAAGACCACCCGGAACCCACTGCAATTCAGTGGTCATGCTCACAGTGCCGAAACAGTGGCGAACTGCCCGGCAGCGCAGAAGCTTACCAAGGTCTGAAAGCGCTTCCTTCTTATACGTTGCACCGCGCCAGAGCGCTTGAACTGACTGCTGGCATCGATGACCCACTGCGGCCTGTAATGGAAGAGGTGCTCCGCTTTTATTCCCCACGCGCGCTAATCCTGTTACAGATACTCCTGAATAAAATCAACCACCCCGATTTTTCTGAGCGTCAGAAGAAACTTCTGAAAGCGCTCTTCCTGACGACCGCGGACCAGATGAATCAGCTCTGGACTTACCCACTCGGGCGCAACCGCCCGCGCCAGCTCATCCGCCCGCCCGCGTGGCAGGAAAGCAACGTGTGGCATGCTTTCTTGCGCTCCAGAACCCTCTGGCAGATGAACCTGCCGCCCGTAATTCTGCGCCATTGGCCGGATTTACCTCCACAGAAAGGCGGCATCAGTCTGTTCCGCGGCCGCTTACGCGAACTGAACCCGCAGCCCGACCCCCGCCTCATGAACCTGGTGTACGCATCCTTGCCCCGTCGGAACCAGGCGTACTGGAACCTGAGCGGCCTCTGGGCGGGTTGGTTGTGGGGAAAGGAAGGCGTGGCGCCGCTGCGGCACAGCCTGCTCCGCCAGCGTTATGACTGGACCTGGCACTCCCAGGCGCTGGTAAAAGTGCTGGCACAGCTGCCCGCACTGGTGCAGGCCCAAACCCCGATACTGCTTCAAATTGGCGAGCTGGACGCGCTTTTCCTGATAGCCGGCGTCCTTGCCGGTCAGGAGGCAGGCCTGCGACTGCTCAGCTGTGCCTCAGACGGCGGGCAAGATACTTTGCAGTGCCTGTGGGGAATTGGCAAAATGCAGCCTGCCCTGAATAATATAAACCTGAGGCAGGCAGCCAAAGAAGCCGCGCGGGCGCATCTCTCCGAACGCGGCGAGCCCGCCAATTACCTGTCCCTGCTGACTCAAATCGTCGTTACCGCTCATCATCAGGGCTTGTTAGCTTCTCAACCTGGCAAAACCTTAAATGAACGCCAGGAAGAATTGGAAGCCTGCCTGGCGGATACTGATGAGTTTGTGCGTTTCAACCCCGGCCTGGCACCGGATACCGGTCAGTACTGGCTGCGGCAGCCGCTTATGGAGCACACTCCCCTGGCGGAACGGGTGGAAACAGCCCTGCTGGAACTGCTGCGCGCTAACCCCAAGCCCTCGGCTGCAGCGGTGCAGCGGACAGCCAACCTGAGCTGCCCCGGGCTGCTGACCCCTGATAGCGAGCTGCTGGACGCAGTTATGGCAGCTTATGCCGAGCGCATCACCGGCAGCGAACCCGCTTGGCATCTACTCCCGCGGGAGGAGCCGCAGGCACGCGCGAAAGACCTGCAGGAAATTTCTGATATCCTGCGCCAGTTGGCTGCCCGGCTGGATTACACGGTTCAAGACAGCAAGGAAGCCGTCCATTGGATTGGCAGGACCGGCGGCGTAGCGCACAGCTTTTTCCCCGTCCTGACGACCTGCGTGACCCCACTGCTGCATCTCTTCAGCCACATGCCCGGACAAAAATACTTCATCATCCCTGCCAGCCGCTCCAACCTCGTCACGTATCGATTGAGGCGGGACCCCAACCTACTATTGCTGTGTGGAGAAACCTGGCACTTTGTGAAGTTCCGTCAAATCCGGAACTTAAAAAATGACGCGCTGCTCACACGCGAAATGTTTACGCAGCGCGTCCTCGAAGACCCGCCGGAGTTCCAGCGGGGTCAGCTCAGCTTATTCTAGAAACCCCTTTTAGGAGCCCATTAAGGATTCTCATCCGAAGGAGGCAGCGTCTCTCCGGGTGTCGGAGTCGGAGACGGAACAGGGGTATCCAAGGGAGGCGGCAACGTGGGAGTCGGTGTCGGTGTCAGAGTCGGCACTTCCGTTGGCGTCGGCGTCGCTGTCGGGACTGACAGGCGCAGCGTGAACTTCTTTTCCACCTGTGTATCCGTTGTGCTGCGCAGCCGAATACGTACGGTGACAATTTCCGCAGTAACTTCGGTCAAATCCCAGGAATAGATTTCCTCCGCGGAGCGCACTGGCGTGTTTTCCCAGTCCACCAACGTTTTCCATTCTCCAGGCTTCTCACCCTCACCCCAGTCAATTTTGAACTCCTTAAAATTCGCGGTGGCATCAATCACGCCCACAATTTTAAAGGGATTTTCACTGATAGTCCTGCCATCAACCAGCGTGACCATATCAATAATGGCGCGGGGGTCGTCCGCCCGGCATTCCCGATCCGGCAGGATGACAAAGGGGTCCGGGAAGTCGTGGTCATGCGCCCAGCTTTTCCCCTGGTCAGTCTTCAGCCAGCGTATGGCGCTTTTGTCGCTGACATTAATCACCAATTCGTCCTTGGTGAAATCGGAACAGGCCGCTGAAGCCTTCAACCCGGTCCACGCGTCAATTTGCACTTTTGCCCACAGGTCGTGTTCTTTCGAAGCCGGCAGTTGGTCAGATGCGAATATTTCCGAGCGCGTCCTTGGACAGTAGTCCGAAGGTTCGGTGCCGGAGACTGAACAGATGGTGCGCTCCACCACGTCCTGCGCTTGGAGGAACGGGCTTGCAGCCCCACCTTTAAGCACATTAATACCGTTTTCCATCACCCGCGCCCAAATTGGCGCGGCGCCGCTGATGCCGGTGGTGTTGACCATCGGTGAGTAATCCGCGTTACCCACCCACACGCCAACCACCAGGTCGGGGGTGTAGCCAAGGGTCCAGTTATCGCGGTAGTCGTTGGTGGTGCCGGTTTTGGCTGCCGCGTCGAAGGGCAGGTTCAGGATAGAATCCCGGCCGAACATTGGCGCGCGCGCGTCTGCGTCAGAAAGGATGGAGGTAATCAGATAGGCGTGCGCCGCGCGCACCACCTGGTCGCCTTCTGGCGCGGTGTACTCAAATACCACTTTGCCGGTGTAATCCACCACCTTGGTGACAGCCACGGGAGCCACGCGCTTCCCTTCGTTCGCCAGCACTGAATACGCGCCGGTCATTTGCAGCAGGCTCACCTCGCCGCCGCCCAACGTGAGGGAGAGTCCGTAATCCTCGCGTGTCAGGCTGGTGATGCCCAGGCGTTTCGCCAGGGAGATGAAGCCGTCTTCTCCGTTAGTATTCGGGTCATCGTAGATACCCACGTATTGCAGCGCTTTTACCGCTGGAATATTATAGGAATTCGCCAGCGCGGAGCGCACCGTTACAGGCCCATGAAAGCGTCCGTCGTAATTGACCGGCTCGTAAGGGGCGCTGGGGTCATCTTCCCGCCCGGAAGGAGGGTAAGAACCCGGGACGTCCCAGATAAGCGTGGAGGGCGTCCAATCTTTTTCAAAGGCAGCCAGGTATGTTATCGGCTTGATGGACGAGCCCGGTTGGCGCGTCTCGGTCAGCGCCATGTTTACCTGTCCGCTGATAGCTTCGTTATAAAAATCCGCTGAACCCACCATCGCCAGGATTTCTCCATTGTTCGGGTCAATAGCGACCACCGCGCCGTTGGTGGCGTTGTTCGCGGTCATCGTCTCCAACTGTTCCTGCACCGCGCGCTGGGCAAGCTCCTGAAGGTCAGGATCCAGCGTCGTGTAAATGGTGAACCCGGAGTGGTAGATTGTCTGGGAGTCGTATTGGCTTTCCAGCAGCGACTGAATGTAGACCACCCAATGGGGGAAGCGCATACTATTGGTATTCTGCGTGAAGGTATAAGCCTCCAATGTATCCGCCGCGTTCAGCGCGTCGTTGGCGCTGACGCACACCTTCTCCAGGTTTTTGCCGATAAAAATGCAGTTTTTCTCGCTGCTTAACTCATACATCAGAACCAGAACGGCCTTGTTGCGCGTGAGGGTCGCCTCGCGATTGTTGTAAATGTCATAAATCGCCGGGGACTGCGGCAGACCGGCCAGGAAGGACGACTGCCAAAGCTGCAAATCCGCCGCGGGAGTGTTGAAGTAGGTTTCTGCTGCCGCTTCAATGCCGTACGAGAGGTTGCCGTAGAAGATTTCGTTCAGATAGAGCTCCAGCACCTCTTCCTTGCTGTAACGGCGGGTTATTTCAGCCGCCAGGATGATTTCTCGTGCTTTGCGGTCGTAGGACTGTTCGAAGCGTTCTTCTTGCAGCAAAAGCATGCGCGCCAGTTGTTGGGTGATGGTGGACGCGCCGGAGACAATTTCACCGGAGGTATAGTTCATCCACAGCGCCCTTGCCAGTGCCATCAGGTCAAAACCCGGATGGTTATAGTATTCCTTGTCTTCCGTCGCGATGGTAGCAGCGATTAGATAGGGTGAAATTTTATCTAGCGGCACGTAAGTGCGCTTGCCCATATTGGGGTCGTTGATTTCATAAAGGATGTTGCCGCGCCGGTCAAGGATGCGCGTGGTTTCAAATTGCGAGGCGCGCGAGCGCAGTTCCGCCACGCTGGGCAAGCTGGAAGCAATGCGGAAGTACTGGACGCCGACGAACAGCATCCCGACAAAAACAAGCGCCAGAAGAACAAACAAAACCGGCAGCAGCGCTTTGGACTCTTTCCGTTTTACAGGCTTTTCCCGGACGGGCTTGGTTTGCGTGGTCGGACGGGGGGTTAGCGTTTTGTTCGCAGACGCTTGGGCAGGTTTCTTGGCTGCCACGCGCACCGGCTGGGTGCCGCTTGTTTTATTCTCCTGACGCTGCGAAAAGGCAGAGCTTGAGAGTTGGGTAGCGCCCGGGTCTGTTTCGGTCACTTTTTTAATTGGCAGCGGCTGCGCCGTGGGTGCCAGCGGAAGGGCGCTGACAGCAGGCGGGATGGTCGGGATATTATCTTGCGGGGCGGCTTGTTTTGGCGTGCTTGGAGGAATCCAGGCTCCGGTGGGTTTCGTGTTCCAGGCGCCTTGCGGGGGTTTTTGCGCGCTTGTGGGCTTCGCCCACTCTCCCGTGAAGTAATCCCCGCGCGGCTGGCTTTCAGCGGGCTGCTTTGGCGCGGTGCTGCCCGTTTTTTCGTCGAAGGACGAGATTTCCGAGAACCAGGCCTGGGCATCCGGCGCGGCGGCTTTCGCGATATCGAGCGGCTGGGTGCCTTCGCGTTTCTTTTCTGGGCTTTCTGGCTGCGCTGGGGCTTCGGCAGGCAGCGCCTGGTCTGCGTCCAGCGTACTCACAGGCACCGTCTGAGCAGTGTCCGAATCCCCTCCCGCGTCCAAAGGCGTCGGGACAGTCTCAGCGAGCTGTGCCGCTTCTGTTTCGGGCACAGAAACGGGCATGGTCTTGGCAGTTTCCAGCGTTCCTCCCGCGTCCAGAGCGACAGGCATTGTCTCGGCTGACTGGGCGTCGCTTTCTTCCAACACAGCCTCTTCCGTCTGCCCGGGAAGCGCGCCAGCGGGGCTGTCTACTTCACCAGCCTGGCTAAGCGCGTCCAAGGGCTGCGTCCGGGAATCCGAGCTGTCTTCCATTCCAGGCACAGGGTTTATCGGAACGGTGAGCTCTGACGCTTGCTGTTCAATGGCATCCGAGACTTGGTCTGGATTGTCAAAGTCCTGAAAGGCATTAAGCTCGCCAAAATCATCAAGCCCGGAATCATCCGGGGCAGCATCATTATTCGTCATAGGGTCTTCTTTCATGGCGCTATTGTAGCATAAAGGTATTTTACCTATTAACGCTGGCTTTGCCTGCATTGTTCCCCTGCTTACCCATACATGAAAAGCGGGATCCCCCCCGGTCAAGTGGAAGCATGTCTGGTAAAGCTCGTGAAGTGCTAAAATTAGGCGCATGAGCGCAGGTCCTTTTTTTAATTCAGATCCTATCCTGCTGACCCTGGCAGCCGACCAGCGCTTTGGCGCGTTAAACCCGCTGCTGGACGCGGTATGGCAGACCCATCTGAATCCCAATGGACCGCTTTCGCTGGAAACAAGCTTCGGGCTGCTGGTAGAGCGTTTCCGCATTTTTCCGGTTTTTCTGGTGAACAATAAAGCTATCTCAGAAATCAGCGCATACCTTTCCCCTCCGCGAGTGGACTTCATTTGTGCCAATTACGCCAGCCTAAGCTGCTCTCCGGCCGAAGCTGTGCAAGCCCGCTGTGAATTTTGGGCTGCTGAAAGCGATTCACTCCTCGTGCGCTTCACGCTAACAAACACCAGTCCGGCAGTGTTAAGCCTGGGTGTTCAATCCGTGACGGAGCTCTGCCCCCGGGCGGGCAGCCTCGGGATGAATGCCGCTGCCCTGAAATACCAGCCGTACCTCCTGGGCAGCAGCGGCAGCTTGTTCCTCGCGCTCGCGCATGCGGAAGCCGCCCAATTAGTCTCCAGCCCTTATCCGGCTTTGCAGCGCGGCAAGGATTTAGCCCCGGGAGAGTCCCTTTCTGTGCAGGTGCGCTGCTGCGCTGGTTTTGACAAGGATGCCCTGGAAAAAAAGTTGTTCCAGCCTTACCCAGAAAATTGGGACGCCCAGATTGCGCGCCTCTCTCTGCGCCATCAGGCGGACCTGATGCGCGTGAGCACCCCTTTCGCGGATTGGGACGCGGTTTTTCTTTCCGCGCAAAACCAAGCTTTTCAACTCTTGGCGCGCTCCACGGACAACCAAGCCGCCCTTTCCTATCTCGAATTTCGCAGTCCGGAAAAAAGCTACGCGCAGCACCCGGCCGGCAAAGACCCCTCAGCCGTACTCCTGCCGCCCTTCAACGCGCTTTCGCTCTACCAGCTCTCTCAGGTTCTGCTGCCGGCTCAGGCGCAAGCCGCCGGTCTGGTTTTTGCCCGCAAACTCTCCACCCTCCCGGACTGTTCCAAGCTGCCAGTGAATGCCCGCAAAGTGCTCCCTTTCCCTTGTCTTTGCGCCAACGCCCTCGCCATCTTCCTGCAAACAGGTGACCGCGACTTTGTTGCGTCTGTCTACGCCCGGCTGCTCCAATACACCCTCGCCTGGTTTGACCAGGACCACGACCTGGACCAGGATGGGCTGCCAGAATGGCTGACGGTTTCGCAGACTGGCTGGCACAACCATCCCAGTTTCAACTTTCTTAATCCGCACGGTCTATTTACCTGGATTTCAAGCGTCGAAAACCTGGGTCTGTGCCAACTTCTGGCGCGCGAACTGGACGCGCTGGAACAAATTGCCCGAGTTTTGGGGGATGAGGAGACTATCTCCGATACCAGAGCCCTACATGAAAAGCTGACCGCGCGTCTGGAAGCGGTGCGCAAAGACCTGCCGGACGCGTCCTGTTGGGACCGCGATACCCACCTCTCTACCTCAGAAAGACTGATATTCGAAGGCGCTTTCGAGGAAATTCCACAAGGGCTCAGGTTTGACCCACCCAGCCGTGTAAACCTCAAGATGATATTGAGCCCATTCACCAGCAAGCCGGAATTCTTGAGCTTGCGTGGAATTGGTGTTGATGGGGAACGCAAGGAAGAGCGTGTCGAAGCCGGTGAAATGCTTCGCCTGGCGGACAGCCTTGCCCTCACCAGCAATCAAGTCTTCGCCAAATTGGATAGCGTTTCAGCGCCAGGTTTGGACAAACAGACCTGGACCCAAGTCTATGCCCCCGACCTTACGCGGCGGGATGTGGGCTGGTATTTGGGTTGGCAGCCCGCTGCCCAGCCGGAAAATGCCGAACCCGAGGAACAAAGCGGAGCACAAAACGCATTTACGGCATATC
>CAZPWL010000033.1:9778-15049 GCA_964590535.1 uncultured Anaerolineaceae bacterium
GTTCGCATTTTTGCTGCGGACAAACTGCAAATTACCGGCGAGTACCCTTTCGACTGGCCGCTGACCCTGCGCTACCAGGGTCTGGAGATTACGCGCGACGGGAAAAACAGCACCATCACCATGCCGGACGGCACGGTTTTCCACCATTTTGGCAGCCAGCAGAAAACATTCCAGAGCGAAAGAGCCTGACGCCTGCAAATGTTTTGCGATGGGCAGCGCTAATCGACGGTCAGCGTCTTGCTCAGGTTGCGCGGAAAGTCCGGGTCGTAACCCCGCCCGACCGCCATGTAGTACGACAGCAGCTGCAGGGGAATGACCGCCAGGAGCGGCGCGAAGAGCGGGTTTGAAGGCGGGATGCTTATCACATCGCTCGCGTTCGCGTTCAAGCGGCTGTCTTCCTCGCCAATCGCAATTGCCCGGCCGCCCCGACAAGTGACCTCATTTATCCCGCTCACGATTAACGGCACGTCTTCCGGTCCGACCGCGAAGAGCACCGGGAACCCGTCCGTGACCGCGGAGAGCGGCCCATGCTTGAATTCGGTGCTGAGCATCCCCTCACAGTGAGCGTAGGTGATTTCCTTCAGTTTTAGGGCGCCTTCCAATGCCATAGCGTAGGTACTGCCGTAGCCCAGGCTGTAGAGGTCGTTCCAACTGTTGATGTCTTCCGCCAGCGCCCGCACCTGGGGGTCCGTCCAGTGGATGGCTTGTTCCATCAGCGCCGGCAGTCCGTCCAGCGTCTCAGCCCCACCGCCCCGCAGCATCGTCGCGAGGAACAGGAAAGTGATGACCTGGTTGGTGAAGGTCTTGGTTGCCGGTACGCTGATTTCGTATCCGCAGGCGAGCGGCAGCCAGGCGGAGGTGATTTTGGTGAGCGTGGAACCGATTACATTGGCCATGCTGAAGCAGGTCATACCACGCTTTTGGGCGTGTTCCAGCGCGTTCAAAACATCTTTCGTCTCCCCGGATTGGCTGACAAAAATGCCCACGTCCTGGGGTCCGACGGTCGGGGCGTACTGCGGAATGAATTGCGGCGCAAGCACCGGCACGGCCGCCCTGCCAGCCAGCCGGGCAAAATACACCGAGCCAGCCAGGCAAGCATGGTAGCTGGTGCCGCAGCCAATCAGATACAGGTTGCGCGCACCTTGGATAGACTCAAGGATGCGGTCCAGGTCTTCGTGCTGCTTCAGCAGGTGCAGCAGCTCGCGCGCCACCTGGGGTTGTTCGTGGATTTCCTTGAGCATAAAGTGCGCGAACCCGCCTTTTTGCACAGCGGACATTTCTTCCGTGATGATTTCCGGTTCCCTTGCGATCGCGCTGCCGTCCGCGACAGAAAATAATGACACGCTGTCCCAGCTGAGGCAAACCACGTCTCCGTCATTCAGGCGCAGCACCTTGCGGGTGAGCGGCAAGATGGAGGGCAGGTCTGAGGATACGCAGGTGAAGCCCTCACCAATGCCAACCACCAGCCCGGAGCCCTTCTTGATGGCGTAAAGCTTGTCGTCGTTGATGCGCCCGATGACGAAGGCGTAATCGCCCTGCAGATCGGTATAGGCAGCGCGAATGGCATCCACAAAGTTAAACCCGCGGTTGATGTAGCGTTCCACCGCGTGCACGCAGGATTCGCCATCGTTCTGAGAGCGCACATTCATACCCTCGGCTGTGAATTCCTGCCGAAGCTCCACGTTGTTCACCACGTTGCCGTTGTGCGCGCCGACCAGGTCGCCGTCCGAATCGAGATGAGGTTGGGCGTTCACCTGGGATGGCACGCCGAAAGTCGCCCAGCGCAGTTGGGTGATGCCGCGTTGGCCTGTCAATTCTGAAAAACGGTACTTTTCGGCTACTTCATCCACGCGTCCTTTATCCTTGCGCAGGTCAATCCGATCCCCGCTGATGACCGCGGCGCCAACCGAATCGTAACCGCGGTAGGTCAGCCGGCGGGCTGCTTCCACCAGAATGGGTCCCAAATTCTGTTCATTTTGCGTCACAATGCCGAAAATTCCGCACATAATCTTCCTTTTTACTGTTGATAGTTCGAGGCTGAATTATAGCGGAAAAATCCACAAGCGACTCGTTCAATGCATTGGGCAATGAACTTTCGCTGACAAGCTCCTGTTTGAAGCCGTGTTTCGGGGTAAAATCATGCGGATAAAGGTTTGCGGCAGCCAGCTCAGTCTGCCCGCGCAAGGAGCCTTGGAATGCCTGATACCCACCAAAAACGAATCCGCTTGAAACTCCTCCCCCTCAACCGATATCTCGGCGTAGACCGCAAGGACCCCATCCGCTTTTACAAGCTGCCGGTCATTGGCAGGCTGTACCAGCGCCGGATTGAGCTTTGCCTGGAGCAGTTAACAGGCGGGGATTCCATCCTCGAAATTGGGTTCGGCTCAGGGGTCAGCTTCCTGAATTTGAAAGAGATTTTCCTACACATCCACGGCCTGGACCTGACCGCGGACGCTGCGCCTATCGCTGAGATGTTTAATAGGATGGGGATTAGCACAGATCTGCGCAATGGCAGCGTGCTGGAGATGCCCTACGCGGATAAGCAGTTCGACGCGGTTTTGCTGATCAGCATCCTCGAACACCTGCAGCCGCTCGACCAGGACCAGGCTTTTTCGGAAATTGCGCGCGTTCTCAAGCCGGGCGGGCAACTTGTTTACGGCGTGCCAGTGGAAAGGCCGCTGATGGTATTCCTGTTCAGGCTGCTGGGAACAGATATCCGCACCCACCATTTTTCCACGGAAGAAGACGTTCGACAGGCAGCCGAAAAGGCATTCGGTAAGGGGCAAATCACGCCATTGCGCGGTCCGCTGGGTTTGTTCGGGCAGGTTTATCAGGTCGGGAGTTTCAGGAAAGCTTTGTAGTTTACAAAGAAAATGTGAGAGGAAATGGGAAAATTTCTGGAACGTGAAAAAATTAATCAAATAGCATTCAAAGCAAGTTCACTTACCATCTCAGAGCAGGCTAGAGCTGATGGTTTTTTCAGGGGTAAATTCAGGCCTTTTTGTCTCCCTCAGCAATGCGCTGAAGAAAACCTCTACCCTCCAATTCGCGAAAACGCCCTTGCATTCTTCAGAGAAAAAAAGATCCACTGGCATCAGGGAATTCCGGGCAAACCAAGCAACCATTTATGCGATTCTCAGGTGTGCTGTATCAACTTTTTGTTTCCATTCACAAACCAACCTTATGAACTGGCAAAAATACTCAGGCCAATATTCCCGAAAATTCAGAGAATGCTTCCCGTTGAAGATGGTCACTATGTTTCTTTCGA
Organism: uncultured Anaerolineaceae bacterium; assembly: GCA_964590535.1. Classification (GTDB taxonomy): domain Bacteria; phylum Chloroflexota; class Anaerolineae; order Anaerolineales; family Anaerolineaceae; genus Mesolinea. Next base: position 13,047 of record CAZPWL010000033.1, read on the forward strand.
ATGGATAGGCGGTAAGAATTATTTGGGAGAGAGGGTACATAGCGAGGGTACTCGTACCAGAGGAGCTAATTTTACCAGTACCGATGCCATCGTCATATTTGAGGACACAGAACATCGAAGGCAAGTTGTTTTAATTGAGTGGAAATATACGGAATCCTACTCCGGTAATTACTTAGGGATCGCGAATAGTGGAACTGACCGCAGGAAAATTTACCAACACTTATTTGACTGTCCGGATTGTGTTCTAGATTTGGAGAAAATACCTGACAAGGACACGTTATATTTTGAACCTTTTTACCAATTCATGCGCCAACAATTTTTGGCTGCAAAAATGGAAGAGGCTCATGAATTCGGGGCGGATGTCGTCAGCTTGCTTCACATTGCTCCAAGAACCAATGAGGATTTCGCGCGAGTAACATCACCAAAGTTAATCGGGTTGGGTAATACCGCTACCGAGGTCTGGGAAAAACTGGTTAAGACTGAGGGAAGATTTACCAGCGTGAAAACAGAGGATTTATTCGGGGATTTTTTGAGTTCTACAATGGAAGATTGGATTCAATATATTCGGACGAGATATCGCTGGGTGACAAAGTAGCAATAGTTTGTCTTTCCCTTTGGGAAATTATCGACATTTGCTCTACTGATCTGAGGTGCCCCCCTAACTGCTATGTTTGAGACCTGGAGTAGACCGGGCTGCACTTTTAAACCTGACAGGCAGACTGCCGCGCCACCTCCAGCGATATCCAGAGTCTTGTAAGTCTTCCATCGCGGGCTCGCAGTGAAGAATTTTGTAAGTTTGCTAGAAAAACGCAAGCCGCGTTACAACGACAACGGTAATCATATCAACCTGACATTACCTACCATATCCTCTTGGCTATCACCCTTCGCCTAAGTTCAGCGCATATAGTCCGGGTAGCTAAAGCCTCCCTGGGCATCCACCAGGATGCCCTTCACCGAAAGCGCGCGTATTTCATCCGGATTATTAAGGTAGGCAAGCGGGATTCGAACTTCTAACGCATCCCCCCAGATGAACAGCGCGGGGTAGGTCTGGGCTTTCGAATCGGCGCAGCCATCCACGCTCCCCACCGTGAAAGCGCCCGGTTCGTCCGACCAAATCTTAATCGAGCGCTCGCTGTATCCGCAGGCATTGTTTGTATTAAGGTCCATGAAAAAGTCCAGCCCCCACTTTCCTTCCGGCTGCTCCCCGGCTTCAAGCAGTATATAGAGGTAGTTATCATCCGCCGCGCTGTAGAGCGCGCGCAAGTCCAGCGCCTCCCCCGCAGCCGAATCCCCGCCCTTTTCGCTCAGCACCGGCTCCTCGCCAGCCCAATCTTCCCTTTTCCCGTCCACAACCAGCCCCAGCTGCTGAGGGACGACCAATTCCCCCCAGGGGTAATCTTCGCAGCGCAAGGACTGGCTGGCGAGCCAGAGCAGTTTTTCATTCATTCCCGCGCTCAGGAAGAGCTTTTCCTTGATCGCGTCCACATTTGCTGTGCTGATGGCTGTGGAGGCAACGTACAATTCCTGGTTGTCATCAGGTTGGTTTGTGGGGGTTTTGGGCGGCACAAAAAGCTGCAAATGCGCGTGGGGAATACTGGAGGCATGGTCTTTCGGTCCGATGACGCCAACCTGAGAGCCGGCGGACACCGCTTGTCCGTTCAGCAATTTAAGCATCATCCAGCGGCTGCCATCTGGGTAGATATCCGCCGCGTGGGTCAGGTCGACCACAAAACCGGTATCTGGCGAGTAAATCATCACAGCGTTCACCGTGTCAAAGCGCTGACCAGGGTCCTCGTTCGGGAGCAGCCAGATGTGTATCGTTCCGTCCACCGGCGCCAGGAGCGGCGTCCCCACCAAGGTCGGGTAGCTTGGTGAGGGCTCAGGGATAATATCCCAGGCGGGATAGAAAACGCCGTTGCGAGTATGCCCGTCCGCGACGCAGGCAGGCTCTACTTCATCAGGGAAAATCCAGCGCAGAAAGGGGAACTGCACGTAGGGACCCA
>CAZPWL010000034.1:0-14740 GCA_964590535.1 uncultured Anaerolineaceae bacterium
ATTATTGCCATCGGCACATTCACCGGTGAATCCTTATCAACGGTAGAAATTACCGCAAAAGTTCGCGGCGTTGAAGAGCAGAAGTTGAAGGATGTGGTCGAGCCTTTGGTGCAAAAGCTGTTAAATATCTACACGAGCTAACCCTACCAAGTTCTCCTGATAGGGCCTGGCTGTTCCAGCAAGAACAGAAAGCCTCGCGTCTTGGATGAGCAAGCGACTATCACAAACAAAACCCGCCTAAAGGCGGGTTTTTCATTCTTCTAATCCTTTTGTTCTAAGCTACGCGCAACTACGCTGTTATTAAGAGGCTATACGCTTGTCAGAGATTCGGTACTAACGTAAGCAGTTCGTTTAACTCTTTTCCTACTTCGAGCAGTTCTTCCCCGATCGTCTGAAGTTTCCCACATTCCATCCGAAACGCCGGACCGGCGATTGCGAGGGACGCGATCGCAGTTCCGTCACCGCGAAATAAGGGTATGCCAACCGCGTGAATGCCTGTTTCCAAGCCTTCGCAGTCCACGGCGTACCCGCGCTTCCGCGTCGCACGCATGTCTTCAAGGAAAGCCTCGCTGGTCGGCACAATGTTGGGTCTGAAGCTGATATTTGTACCATGCAGAACGCGCAGCGCATCTTCTTCCGGCATCCAAGCCAGAAGCGCTTTTCCAGATGCCGTGCTAAAAGCTGGTAAACGCTGACCCATCGAAGAGGCGAGTTTAACCCGCTGCGGGCTCTGAATGACATCCAGGAACAGGACTTCGTCGTTATCCATAATTGCGAGATCTATGGTTTCCCGATACTTTTCATTGAGGATGCGCATGTACGGCAGCGCGATTTGTCGGATGCTTATGTTTTCCTGACTCAAAAAAGCCATCTGCAGCAGGCGGAAGCCCAAACGGTATATTCCTGTATCTGGATCCCGGCGCACAAAATTCCTACGCTCAAGTGTGGCGAGTAAGCGGTGAACGGTGCTCTTGTGAATTCCAATGCGTTCCGAAATCTGGGTCATATTCAATGCGGGAGTTTGCGCGGTGAAACACAACAGCACATCCAGCGCTCTATCCACTGCCCGGACTGAATTGCTGCCGTCGTTCCCGTTTTCTTCCTGAGTGTTCTGATTATCCATCGCTACCGCCAAATCGTTCTAAGTTTCATCCTGTGAAATATACCACGATACGTGAATTATGCTCGTCCGGTCTATTTTCTTGACCTACTCCTGCTTCAGGTGTTTATCCAGGAAAGCGTACACGACTTCCAGATTTTCATCCGTTTCAAAAAACGGGTCGGCATGCATCACATTGTTTTCAAACACATCCAGATGGACTTTTTCCTTGCCGGCTGCCTTTTCAAGCGCAGCGGCAAATTTCAGCGACTGCTGATAAGGCACAACCGGGTCGTGATATCCGTGCTGGAGCAGAAAATAGGGCACGTCGGGTGTGATGTAGGCTGCGGGGCTGGCTTTCCAAACCTGGTCTGGTATCTGCGTTATTTGCGCGCCAAGCAAGCAGGACTCCGGAGATTCCGGCAGCGAATGGTCGCTGGGTCCGTTGCCAGTCTCCGCCAGCATGGGATCCATCTCCAAAAAGCTGTAGGTTGGGCCAAACCAAACCACAACAGCGCGCACCTGGGTGTTTTGATCGACGTAACCTGTCGAAAAGTCCTCCAGAGCCTCAACCCCAGTGGATGTTGCCAGCAGCGCTGCAAGGTGCCCCCCGGCAGACCCACCCCAAAGCCCGATGCGGTCCTTATCCAGCTTATAGTCAGCGGCATGCGCTTTCACAAAGCGCAGAGCGGATTTGCAGTCAAATATTTGCGCGGGAAAAATTGCTTCTTGACTTAATCGGTAGTTGATACTGACAACCGCGTATCCGCGATAAATACCCTTCAGCATGGGCATCAGCTGTTCGTCGCGTTTATCACATATCTTCCACGCTCCGCCGTGTATCACAAAAATGACCGGAAAAGGTCCTTCTCCCTCTTCCGGCAGGAAGATATCCAACTTTTGACTCTCAGACTGGTGTGCGTATGGAATATCAAGCCACTTGCGGATAACAAAACTGGTATCCAGCATAGGGGGTGGAACGCCAGGGTCAGCCTCAGACAAGCGCGGTGGACCTTGCCTTTTGGTTATGTTGTCCTCGTGTTTCGGATCATTTTTTAATGTGCTCATGGCGCTCTCCCTCCGGAATTGTCCCTGCTGTTGTATTTAGTATTTTTAGTGATAGAAAAGCTTACTGCGCCTTAAAAGTCCTTCAAACATTCTTTCTCTTTGGCTGCATGAAAGAGAAAGAGGTGTTCTGACCCAGGTACATCAGGTCAAGCCAACTTATCGGAACAACGGTGGTCCTTCCCCAAAAAGAGCTTCGGGTCTGGACCACCGTATGCCAAGAGTGATATTGAAAACGTGCTGCTTCCTTGTGCCCTTCAGAGCTTATTTCCTGTTGGGGAAGCGAAAAGCGCGTTTTCAGGTGGTTAGTTTAGCGTTCCTCAAAAGCCGGCGCCGGGTAGATGAGCGCAGCCGTAGCCTGGTCAGCAGGCCAAACCAGTTCCATCTTCCCATTTTGCCACTGGATCAACGGATCCAAGACATTACCGGTGCCGTCCGCATTGAATGTGACGGAACCCAGAACAGTCTCGAATTCACCAGCAGCGATAGTGTCGCGAATGATGTCGCGGTCCAGGGTTCCAGCTTCCTCAATTGCCTGGGCAAGAATCTGTACACAGGCATAGGCTGGACCGGTCAGCAAGTCCGCCGGGCGGCCGTATAGTTCCTCGTAGCGGGCATTGAGCTTGTCCACGCCTTCAAATTTGGCGCCGTAATGCCAACCAGGGAAGATTGTGACGTAATCACCAATCGTGCCCAGAGATTCACCCCAGTTCACGCCTTCCGGAGCGCGGATGACCAGGGAGAATTTCGGCGTCCAGCCAAGTTCGGCCATGGTCTTGAACATACCGCTGCCGTCCGGGAAAATCGGGAGAGTCAGGAGCATGTCAGCTTCGGCCGCTTTGGCTTTCTGGATCGCAGCGGTCCAGTCATTCACACCGACCGGATTCTCTTCGTAGACAACAATCTCGTAACCATACTCAGGAGCATGAATCTTTACCAGATCGCCCCATTCCTTGCCCCAGTCATCATTGTAGGCAAAAACGGCAACTTTGGTCGGGCGTTCGCCCTCTGGAATGGCTTCATTCAAAAGTTTGAACACATCCTCAGTCTGGTTGGGGGATTTCGGGAACGGGGAGAACAGGTACTTGTAGCCCTGCTGATGGATTTTATAGAGGGCAAAGGAAATGCCCAGATACGGCACCATGTTCTTTTCAGCAATCGGGATTGAGGCCGCGTGCATAGAGCTTCCGCCGCCGCCCAGATAAGCGGTTAGTTCGTGTTCCGAGAACAGGGTTTCCATCTTGGTGACGGCTTTGGTCGGATCGGACTCATCGTCGTAGTAGGTCAGCCGCAGAGGAATCTTCGTATTGTATTCTTTCACGAATATGCCGCCATCGGCATTGATGTGTTCCACAGCGATCTGATAGCCAGGCAGAATCAGGTTTCCGAGCGAGCCAAAGTTACCGGTCAGGCTGATGGACGATCCCAATTCAATGAATTCAGGCGCGGGCGGATAGGTGACTTCCTCGGTAACGGCAGGGGCCTCTGTCTCAGCGGGTGCTTCAGTCGCCGGCGCTTCTGTCACGACAGGTGCCTCTGTTTCGGCAGCCTGAGGTGCGCAACTAGTTGCCATTAAGCTCACTAAGAGCATAATCACAAGGGCAACTCCAAATTTCGATTTCATTCTGAACCTCCTTTTTAACGCTTACGATTGTTTCAGATTTTGTGATCCATAACGCTCATCAATTCATAGGCAAGCTCCTGTCAGCGGAAAGTTTAGGCTAAGGGTGAGATAGTTCAGCCATGCTCTCCCGTTTTTTGCTTTGTTTTTCTCGGATCCGCTTCCAAAGACCCATGAAACCACCGGGTAGGAAGAGAACGACAAGGATGAAAAGAACGCCAAACACGGTAGGATGAAATTCAGCCAGGTTCAAAGAGAGCAGCTCTTTGAGCACGACAAAGAAAATCGCGCCGATGATTGGGCCTAGAATAGTGCCGGTACCGCCGATGTAGACCATCATGGTCGAATCCAATGTCCATGCCGGGCTGAAGGGGTACTGCGGATAATAACCAATCTGGAAGAACGCGAACGCGCCGCCTGCCAAACCAGCCAGGAACGCGCTGATAACCAGGGCAGAAAGCTTGTGCTTGAAGGCATTAACTCCCAGCGATTCGGCTGCGTCTTCCTGTTCTCGGACCGCCATCATGCCTAATCCCAGACGAGAATTCGCTATCAAATACGCGACAAGAACCGTAATCAGCGCGATTGCCAGGAACAGGTAGTAGCGCGTAACAAGGGTATAGGATACTAAGTCCTGAACTGGAAGCGAAGATATTTGCGGAAAAATGTTGCCAACTGTCGCGAAAAGGATTTGCCCCAGCGCGAGAGTGCCAATGGTGAAATAGGCTCCCCTCAGCTTGAACGCTGGCGAGCCGATAATGAGCGCGAAAACGATCGCCACAGCTCCCCCCACAAGCATGGCAAGCAGAACATTCCATCCCGTGAACCATAACAAACGTGTCGCCAGAGCGCCAAGCCCGAAAAACGCCGAATGACCCAGGCTCACCTGCCCGGTGTAACCGCCCAGAATGTTCCAGGAGGATGCCAGCGAGATGTAAAGCAGGATCATGCACAGATAGGTAAGCAGGTTGTCCTTTTTAATGATGAGGGGGACAAGCGCCAGCGCGACTGTAAAGATAAGGGCGATGAGCAGAGTTTGGTTCTTTTTCATCTGTCACCCTCCTTAGTGCCAAACAAACCCTGCGGTCTGAAGATTAGGATGACCAGGAAGAGCACCAAGCCGGCTATCAGGCGGTAGTTCCCGCCGATGAAGAAGGCCGTCGCTGATTCCGTCACACCCAGGATGATACCGCCCACAAAGGTGCCGATCATACTTCCAAGCCCTCCCAGCACCATCACCACCATGCTCTTCAAGGTCCAGTTCAGTCCCATCGAGGGATCGATTGAATAACAAATACTGACCAGCGTTCCAGCCACTCCCGCCATCCCGCAGCCGAGCATAAAGGCCAGCAGGTAAACACGGTGAATGTTGATGCCCATCAGCGAAGCGGACTGCCAGTCTTCCACCGTTGCGCGGATTGCTTTGCCTGTGAACGTTTTCTTGAGGAAGATTTGAAGACTGATCAAGACGACAATCGTGATGCCGAGACTGATCAACCTGACCGCTGGAAAGCGGATACCAGCCAGTTCGAAGGAAGTGCCTGAATAAGCGGTGGTTATGGAGCGGTCGTCAGCAGTCCACAGCCGCAGCGCGATGTTTTGCAGAATGGTGGAGAGGCCAAAGCCCACCAGAAGTGAATTCTGGATTTTTTTATCCACTTCCAGTTTAATCAGCCTTGAGAATATCAGACGATAGAGGATAAATCCTATCAGCAGAAGGAAAATGATGGTGAGCGGTATTGAGATAAACGGATCAATTTTCAGCCCCTTAAAAATCCAGAAACTGGCGTAACCGCCCAGCATGAGCAATTCGCCGTGAGAAACGTTCAGGAATTTCGAAACTCCAAAAACAAGGGAAAGACCAACCGCGGCCAATCCGTACAAAGATCCGATCAATATTCCGTAAACAATGTTCTGTGCCAGTGGTTGAAGCATGTTATCCTCTCGTTAGCCCAGGTAAGCGCTGCGCACTGATTCAAAGGAAAGCAGGGCTTCTCCGGAACCCTCCCCTACAATCCTGCCATTTTCAATCACATAAGCTCTGTCTGCCAGTTCAAGTGCCGCGCGGACGTTCTGTTCCACCAGCAGAATGGTGACACCCTGCTGGTTGATGCCCTTAACCATCTCGAAAATCGCGTCGACAAGGATCGGGGCTAAGCCAAAGGACGGTTCGTCCAACATCAAGAGCTTTGGTTTCGACATCATCGCCCGCCCAATCGCGAGCATTTGCCGTTCGCCGCCGCTTAAGGTACCAGCACGCTGTGTCAGACGCTCCTTGAGGCGCGGAAAAGTTTTAAAGACATGCTCAATGGTTTCCGCTCGGTCCTTGCGCGCCCGGGTTCCGTAAGCTCCCAGTTCCAGGTTCTCCATTACGGTCATGCCGGCGAAAACTCTGCCGCCTTCCATCACCATGGATACCCCCAAATCCACAATTTTATCGGGTGGAACCTTCAGCAAGTCGTGACCGTCAAAGGTAATACTGCCCCGGGCAGGCTTGAGCAGCCCTGTGATAGAAAGTAAGCTGGTCGTTTTCCCTGCGCCGTTCGGACCGATGAGGGAAACCATCTCCCCCTCGTTGACTTCCAGGGAAATCCCCCACAAGGCTTGCAGATCCCCATAGTAGGTATCAATTTCTGTAAGTTTAAGCATGGCTCTTCCCCAGGTAAACATCAATAACGCGCGGATCGTACATAATTTGCTGGGCGGTCCCTTCAGCGACTTTCTCACCCATATTTAAGACTACGATGCGGTCTGAAAGCCCCATAATCGCTTTTACGATATGCTCGACAATCAAGATCGTGACGCCTGAATTCCGGATTTCCCTGATGGTGTTCATCGCGTCGTCTGCTTCGGCGTGGTTAAGACCTGCCATCAGTTCGTCCAACAGCAGTAACTTGGGTTTCGCGGCCAGGGCGCGCGCCAGCTCCAGGCGTTTACGCTGCATCAGGGTCATGTCCTTGGCCAACATATAGGCTTTTGCCCGTAAACCGACTTTCTCCAGCATCAGCAGCGAGTCTTCTTCTGCAGCCTTAAGATTGGAAGTGGCTTCTTTACCAAACGCTCTTCCGATTATGACATTTTGAACCGCGGTGAGATTGAGAAAAGGCTTTATGAGCTGGAAAGTTCGCGCGATACCATTCCCACACATGCTGCTGCGCGGAGAACCTGCGATTTGTTTCCCATCAAACACGATAGAGCCGCTGTCCGGTTTCAGAAAACCCGTAAGCAGGTTCAGCGTTGTCGTTTTCCCGGAGCCGTTCGGACCGATCAAACCGACGATTTCCCCGCTTTGGATTGAGAAATCCACATTATTTACTGCTTTAAGACCCCCAAAAGCTTTATTCAGCTTCTCAACTTGTAATAGCATAACTCTCCTTTTTGTATGCCATCTACTTTCAATGGTGGGCGGCTTTGTTGTTGTTTATGCTACATTAAGTGTTGTCTCCTTGGCTTACTGTTTTTGTCAGAGGACAAACCAACTTTATTCGGAAATATTAAGGATCATTTTTGTAAAAAGCAGATTTTATTATGGGTCATGATTTCGTGTACAACTGATTTTAATGAATTACCCGCCGGCAAGATAAGGAAAGAAACAAACCCTGCTGCCGTTATCAATTTTATCAGTCCATTGGCTCTGCTTACCGTTAATGGTGATAATTCCAACTAATTCCTGATAAATCTTAAGATGCGCTGCCAGCCGCAAGGCAGTTGTCGGGAGCGGCAAGTCATTCACGTTCAGCCTGCTCCCGTTATCTGCCAATTGACCAAACAATTCAACTTCAATCATCCCAGGCTTGGAGTGATGAGAATACCTGGTCCAGGTCCTCATCAGGCACATCAAAGACCGCCTGATGCGGGGGTAAAGGTTCAGTCTTCATATATGCTGGAATGCGGTAACTTTCGGCGGTAATGCCAGCGCGCCGGTTAAACTCCAGCTCCATGCGCAGCACGTCACGGTTAAATGTATTATAGTCATCCACTGTCCAACCCCAGCCGTACACGCCGTTAATCATATCCACGCAGAGTTGAGGTTTTGAAATGATAGGAGGACGGACGAACAGGCACAGACCGGTGCTATCCAGCATAGCGGAAATGATTTCAAGCTTGAAACTTAGTTCCTTCTGCCCCTGGGTACCCAGCGGATTGACTTCATTTCTGGCTCCGAAGGCATTGCCAGCGGTATGGTCCGCGCCCTGAGGAGAGGTGGCGTAGGTGACGCCGTTGCCTTTAAGAGCCCGCGGGTCGTAACCAGGCATTGCCTGACCGAGCGCTGCCGGAACTCTGATGTTTCCAACCGCTAAACCTGTGGCCACCGCGCCGTTGCCAATAGCTTTCCCAAGCTCGGTGCCATCAGACACTTGTTTCAAAAGCGCGGCGATGCTGGCGTAATCGCCAAACTGCGCGAAGCCTGCTTCGATAGCTACCCCAAGCGCTGCCCCGGTCTCAATAGAGTCCAGGCCCAAGTCATTGCAGAGGTAATTCAGCCGCGCCACGTCGTCAAGCTTTCCGAGACCGAGATTTGAACCAAGCAGCGCGATAGTTTCGTACTGGAGCGTCGCGACGATCGTCTCGCCTAGTTCATCCACAAAAACATTCCTGCAGGCGATTGCGCAGCCTGGCATGCAGTTCACGCCTACCTTGCCTCCGCGTTCCAGGATGGTTTTGCGCAGGGTTTCTCCGCGCAAGGATTCCGAGTCTTCGAAACGCCCGTTGCTGAAGTTCCGTGTCGGGAGCGCGCCCATTTCGTTGACCGCGCCGACGATCGCGGCAGTGCCGTAAAGGTGCTGGGAACCTTGTTTCCCAAGTTTGGGGCTTTTGGTTATCTCCAGAACAAAGTCCTTGTTAGCGTTGCGTACCAGTTCTGGGGCTGCCAGTGGTCGGCGGTTCTCTTCTTTTTCAATGACAACTGCTTTTAGACCTTTGCTGCCCATCACGGCGCCAAGACCTCCGCGGGCGGACATGTTGCAGCGCTGGTCATTGATGCCGGTAATCGCAATCCCGGCTCCGCGCAGCATTTGCTCTCCGGAAGGCCCAATAGAGATGATAGAGTAATCTAACCCGTAACGCTCCTGCAGAAGCGCTGAAGTGGCGTAGTTGCCTTTGCCTTTGAAGTCATCCGCTGGAAGCAGCTCTGCCTGGAAGCCTTTTTTAATCAGCAAGAGGTAGAAGCGGTCGTCAGCGGGTAAACCTTCAACAATGATTCCGCGAATGCCGTGCCTGCCAAGCACATCCCCCGCTGTACCGCCGGAGTTAGCTTCCTTTACCCCGCCAGTGAGGGGACTTTTTGCCCCGATGGAGAGCCGGCCGCAGGCGGAGACGCCTGAGCCAGCCAGCAAGCCTGGGGCGATAATCAACTTGTTTTCCGCGCCTAAGGGGTCGCATTTTCCCGGCACTTCTTCGAGCAGCACTCTGGCAATCAATGCCCTGCCGCCCAGACGTTCATAAGGCAGCGTTGCAGGTTCAAACCGAACCTGCAACGAATTCATGTTTACACGTAGTATCTGCATAACGCTCCTCAGCAGACCTTATCGATTTACGGGGGATAAGCCACAGTATAGATGTGCGTACCACCGTTCAGCGGACCTTTCAGAAGCGCGTCGATTTGCTCCTTCGGGCGCATAGTGACCTTTTCTGTGGGGGGCAAAACCCCGGCCGGGAATTTGGTCATGATGTCACCGATGAGGCGCACCATATAGTCCAGCAGCGCGTTCAGACCTGGTTTGGCTTTCTCAGCATCCGCCAGAGTTGGTCGTCCGATGACACCTTCGGGGTAGACAAGCACTTCCGCGCCGCCTAAACCGACATGCTCATGCCCCTTGATCGGGGCGTGATAGACCTCCCCGCCTTTGTCCACGTGTCCGGGCGGCAGAAAGCCTTCCGGTTTGGTATCCACGACCAGGCTCATGTCCATGAACTCAGGGAAAAGCGCCAGCGAGTAGGAGCCTTCTGCTTCGTCCGCGTGCTGGAATGGCGTCTCAAAGGGACCGCCGTGAGCTTTATCTTTTAGGTAATCATGGATGACAGTCGGCCAGTGCAAGGAAATCAGGACCGCGGGCACCTGGTACTTTTTCCCAAATTGCTGCAGGGCAAGAGGAATGACTTCCTCCTGCCCATGGCCATTCAGAAAAATTTGTTTCCGGAAACCCATGTTCCACAAGCCGGCAATAATCGCCCGCAGGTTTGCCAGGAAGGCATCTTCCGGCACCACAACGGTGCCGGGCATGCCCAGGTGATTGAAAGGATGGGATCCGTACCAGACAGGTTCCGCAATGGTACAGCCTGTTTTCAAGGCGACCTGTTCCGCCATGCGCGTCACCAGGAAGGTATCCTCACCAAGAGGTTGACCAGCTCCATGGCATTCCGTACTGCCGACAGGGATGATAATCAAATCATTCGTCTTTTGCCGTTCCCTAATCTGCGTCATGTTCATGGTCTGCAGATAGAGACCTTCAGCTTTTTCCATTCTGCCACCATCTGGTGGAAAAACCCATTCTCCCATTGAAAAGTCCTTTCCTAGACTGCGGGAATGCACATGTCGGGGCTGTTCTTACCGGATTGGGTCAGTTCGGGATAGTACTTGGTCAGCATTTCGACAACGATGGATGCCTGATCCGCCATTTTCTTGCCGTCAGAGGCGGAAGTGAGCGCACCATGCGCGGAAACTACTGAGTTACCGGTCTTGCAGTGAACAGGAGCAGCCACACGAACGATTTCCGGTGCTTCATACACGCGGATGAAACCGCCGGAAGCAGGAGGATTATCGGTATGAACATCCAAGGGAACCTGGACAGCGGCGCGCAGCGCAGCGATCATCGGGATCTGGAGGTCGCGGACCGGGTTAATCGAATCAGCGCCCAGGCTTTCGAGGAGTTTGAACGAGCAGGGATTGCACTGACCAAGGTGGGCAGAGCACTTAAATTTGATGTCTTTGGGCAGAGCGCCATCGCGGCGCATCTGATTGGCGAGCCAGAGCATGCCCTCATCATAGATGAGGAAGCCGCGGCAGCCGTATTCATAACCGCGCTTGATATCTTCCACAGCACGCAGCACCTGTTCCATACCGCGCAGGCGGTAGCTGATGCGGACACCCTGGGAAGATAACACGGTCGCGCCGGTATCGTAGGTCGCGCGGGGACCAACGGAGAGCAGGAGCTCGCAGCCGTAGTCGTGGCACAGGCGGCAGTATTCCCTGATTTCTTCCTTGGTATGGCGGAACATACCATAGGTCTCGGTGACGCGGTTGATGACAATGCCATTTTTGGTTGCGGTTTCCAACAGCGCTTGCACGGATTCAGCCGTGTTCACGGTCGGAACTTCAATACGGAACGCTGCGCCATCAGGAAAGCGCAGGGTAGAAGACGGCATATCGAACAGATCGCCTTCGGGCAGACCAAGGGTCTTTACATACTTACGGGTTTCTTCAAACATCTTTTGATCTCCATTTCTTGATATTTAATTATTGCATGTGACTTGGAAGAGGCGGGCAATATACCCAGACTAATTTCAGCGGTTCATCGCCGATATTTTCAACACGGTGCTTTTTGCCGATAGGCGAATAAAAAGCGGTCTCCGGGCCAATTTCCCACTCGCCTTCGCCTTCGATGACGAGCTTTGCCCTACCGCTGATCAGAAAAAGTACTTCCTCAGACTCGGTGTGGACGTGATCCGGAATCATACTGCCGACATCCGTAATGTTCATACCCATGGATACATTAATTACGCCGCCGTATTTCGGTGCTAAGAGCAGCTTCGACCTTCGCGGTGGTTCCCGATACTCTCCCTCGACATCGGATGCTTTGACAAACGGTAAGCCGGCCATAAATATCTCCTTTTGGTTTAATCAGGGGAACGAAACTTGTACCATTCTGTAAAACTAGGTTTCATTGCTTGGATATTAACATGAAACCAAACAGGTGTCAAGACCATCACACTAATCCGGGTTTTTGTGCTATTTACTTTCTGCCGATTTCTATTGACAGGAGGCTGTAACCGTGTGATAATAGTGTCATTCTATAAAATAGTGTTTTATTAGATGAGACCACTCTCATTTCATGGCAAATGAATTCGAAATGATCGAAATGCGACACTCAACCTCACCCAGCAGTCAATTTTCATAAAAAGGAGAGCAAATGTCTGAAACCTTCACTCTGGCAGAAGCCACCTTAAAAGCCATCCAGGACCGGCGAAGTATCCGGGAGTATTCCCAGGAACCGATTTCGGATGAAGACCTGGACCTGATTCTGGAGGCCGCGCGCCAGGCTCCATCAGGCGAGAACGCTCAACCATGGCGTTTCATCGTTGTTAAAGACGAAGCCACCCGCAAGAAACTGGGAGACATCTCAGGCGGCGGCAGCGGTAGAAGGTTTACCGCTGAATTCATGACCAAAAAAATGCAGCAGCGCTTTGCCACCCTGGAAGACGAGGCGAAAAAGAAAGCCGCCTACGAGAAGCTCACGTCGGGCGCTGTCTCGATGTTTGCTGCTACCGCTCCCGTAAACATCATCGTCATCGGACGCAAGGACGTATGGGATCTTCCTTTTGATACCTCGGCAGCGATTGAAAACATTCTGCTGATGGTAACCGCTCTTGGCCTTGGCGCGTGTTGGGTTATCGCCCCATGCATAGACGTCCGCGATGAAATCCGGCTCCGAACACTGCTGAATATTCCGGATGAGTACAAAGCGGTCAGCCTGATTTCCATCGGGCACCCCACACGCCCACACCGTCCCAGACCCCGTTTGGCTCTAAAAGACATCGTCTTCGAGGAAGCCTTCGGAAATCTCTACTACAAGGAGTAACATGAGCGAAAAAGCCATCTCTCACGCGTACTTGAACGGTCTTGTATTTGACCTGGAAAAAGCCTTTTGGGATGAGCGCGGACGCGGCTGCCGCTTCCGTATGATGGAAGTTGGTCGGGAAATCTACGAGTCCGACTGCAAAGCCCGCATCCATGAAGCAGAAATCCCGGCTATCGTAAATGCCGTTCATGAAGTTCTTGCTGAAAAGGGCGTTATCGGCAGTGTCAGCTACGCGCAGGAAGACCTTACCCTGCGCGTTTCCGTGCAAGCTTGCCTCCATCTTCCTGTGGAAGAACGCATGCTTGAAAAAGGCATCGAACCCTTCACCTGCGTTCCCGCTAATTTGATCATCATGGGCATCGAAGATAAGCTGAACCGCCAGGTTGAACTCGCGGAAATCAAATGCGAAAACGGCATCTGCCAGTTAATGCTGGTAGTTTTTGACCGTCCCGCCTCGGTTGTGTAAGATGAACAAACTGAGCACCCTACACGACGCGGTTGCGTCCATTCCTGCTGGTGCGCATGTGGCACTCCCGGGCTTTGCCATCGCGCGCTGCGCGATGGCCTTCGCGCATGAAGTCATCCGCCAGGGCATCAATCATCTGACGCTATCCCAATGCGTGGGCGCCATGGATGCCGACTTACTGGTCGGCGCTGGCATGGCTGACCGGCTAATCTACGGCGGCGGCTCGCTGGACCGTTTTGGCAGGCTGAGCGGAGTGAACCGCGGCATCGAAACTGGCACACTGGAAGCCGAGGAATACAGCAGCCTTTCGGTCACATTCCGCTACCTGGCTGGGTCCCTGGGGCTTCCCTTCATTCCAATCCGCTCGCTGCAGGGTTCTGACCTGTTGGTGAACCTGAAGGAGCAGCACCCGGATGACGTCGCTACCGTAACTGACCCCTTCACAGGCGAGGAATGGCTTTCCCTGAAACCGCTGCTGCCGGACATCGCCATCGCGATCGTCTCCGCCGCGGATGAAGAAGGCAACGCCCAGATTAATGGCCCGCGCTGGGATAATCTAGAACAAGCCCGGGCTAGCAAACGCACTATTGTGCTCGCGCAGGAAATTATTTCCACCGAAGAAATCCGTTTACACCCTGAGCGCAACGTCATCCCCGGCTTCCTGGTCTCGCATGTCGTGCATGTGCCTTACGCCGCGCACCCGTGCTCGCTCTACCAGGCGTACGATTACGACGCGGACCACATCCGCTTATACGCGGAAGCCGCGCTTACCCCGGAGACAATGCGCGCTTACCTGGATACCTACGTCTACGGAGTGCCGGAGCACGCGGCGTATCTTGAAAAAGTGGGCGGGGATGCCCTGCTCAAAAAAATCGCCGCGGACCCTCTGCGAGGTTACTAAGATGACTAGCGAATACTCCCCCTCAGAATTAATGGCTGTAGCCGGTTCCCGCGAGCTTAAGGACGGCCAGATTGTGGCAGTCGGTCTGGGTTTGCCAGTTGTTGCATCTTTCCTGGCAAAACAGACGCACGCACCCAACATGACCATTCTGTTTGAACTGGGCGTCGTGGATCCCGAGCCGATAGACAGCGGCGTAGGTCTGGCAGACCCAAGGGTTTGGTACCGCGCCAAAGTGCTCAGCAGTTTTGTTGATATCCTCGGCACGGTCTTACATAAAGGGCGCGTGGATGTCGGCTTTTTGGGTGGCCTTGAAGTTGACCAATACGGCAACCTGAACACGACCTTGGTGGGCGATCCGCGCGGCAAATTCAAGCACATGGTCGGCAGCGGCGGAGCCAACGACATTGCCTCCTGCGCCAAAAAGACGGTGATTATCATCCGCCACGAAGCCCGCAAACTAAAGGAAGCAATCTCGTTCGTCACCAGCCCCGGTTTTGTCCGCGGCGGAAGCTCGCGGGCAGACCTGAATATGCGCGGTGGTCCGGAACGCGTAATCACGGACAAAGCAATTTTCGGTTTTCACCCAGAGACAAAGCGCATGCAGCTGCTCTCCATACACCCGGGCAACACGCTTGAGGACGTCCTGAACACCATGGGCTTTGTTCCGGAAATGAGCGGTAAGATCCCGTATACCGAACCCCCCACCCAGGAACAGCTCCGCCTAATTCGCGAGCTGATTGACCCTACAAGAATGTATATGGGCTAACCCAAACTCAGGAAGGAAAACCAG
>CAZPWL010000035.1:0-6802 GCA_964590535.1 uncultured Anaerolineaceae bacterium
ATAAAACTGGAACCGGGAAGGAAAGATATCAGCCTGGGCGCGTTTTTGTTGGGGGCGGGAATATGCGGCTACCTAGCTGTGAGCGCGAAGAACCTGCTGAACCCGGGACAGACAGGGATAAGCTTTGGTCCAAGCGCGATCGCTTTTGTGCTGGGCTTGCTGCTGTTAGTTCTGATCTTCTTCCTTGTGATGATGGGTTGGTCGCTGCAGACCGCGCGAAAAAGCATTCTCAGCGCTGTACTGCTCAGCATCCTTTTGCTTAGCCTAAGTCTTACTTTCCTGGCGCTACACCCATCGGACCCCTATTCAGCCCTGGTCTGGTCCGACTCCGGGCTGTGGGTGAATGCGGACGCGCAAACGCTGCTTCTCAGGGAGATTGAAAAGACAGGCAAACTGGAACCGCAGGTCTCAAGCGTCGTGATCACAGACCCACAGTTGGCATCCTTGCGCTGGGAATTCCGCGATTACCGCCGGGTAGAGGTTTCATCTGCTCTTGCCGAAAATTACGCGCCAGAAATCATCATTTCGACCGCATTGGACGAACAGAAAACGGCGCAGAGTTACCGGGGAATCCAGATTGTTACCCCCGGCAGCGTCCCATGGGATAAGATCCTACCTATAAATCTTCTCAGAGCCGCAGTCAGCAGGAGCTTGCCTGCAGAAAATTTTGAGTATTATCTCTGGATCCGTCAGGATCTGATGACAGGAGCCCTACCATAATGCCAGCAACAGCGCCTTTTTTGGAATATCCTCAAATCATAGCAATTGACGGTCCAGCTGCCAGTGGAAAATCCACGGTTGGTACGGCTCTGGCAAAAGAACTGGGTTTTCTTTGCCTGGACACGGGGATTATGTACCGCGCGGTCACCTGGCAAGCGCTGGCAGAAGGGCTTGACCCAGAGGACGAACCGGCCATAACACGGCTGGCACAAGCCATTGAAATTGACGTGCGGCCGGGAACTGTACCTGACGGGCGCGCTTTTGATGTGCTTATTAATCATCAGGACCACAGCTGGGACATTCGCAGCCCGGAAGTCAATCAGTCCGTTTCTCTCATTTCCGCTTATCCGGGTGTGCGCGATGCAATGACCCTTCAGCAGAGAAAAATCGCAGGCAGGGGCAAGATTGTGATGCTCGGAAGGGATATCGGGACAGTCGTTCTGCCGGATGCCGACCTGAAGATTTATTTGGACGCGTCGTTGAAAGTCAGGGCAAAACGGCGAGTTGAGGAAGAAAAAGCGCGGGGAAGCGCTGTAAGCTACCAACAAGTGCTTGCGTCCGTACGGCGGCGCGACAAAATCGATTCCTCGCGTAAATATGCGCCATTAAAAATCGCTGACGATGCCGTCGTGATAAATACCGACGCGATGAATTCCACGCAGGTCGTTGAACACATTAAATCATTGTTTGCTCACCTTCCCAACACGAATCCTTAACGCCTGCTTTCCGGGTTTTTCGGATGGGGCAGGTGCTATAATCATAGTGGGATATGGCAGGAAATATTCACCTCACAGCATTAAGTCTGGCGCGCTTGCCTGAGGCGGCGATGCCCGTACCGGTATGGATTCTGGCCGGCATCCTTACTGCCGGCACTATTTTTGGCTTGTGGAAAAGCCTGAAGCTTCCACTGGCGCTGCGCAAAAAGGAAATACGCTGGCTGGCACTGCTGGCGATTTTGATGCTTCCATGCAGCTATTTTTTGCAGATAACACCGTTCCAGGGTTCCTTCACAGGTTTCGACGGAAATCAATTCCCCGGACGGATGTTCCTGCTCGGACTTGTCCCGGCCTTCGCAGGTCTCGGTTTTGCAGGTCCGCTGGTTGCCCTCGTCTTGGCAGCTGCAAGCGGGCTTTCGCAATGGCTTTTCTTGGGTCAGGACCTAAGCGTTGTCTTTGTGTATTCCGTTATAACAATCTTGTTCAGTACTCTGACACGCCAGACGGATTTACATGGAAGCGGATGGAGCGCCCCAAAGCCGCTGATAAACGCGTTAACTGCGTTCGTCATGAGCCTTCCGCTTTTACTCATCCTGCGACTGGTTGTCTCCTTAAGCTTTGGTCAGAATAACCTGCTGCTCATTCTGGAACAATTCTTGTTGGTAAGCGTGGTGTTGCTGCCGTCCGTTCTGCTGGCAGGTCTTGTCTGCCAATTGCTTGAGACCTGGCTGGGAAGCGAATGGACCCCGATGGATTACGTGGCAGAGTGGGAAATCCGCAGCCCAATCAAACAGACCATTGCGCAAATCGAACGCTTGACCTTGGGACGCTACGACCGCGCCATCAGTTTTGAAGTTCACAGCCCGGCAGAGGCGAAGCTGGCAAAGGCGCTTGAGGACTTGCGGGAAAATCTGCGGCTGCGCAATGATACCCAGTCCCGCCTGCTTTCACTGGACCCCTCGCATTATTCGCGCGAAGGTTATGATTTGGTGCTTTCCTCCATCTTGCGTGCAGCGTTAGGGCGGGATGCCTCCACTGCCCGGCTGATCCTGCTGAACCCGGCTGCATCCAATTCCCAGGTGGAAATGCGCCTGCGTTTGGGCCAGGGTGAGCAGACCCGCGTCTACGCCTACCTCGACGCGATGATCCTTGATAAGCTCGGCAGTCAGGACCAGTTAATTCTTAGTGACCTGAAGGTTGACCAGTATTTTGGCTTGTCTTCAGGTACGCCCTATCCTCAATCGATTGCTGCGCTGCGCCTGAAGAGCGAAGATATGATGCAGGGCATCCTGTGGGTGGGTTTTGACGAAAACCATTGGTTCTCTCAGGAAGATATTCGTTTTTACCAACAGCTGGCGTACCGTGCCTCGGCTGTCCTGAACGCGAAAGAGCAATATGGGAGGATGCAGAACGAGAAAAGCATCCTATTGGCTGCACTGGAATCGCTGCCTGAGGCTGTAATTGTGCTGGATAATGCTGGAAATATCGCTTTTGCCAATGCAACCGCCTGGCAGCTCATGGAAAGCGATAGGCAGAGAGAGACTAAGTCGGTATCAATCCAGGAAGCATTTCCTGCCGCGGCTGTAGAGGCAGGAAAAAACCCAATGAGTAAGACCTTTGTGGTGCAAGCCAGAGCTCGTGAGTTTGAGGTTGAGACCGTCCCGTTGGATCCGCTCAGCGGAATGAGTGGGAAAATGTTGGTGTTCACCGAGACTTCAGCGCAAAAACGTCAGAACGCCCAGAAGAACGAATTTGTGACCAATATCAGCCACGAGCTGCGCTCGCCCCTCTCGCATATCCGTGGGTATTTGAACCTGCTTGAGAACATCGGAAACCTTAGCGACGAGCAGCAAAAATTTATCGACCGCATCAAACTGAGTATCGAATATATGTCCAGGCTGGTGAGTAAAGTACTCAGCCTGGATATGCTGGATGCGGGTGAAGGCGTAAAGTTCACCAGTTTTGATGTTAAAGAAATGATTGACGAAGCGCTGGCGCTGTTGGAACTGCAGGCTACCCAACGAAAAGTTAACCTCAGGACGAACTTTAGCGGATTAAAGAATCCCCGTTTCTCAGCCGACCGCTTGCTTTTACACCAGGCTGTTTTCAACCTCGTGGAAAACGCAATAAAGTACAGTCCGATTGGCGGGGATGTGCTGGTCAGTACTGTAAAAGACGGCAGCAAACTCAGCATCAGCGTCCAGGACCACGGCAAGGGTATCGCTCCGCTGGACCAACCCAAGCTGTTTACGCGCTTCTTCCATGTTGAAGAAGCAGATAGTCTTGAAAGCCGCGGGCAAGGCTTGGGGCTGGCGATTGTAAAAGCTATCGCGGATAAACATGGTGGTACAATCAAAGTACACAGTCAGCTGGGAGAGGGCAGCACATTTACTCTGGAAATCCCTGTCAGGAAAGGATAAGGGGAGGGTAATCCTTTCAGAAACGCTAAATTAAACTTGACAGCCCTGTTCATTTCTTAGTATAATAATAATTTGCATGAGTTAACTTTACACACGGAAAACACAGAATCTGGGAAGAATGCTCTCAGTTTCTTTTTCGTGTTGTTACCTTCTTTCACGACATGGAGGCTCGCGTGGAAAATAATCAAATGAAAGCACTTCGTATCAACCTTGCTTCCC
Source organism: uncultured Anaerolineaceae bacterium (assembly GCA_964590535.1). Lineage (GTDB taxonomy): Bacteria > Chloroflexota > Anaerolineae > Anaerolineales > Anaerolineaceae > Mesolinea. The sequence goes on from CAZPWL010000035.1 coordinate 4,076, forward strand.
CTGAAAAAATTCGCGGATGGTCGTATGGTGAAGTTCTGAAACCGGAAACGATCAATTATCGCCGATTGCGCCCGGAAAAAGACGGTTTGTTTTGCGAAGCCATTTTTGGACCTACCAGGGATTATCAATGCTACTGTGGTAAATATAAAAACAAAAAGTACCAGAACGTAGTCTGCGATAAATGCGGTGTTGAGGTCACGAAGGCAAGTGTCCGACGCGAACGCATGGGGCATATTGAACTTGCGGCGCCTGTCGCGCACATCTGGTATACGCGCAGAGTTCCCTCACATCTTGGTTTACTCCTCGATATTTCCAGACGCAACCTGGACCGGGTTCTGTACTTTGCCCAATATATTGTGACCTATGTGGACGAGGATGCGCGTCAGAAGGCCTTGAAACGGCTTGAGGATGAAATTAGTCTCTCCGAACGCGAGTTAATTGAAAAAGTCAACGGTCAAATCGCGGAAGCAAAGAAGCAGCGCGACCGCCAGCTGCGTGAGCTCGACAGCAAAATGGAAGCCATCGACACGGAGTACGATGAGCATGTTTCCAGCTTGTTTGAGCCCGTAATTGCGGAAGGGCAGCGCGTGGAGCGCGAGCTTACCGAAAAAGTCGGCAAAGCCATCCGTAAACCAATCGTCTTTTCCTTGGACAACTTTGAAAAAGTTTTGGTAGAAGCCAACGAAGAAGTAAATTCCAGGCAGATTTCCCGCGTCCAAAAGATTGTTAAAGAACGCATGGAAGATCTTGAGAAGGATTTGCGCAATGAAAAGCAAATCAAGCTCGAGGAACTAAAACTCCAGAAAGAAACCATCCGCGCTGAAGCCGAAACGATTATGGAAGGCATCCGCAATCAACTTGAGGACCAGGAAGCCGTTACCAAGACTGAGAATGCCAAACAGCGCGACGAGTTGTATGAGCTGCAGCCTTTCACCTTCCTCAGCGAAGCCCGCTACCGCGAGCTAAAATCCCGTTGGGGGCAGGTATTCAAAGCTGATATGGGCGCGGAAGCGTTTCATGATATTCTGCACCGTCTCGATTTAAACGCCTTGGCTGAAGAGCTTTGGCAGGAAGTTCGCACAACCCGCAGCAAGCAAAAACGAAAGAAGGCTACCAGCCGTCTGAAAGTGGTGGAAGCTTTCCGCCGTTCCTCCAACCTTCCGGAATGGATGATTCTGACAGTGCTGCCGGTCATTCCCCCTGACCTGCGCCCGATGGTGCAGTTGGACGGCGGCAGATTTGCTACGTCGGACCTGAACGACCTTTATCGCCGCGTCATCAACCGCAACAACCGCCTCAAGCGCTTGTTGGAGCTCGGCGCTCCGGATGTTATTGTGCGCAATGAAAAGCGCATGCTCCAGGAAGCCGTGGATTCCTTGATTGATAATTCACAACGCGGGCGGATGCTCTCCAGACGCGGACGCCGCGAATTGCGCTCCCTTAGCGACATGCTGAAGGGAAAGAAAGGCCGCTTCCGCCGCAACCTGCTGGGTAAACGCGTGGACTATTCAGGGCGTTCGGTAATTGTGGTCGGTCCTAATCTGAAACTATCTCAGTGTGGTTTGCCAAAAACAATGGCGCTGGAACTCTATAGACCATTTGTTATCGCCGGTTTGGTGGAAGAACACCACTACGCCCACAACCTGAAAGGTGCAAAGAAGTTTATCGAGCGCAACCGCCCAGAAGTGTGGGAAGTGTTGGAAGAAGTCATTCAACGGCGCCCGGTGCTGCTTAACCGCGCCCCGACTCTGCACAGATTGGGCATCCAGGCATTTGAACCCGTCCTGATTGAAGGCAGCGCGATTCAGCTGCATCCCCTGGTAACGACAGCCTTTAACGCTGACTTTGACGGAGACCAGATGGCTGTGCACGTTCCGCTTTCTGAAAAAGCTGTGCTGGAAGCCCGTCAGTACATGCTGGCCAGCAAGAATCTGCTAAAACCAGCCAGCGGCGAACCAATCATCTCTCCTGGAAAGGACATGGTTTTAGGTGTCTATTACCTGACCATGCAGCCTAACAGACCGATGCAGGGGGATGGAAGAGCCTTCGCCAACATCGACGAGGTTATCCTGGCTTACCAGCTGGGTCAGGTCAACCTGCATGCCCGCATCAAGTTGGTTGTGGAGAGTTGGTACACCGATTCGAATAAACCTGAACGCCTTCTCCAGCCGGAGAAACGGCTGATGGAAACCACTGTCGGCAGGGCTATCTTCAACGACATTTTGCCCGACAAAATACGCTTTATCAACCGAACCCTTGATAAGGGTGGTATTCGCGATTTGATTGCGGAAATCCACGAAATCTTAAGGGATGAGGAAACGACTGACGTTGCTGACAAAATCAAGGATATTGGTTTCCGGTATGCTACCCAAAGCGGTTCGACTTTGGCAGTAGCCGACATCGAGGTTCCACCCGAAAAAGCAGACATAATCAAAGAAGCTCTGATTAAGGTCGAGACCGCCCAGAAAGCTTATCGCCGCGGTCTGCAAACAGAACATGAACAGAACCAGAACTTCATTAAAATCTGGCAGGACGCGACCGAAGAGGTTGGTAAAGCTGTCAAGGCGCATCTGGACCCCAATGGCAACCTTGCCACCATGGCAAACTCCGGCGCGACCAAGGGCGGTTTCAGCCCGATTTCGCAGTTAGCCGGTATGCGCGGCTTAATGGCGGACCCCTCCGGACGTATTATTCCAATGCCTATTCGCTCCAATTTCCGCGAAGGAC
>CAZPWL010000035.1:6812-14653 GCA_964590535.1 uncultured Anaerolineaceae bacterium
TACTTCATTTCCACGCACGGCGCGCGCAAGGGTTTGGCGGATACTGCTCTGCGCACGGCTGACGCCGGCTACCTGACCCGCCGTCTGGTGGACGTCGCCCAGGATATGATTATCAACAATGAAGACTGCGGTACCGAGGAAGGCATTTTCATTAACGCCAAAGACGATGTTGCCGGGCAATCTTTCGGGGAACGGATTTATGGCCGCTTGTTAGCAGACCGTGTCGTTCACCCGACGACTGGCGATATCATCGCTGAGCGCAACGAGTTGATAGATTACAAACTTCAACGCGCTATCGTACAGGCAGAAGTCCCGACCATTATGGTGCGCTCGGCGCTCACTTGCGAATTGCAGCACGGTGTTTGCGCGCGCTGCTACGGCATGGACCTGGCGCGCGGAAAAATGGTAAACCTTGGCGTGGCTGTTGGTATTGTTGCAGCACAGTCCATTGGTGAGCCTGGCACCCAGCTGACCCTGCGTACTTTCCACACCGGTGGCGTTGCTGCCGCTGGGGATATCACAACCGGTCTCCCGCGTGTTGAAGAATTGTTTGAGGCGCGCGTTATGCCTAAGGGCGAGGCTGTTATCAGCCGCATCAAGGGCGTCGTGCACCTGATCCAGTCGCAGAAAAATCTTGAACAACGCATGGTCCGGGTGGACCACAGCGAGATGACCTCAGACACGTATGAAATCCCTGCGGGATGGAATGTGCAGGTTAAGGACGAAGGCGAAGTCTCGATTGGTGATGTGCTTGCGCAGTTGGAAGACGCGACAATCGCAGCCCAGCACGCCGGACGCGTTCGGATTGAAGACAACAATGTGATTGTCTCCTACGAGAACCGCGAGACGGAAGAATATGATATTCCTCCGACAGCCCGGCTGATGGTAAAGGAAGGTCAGATTGTGGAAGGCGGAGAACCGCTGACCGAAGGTTCCCTGAACCCGCACACCATTCTCTACATCAAGGGCCGTGAGGCGACCGAGCTCTATCTGATGACCGAAATCCAGAAGGTCTATCGCACCCAGGGTCAGAATATTAACGACAAACACTTTGAGGTAATCATCCGCAAGATGCTCAACAAAGTGCAGATTTCGCGTCCTGGTGATTCTCAGTACCTGCCTCAGGATCTGGTAGACCGGCTTGAACTTCGCAAGGTGAATGAAGAGTTGATTGCCAAAGGACAGCGGCCGGCACGCTTTGTCAACGTTCTGCTGGGGGTGTCCAAAGCCTCCTTGAATACCGACTCCTTCCTCTCGGCTTCCTCGTTCCAGCACACGATCAAAGTGTTAGCTGGCGCCGCGATTGCCTCCAAGGAAGACTTGCTCTATGGTCTAAAGGAGAACGTCATCATCGGGAAGCTGATCCCGGCCGGCACAGGCTTTGACCCCGCGCGTTTTGCCGAGCAGGATGTGGAACATCTACCTGGTAAGGAAGATATTCAAGTACAGCAGATGAATATCTTCATGGAAGATGATGCCGCCGAAGTTGCTTTCAACAATGATGATTACCTGGTCGCGGATGAATACCCTGAGATGGATGACGACCCCGACACCGACGACCTGGGTATGGACGACGAATAGAAGAGAAATATTTCCAGTAAAACCGACCCGGAGCCTGAAACGCTCCGGGTTTTTTTATGCTATATTTATGCCGGATTTGAAGCGGACTGAAAATAATGATTATGCGAGCTAATTATGGATTCAACCTCGATTAAAAAGATTAATATCAACACGGAAATGCAGCAGTCCTACCTGGACTACGCGATGAGTGTGATTGTTTCCCGCGCGCTGCCGGATGCTCGCGATGGCCTGAAGCCTGTGCAACGGCGCATCCTTTACGCGATGTACGATATGGGTGTGCGGCCGGACCAACCCCACCGTAAATCTGCCAGAATCGTTGGCGAGGTTCTGGGCAAATACCACCCGCATGGGGATTCCGCTGTCTATGAAGCTATGGCTCGCATGGCCCAGGACTTCTCTGAGCGTTATCCCCTGGTGGACGGACAGGGTAACTTTGGCAGCATTGATGGCGACCCGCCGGCGGCCATGCGCTATACAGAAGCCCGGCTTTCTGAAGCCGCGGTGGAAATCCTCAAACAGTTTGACATGGACACCGTGGAGTTCACGGATAACTTTGACGGTTCCCTGAAAGAGCCGCTGGTGCTTCCTTCAGCCCTGCCAAACATGCTTGTGAACGGAGCCTCCGGTATCGCGGTTGGTATGGCAACCAATATCCCCCCGCATAATTTGGGTGAGGTTATCGATGCGCTAACGCTTTTACTCGAAAACTGGGACAAGATTGACGACATCTCCACAGAAGAAATCATGCGTTTCATCAAGGGCCCAGATTTCCCGACCGGCGGTTTGATCCTGCAAGAGGAGACCACAGATACGCTGGCGCAGATTTACGGTAGTGGTAACGGCGTTGTCCAGATCCGTGCCCGGACCCGCCTGGAGGAAATGTCCCGCGGCAGGATGCGCATCATCGTGACCGAACTGCCGTATATGGTCAATAAGTCCGCATTGATAGAGAAGATTGCCGAGCTTGTTCGGGATGGGGTGGTGGACGGCATTACGGACCTGCGGGATGAATCCGACCGGCAGGGTATGCGGATTGTCATTGACCTCAATAAAAACGCAGATCCTGAAAAAGTCCTCAGCGCGCTGTACAAAAAGACGGCTATGCACAGCACCTTCGCAATCAATATCCTGGCGTTGGTTGAAGGCAGCCCGCACAGGTTATCCTTGAAACAGAGCTTGCGGGTATTTATTGAACATCGCCTGGAGGTTATCCGCAGACGCAGCGAGTACGAATTACGAAAAAACGAGGAGAGGCGCCATATTCTTGAAGCACTGCGCGTAGCTATTAAGAATATTGAACTGGTCATTCAGATAATCCGTAAATCAAAATCCGCTGAAGAAGCCCGCCAGAACCTGATGAGTAAGCTAAGTCTGGACGAAATCCAGGCGACTGCCATACTGGACCTGCAGTTGCGCCGGCTGGCGTCGCTTGAACGCCAGAAAATAGAGGATGAGTACCAGCAGGTCACAGAAACTATCAAGAATCTGCAGGCGCTCCTTAAATCTCCGCAGAAGATGCGCCAGGTCGAGATAACGGAACTCAAAGCTCTGAAGACAAAATATGCCGACCCCCGCCGGACCCAGATTATACGTCTTGGAGAAGGTGAAAAGGTCTCGGAGCTTCTGACCCAAACAGACGTTATGCCACTGGAGCACTTTTGGATTGAAGCCAGCTCCGACGGCATTCTTTCACGGACGGACGGCGATAAACCCAATCGTTTGGGAGGCGACAACGCACCCTGGAACATGCTGCGCGTGAACTCGCATCAGACTGTTTTCCTTGTCTCCACAGAGGGAAAGGCCGCTGCAATCCATTCTCTGGCAATTCCTGTACAGAAAAACGGCGAACAAGGTATCGCGGCGCATAAACTCTCCCCACTTAACGAAGAAGACGTTTTACAGGGCATTTTTAGCGTACCCATGGACCGCGGGAAACTCCCCGAAACTTTCGTGCTGACGATCTCGCGTCAGGGCATGGTCAAACGTTCCGCGCTGCAAGAGCTGCCCGGAGCTTCAGCAAACAGCTTTGTTTTGACTAAAGTTAACGATGGGGATGAATTATTCCAGGTGCTGCTGACCAACGGGAAACAGGACATTCTGATGACAACCGCCACCGGGATGAGCATTCGCTTCAATGAGTCTGAGATCCGCCCGATGGGATTGATCGCTGCTGGCGTGAATGGTTTAAAACTGAAAGAAGGGGATTACGTAGTAGGCGTCAGCCTCGTCGATAACAAGGACTGTGTCGCGCTCCTGACGCGAAAAGGACTGGCAAAACGTGTAAAAGCCGAGGATTACCCGATTCAGGGCAGGTACGGTCAGGGCGTCATCAGCTGGAAGCTCGCTAAGGACGATCAGATCGTGGTGCAAACCGCCGGTAAACTCTCGGATAAGGTCATCTGCCATTTCCGAAAATCAGCCAGCAAAGTGTTCACCATTACAAGTGCAGCCGAGCGAACGCGCACAGCGAACGGTCAACCCGCATTTACCTTGAAAGCCAGTGATGAGTTGATCGGTTCGACCGCTTTGGATGATTTTTCGGATTATTGGGAAAAATCGTAAACTGGATTATTGGGGATAGTTTCCGACCAGGTCTAGATCTGGAGCGATTGTGCGCATCGCGGTGATCACGTTGCTTACGTGTTCCCACAAGTCAATGCCAAATTCATGCGCCCCTGTTTCCATCATGGCGCGGTCCGTGCCGGCTGCAAAAGCCTTGTCCTTCCATTTTTTGCGGATGGACGCGGCTTCGAGGTCGAAAAGTGAACGGGAAGGACGCACCAAAGCGACCGCTGTTATCAAACCTGTGATTTCATCACAGGCAAACAGTGCTTTCTTGAGCAAGGTGTCGCGCGGGAGCCCGGTGTGGTCCGCGTGGGAGAGTACTGCGGCAATGATTTCTTCGGGCACGCCAGCTTCCCGCAGAATTGGAGCGCCAGCGAGCGGGTGCTCTTCTGCGTTGGGATGGATTTCCCAGTCAAAATCGTGCAGCAAGCCTGCTAAGCCCCATTCTTCTTCGTTCTCGTCCAGTTTCCGCGCGTAATATCGCATAGCTGCTTCCACAGAAAGCATATGCCGCACAAGACTTTCGCTTTTCACGTACTCACGGATAAACTGCAGGGCTTCCTCGCGATTCATTGGGACTCCATTTATGGGAATATAGGTTCGGGCTGGCCTAAAATGGGCAGCGGCTTGAAAACATAAACATCCCAGACAGCCGCCAGCGTGGCAAAGACCTCGCGGACCTGCCAAAAAATATATCGGGCGCGGACGTAGCGCGACTGTTCCACTTCCAGACCTTGGATGTTTATATTTAGTCGGTCGCACAAAAATACTGCCCGAGGTAAATGGTAAGGCTGGGTGGTGATAACAGCTGTTTCAATTCCGAAAATTTCACGTGCGCGGTAACAAGTATCATAGGTCCGTCGCCCGGCATAATCCAAGACAATATCCACGTCGGGTACGCCTAAGGATAGGGCGTATTGGCGCATGGACTCAGGTTCATTGTAATAAACCGTGCTGTTATCCCCGCTCATCAGAATCTTCTGGACTTTGCCAGCCTGATAAAGGTCCACTGCCGCTTGAACGCGATCGCGCAGCGGCGCGGAGGGCGTTCCATCCGCGCTGAGGCCCGCGCCGGGGACAATTACTACCTGCGCGGGAATTACCGCAGATATCCCGACTGTCTTCCTGCTGGCGTAGAATATCATGCCCAGGCGCAGGAAAGCGACCAAAAAAAATAACACACAAGAACAAACCAGCAGAACCCTCAGAAACTTGCGCATCGTTGGTCGAAAGCTTTCTCAGGGAAGCAGGTTGCTCAGGCGCAGGTTTTGCACAGCCAGCAGCTTGCGCAGTTCGTTATAGGCGTCATCCGGCTGGGGTTCCAGCCTGGCGATTTCGTAGGCATTCAACTCTGTCAATTGATTTCTGCCTGATTCGGTACGGCTGAGTTCCAGCAGATAATTGGTAATTTGCGCGGTCACCGGCAGGGGCAGCAGTGGGCTGACTGAAAAGCCGAGGTTGGGGATTACTGCCGGGGAAAGCCAGATGATGGGCACACGATCGATGACATCCGGCAGGTCCGAAATGACCTCAGATGAGGTGCGTGGGTCGCTGGAGATAGCGTAAGTGGCGGTGAAATCACAGACGCCCTTGATGTAGAGAGCGCGAATACCGGCGCTGTACGTCTTGGTCAGCACAGCGCTTTGAGTTGGAACAGCGGTTTGCGCGAGATAACCCAAGGGAACCCAATATCCAGGCAGGGATTTTTCATTGGTGAGGCAGGGGGTCAGCCCGGCAAACTGCGGCAGGGCTGTTGCTGCCGGAGCGGTCGCAAGGTTGGTGCCGGCATCAAAATAGCGGGTCAGGTTGGCATCTTTGTGACCCAGGAACTGCACGCCGTATGCGGTCACCCCGAGGTGATTGGCGACCAATTGCGAGCTTAGCAAGTCTTTATCGGAAGCAAGCAAATATTCGACCGGATTTAGCCAGGCCAGATGGACTTCCTGCTTTTGCAGCGCGGTTTCCAGGCTGATGTAATCAGGGTATGAACGCCCACTCACTGCCAGCCCCAAAAAACCGGAAAGTTGGGCAGTCAGGCTGTCTAGCTGACCAATTTGCGCGCTGTCTGGTTCTGCGCCGATGATTGCCATCACGATGGGGTTTTGTGGGCTGCCCAAAGGCGCGGCAGTAGGCGTAAAGGTGGGCATAGGTGTGGAGGTAGACAGGAATGGCGTAGGGGTAACCCCGGCAGGCAGGGCGGAAGGCCGGGCTAATGGCTGCGCCCCGCAAGCGGAAGCGAGCGTGGCAAGTATTACCAACACGATGAATACGCCCAAAATATCAAATTTTCGCTGCACGTTAAAATTTTACCTTATTTGCACCTAACAGGGTTCCTGAAGCGTATTATGTTAAAATGCAGCCAATACGTACGGAGGTAAAAATGAACTTAGAGCTTGTTCAGATTGAAAAGCCTGAAGAGATTAATTTTATTCTTGGTCAGTCGCATTTCATCAAAACCGTTGAAGATATCCACGAAGCTTTGGTTACCGCGGTACCTGGCATTCGCTTTGGGCTGGCTTTCTGCGAAGCATCCAATCCCCGCTTGGTGCGTTGGAGCGGCAATGACGAAGCCATGCTGCAGCTTGCCCGTAAGAACGCCCTGGCGGTCGGCGCGGGGCACTGCTTCATCCTTTTCCTGGCGGAGGGCTTCTACCCGGTGAATGTGCTTAATTCCGTCAAACAAGTGCCCGAAGTCTGCCGGGTCTTTTGCGCGACTGCAAATTCGACTGAGGTTGTCGTCGCGGTGACGGAACATGGGCGCGGAATCTTGGGCGTAATCGACGGGCAGCCACCGCTGGGAGTTGAAGCTGAGGAAGACATTGCCGCTCGGAAAAGCCTTTTGCGGCGTTTTGGCTATAAACTATAAAATCAGAGGGAACAGAATGGATATTCTCACAGCAATTTATACCAGAAGAAGCGTGCGCCGATTCACTCAGGAACCGCTTAGCGATAAGGACCTCGAAACCCTATTACGCGCTGCCATGCAAGCGCCTTCCGCGGATAACGGCCAACCCTGGCATTTTATTGTCATTAATGACCGGGTTTTGATGGATAAAATTCCCTCAATCCATCCCTGGTCAGAAATGATGAAGGAAGCCGCGCTCGGAATCTTGGTTTGTGGGCAGGTCGTTGATGGCGAGATGGGCGAGTACTGGCAGCAGGACTGCGCCGCGGCAACTGAGAATATTCTGTTGGCTGCTCATGGAATTGGTTTGGGGGCGGTTTGGCTGGGCATTTGCCCGGATGCCAAACGCATGGCGGACTTTTCCGCTCTGGTGGGTTTGCCGGCGGGTGTCCAGCCGCTCGGACTAATCGCGGTCGGGCACCCGGCGCATCCTTATCAGCCCGCGGACCGTTACGACCCGGCCAAGGTACACTTTAACTGCTGGTAAAACCGTCCTACCTGCTTGCGAACTCAAACAAGCCCGGCAGCGCTGCCTGCAAAGCCCGCGCACGGTGGCTTAGCTGGTTCTTTTGCTCGTCCGGCAGCTCAGCCATGGTTTTATTCGTGCCAGACACCAGAAATATTGGGTCATATCCAAACCCGTTGGAGCCGCGAAATTCGGGGATGATTTCCCCAGGGCATTCCCCCCAGGTCCGCAGCAATTCGCCAGTTGAACTGCAAACTACCACCGCGCACACAAAGCGCGCTTTCCAGGGGCGCGGAATGCCCTTCAGTTTTTCCAGCAAGTAAA
>CAZPWL010000036.1:0-12237 GCA_964590535.1 uncultured Anaerolineaceae bacterium
CGCAGCAATTGGCAGCGATCGGGCAGCGTTTCAGCGCGGTCCAGGTAAGCGAGAATAACCGCCTGGGCGAGCCGTGGAAAGGCGCCTGGGAAACCTTTATGCGCCGTTGACGCAGCAGCGCTATAAAATCCCCAGAGAATCTCGGATAGGGGAGCGCAAGTTTCGATATTTCTGATATTGGTTATGATAAGTATAATTATCATAAGCTAATAGTTATCCGAATAAGGCAGGAGGGGAGTGCTCGTGGGTAATCCATCGCAATGAAGTATTTTCCTGTGTCAAACCAAAGCGCTGAAAATAATTGTTATAAATTTTTCCGTATCGCTTCAAGCTCGCCTGTCGTTCTGTGTACGCCTCCGGCCAAACTCTTTAGGCAATCTGCTGCGCATTTGTCATAATTTTCCATCACTTTGAAGAGTTCGGATTTGGCTAAGAAAAGATGCTTAAACGGCTGTTCGATGCATGACCTAGTCCCTTCTGTCCGCTTTGCTATTCTCTTATAGAAAGATGTAGATTTTTTATCGATTTCAGCGCTCAGAAACGCAGCATGAGCGTGACACAGTAAAATGCCCTCCATATTTAAAGCTAAAGTGTTGATTTATCTTTTTTACTGATGTGATAACGCAATACTATACGCAACAGCGTGTTATTTATATGGTTATTAGAAGGCATAAATGTATATTATCACAACCTTAACACGCTTAGCGGTATAATTCTTTTATGGATTCCAATGAAACAGTCAGCCAGGCTCTCAGCAGATATCTTGCCTCGGTGCGCCTCTCGCGCAGCGCCAACACCGCTCGCACCTATACCAACGCGATTAATCTCTACAGCCAGGTCCTGACCGGACATAAACTGGACCTGGAAACCATGCCAGTCGCCAGCCTTACCGAAGAGCCGGTGATTTGGCTCACCCGGGCGCTGAAGGACATGGCCCCCTCCACCGAACAGTGTTATATGACAGCCGTGGTGGGGTTCTATGAATTCCTGGCGGGAGAAAACCTGGCATCCATCAACCTTCCCCGCATTCGGCTGCTCATTAAGCAGCGCGCACGTAAGCCGGGTATCCGTTTACCCCAATTTCCAAAATCCGCGATTGAAAAGGTGCTGGATTACGCCGCAGGTTTGAATCTGCTTGAAACCAAAGACCCCAACGGGCATCTGATTAACCTGCGCGACCGGGCTTTTTTGTTTACCTTGGCGGATACAGGCTTGCGCGTGCACGAAGCCTGCAATTTGCGCCGCGGGGATATCGACTGGGATGAGTACCGCGCGGTAATCATTGGCAAAGGCAACCGTGAAGCAGTCCTGCGTTTTTCCAGGCGCAGTTTGCTGGCCATCAAGGATTACCTGCGCCTGCGCGCTGAACTCGACGGCGGCAGCGGAAAAGCGCTGGCAGCCTTGCCTGTGTTTGCGCGGCACGACAAAGGCAGCGGAAAAAAGGTCAAACCAATATCCACCACGACCGGGCGGGAAATTGTGAACCAGCGCGTGCGGGAAGCAGTTGGACCCGAAGCGGTAGGTTCTATCACCCCGCATTCGTTCCGTCATTACTTCGTCACCACAGTTTTGCTCGCCTCGGGTAACTTGAAACTGGCGCAGGAGCTTGCCCGCCACCAAAACATTGCCGTCACGCAGCGCTACAGCCATCTGAGCGACGCTGAATTGGATAAGAAGTATCTGGAAATCTTTGGATAAGCGGCTTAGTGGTATCATAGTTGCCGATAGTTAAATACAGAGTTTGGCGATTGGAACTATGACCGATTATCGGATATCAACTCACCCTATTTTACCGATTAATCCAGAGACCTACCTTTCTTTTTATTGGAACGACCAGCAGTTGCAAGCTAAACCCGATGAAATGATTTCCTCAGCGCTTTTCGCGCATGGAGTTCACACATTCGGGCATCATCCTAAAGACCATTCCCCCCAAGGCATTTTTTGCGCCAACGGACAGTGTTCACAGTGCATGGTAATCGCGGACGGACTGCCCGTCAAAGCCTGCATGACGCCCGTTAAGCCTGGTATGCGCGTCTATCCCGCTGAAGGGCTGCCTGTGCTCCCGGATGTGCCAGCGGAACCGGTTATTTCCGCTCCGACTCCTCGGAAGAGTGTTGAAGCCTTGATTATTGGCGGCGGTCCGGCAGGCCTCTCCGCTGCGGAGGAGTTAGGAAAGGCTGGCGTTTCGGTTCTGCTGGTGGATGACAAAGACAAACTGGGTGGAAAGCTTGTTTTGCAGACCCACCGTTTTTTTGGTGCGTCTGAAGCCGTATATGCAGGCACGCGCGGCATAGATATCGCGAAAAAACTGGAAGCACAAGCCCGCGCCAACGCGGCTGTGGAAATCTGGGAGAACAGCACCGCGCTGGCAATTTTTGAGGATTGCAGCGTAGGTATCCTGCGAGCAGGCAGCCAATACGTCCTGGTGCAGCCGCAGGTGCTGCTGGTTGCTGCCGGCGCGCGTGAACGCAGCCTGGCATTTCCAGGCAATACCCTGCCTGGAGTTTACGGCGCAGGCGCTTTTCAGACGCTGGTCAATCGCGACCTGATACGCCCCTGTGAAAACCTTTTCATTGTGGGCGGAGGTAATGTGGGGCTCATTGCGGGCTATCACGCCATTCAGGCCGGCATTCATGTGGCTGGCTTGGTGGAAGCTGCTCCGGCATGCGGCGGTTACCGGGTCCATCTGGATAAACTTGTGCGCTCAGGCGTCCCGGTCCTGACTTCGCACACCGTTTTGGAGGCACTTGGGGATCAATGCGTTGAAAAAATCCGCATCGCCCGAGTCGATCAGAACTTCAAACCAATCCTTTCCACAGTGCAAGAATACGCGTGTGACACGGTCCTGATAGCAGTCGGGCTAGACCCGGTGAACGAATTCATCCGCAAAGCGGAAGAAGTCGGACTGCCAGTCTATGCTGCTGGCGATGCCCAGGAGATCGCCGAAGCCTCGGCGGCTATTTTTTCGGGCAGGATTGCTGGGGCGCAAATCACCGAGCGCTTAGGTAAAAGTCGCTCGCCTGTTCCGGAATCATGGATGCATCTTGAAGAAATCCTAAAGTCGAAACCGGGCGCGCTGCGTGAGGAGGTTTTACCGAATACCTTTGAAGGGGTCTTCCCAGTGCTGCACTGCAACCAGGAAATCCCTTGCGACCCCTGCACGACCATTTGTCCCAAAAATCTGATCCGGATTGACGGGCAGGATATCCGTAATATCCCGCAATTTTTGCGAAGTGAAGCGGAGGATTGTATTGGCTGTCTGCGCTGTGTTTCTATTTGCCCGGGGTTGGCAATAAGCTTGGTGGATTTCCGTAAACGTGCTGGGACTGCCCTGGTCTCCCTGCCGTATGAACAGGAAGCGGCTTCACTCAAGCCCGGAGACTTGGTTATGGTCACAGACACAGCTGGTAACGCGCTGTGCTCCCTTCCGGTGCACGCGTTACGCAAGCTGGCTGGTTTTTCCGGAACACACATTGTCAGTGTTGAAGCTCCCGCGGAAATTGCTGCCCGGATCGCGGGCTTGCGCCTGATTCCGATCACCGAGCCAAGCCCGGTTTTTGATGAGACTGGAGAGTTCACCCCGGATTTAGCCGACGATGCGTATGTTTGCCGCTGCGAAAGGGTAAGCGCCGGGGAAATTCGCCAGCTGATACGTTCCGGGGTCCGGGATATCAATCAAATCAAGGCAGTCTTGCGCGTCAGCATGGGCGCATGCGGCGGGAAAACCTGCCTAAATATGGTCAAGCGCATGTATCAACAGGAAGGCATCCCCCTATCGGAGGTAACAGAGCCACCAATTCGACCGGTGTTCGTGGAGATGCCAATCTCACTTCTGGCGCAGATTCCGGGTAACTCTGAAGGCGGTGGAAAGTGAACCCACTGCCTTCTTTTGATGTCATCATTGCAGGCGCTGGATCTATTGGCACGCCCACCGCTTTCTATCTCGCTCAGGCAGGCCTGAAAGTTCTGGTGCTGGAAGCGCTTCCCAGCGTTGGGCAAGCCTCGAATAAACACGCGATTGGCGGGGTCCGGGCTACCCATTCCGATGCTTCGAAGATATATCTATGCGCAGAAGGTATTAAAATATTATCTACATGGCAAGATACTTATGGGGATGATATTGAATGGCGTTCCGGAGGCTATTGTTTTGTTGCCTACGAACAGCAAGTGAAGAACACCCTGCAGGATTTGCTTGCCTGTCAGAAGAGCTTTAACCTGAATATTGACTGGTATGAAGCCCAAGCTATTCGTGAAATCATTCCGCATATTCAACCTGATGGGCTTCTTGGCGGGACTTTCTCGCCTGAGGACGGCTCAGCATCGCCGATGAAAACAAATTTCGCGTTTTTTTCCCACGCGGTAGCAGCCAGCGCTGAATTCCATTTTAATGAGCCTATCACAGCCATCGAAGCAAGTCATGGACGCATCCGATCGGTAAAAACGACCAGTGGCACCTACGCCTGTAAGTACTTTATCAACGCGGCGGGCTCCTGGGCAGCGGAGATTTCTGACTTGGTGGGCATTCCGCTGCCTGTACAGCCTGAAGCGCACGAAGCGGGTATCACAGAACCGGTTATGCCAATGTTCTCCCCGATGATAGTGGACATACGCCCCAGGGAAGGTTCCAGTAATTTCTATTTTTACCAGCACCCGACCGGGAAAATCATATTCTGCCTCACACCCACTCCGCAAATTCTGGGGAATCGCTGCCTGGATACCAGTGAATTCTTACCCTTGGCTTCCCAGCGATTGATTGAATTAATGCCCAAGCTGAGAAACTTGCGGGTTCGCCGCACCTGGCGCGGCACCTACCCAATTACCCCGGATGGATTACCGATTCTGGGCGCAGCGGATGGGTTGGAAGGCTACCTTTTAGCCGCCGGCGTCTGCGGGCAGGGCTTTATGCTTGGCCCCGGCGTAGGCAGGCTTCTGACTCATATGATCACCGGCCAACTCAACAATTCCGAGGTAAATTGCCTGCATGCTTTGCGTCTTGACAGATCCTTTACAAGTGCTGAAAAGCTAAAATGATTTTCTAGTTTTATGGCATACTTTCGGCATCATCATGGATTTGGATAAAGTCTTTCATAAATTTCCCGCCTCTTACACGACGGCTGATATCGAACTGATAAAGTCGGCGTATCTCATGGCTGAAACGGCGCACCAGGGGCAAACCCGGGCGTCCGGCGTGCCGTATGTTTCTCACTGCGTCGGCGTTGCGAACATCCTGTTGGATATTGAAGTCGCTCCCAGCCTGGTAGTCGCAGGTCTGCTGCACGACGTTGTGCTGGATACTGCTGTGACGCTTGACCAAATCCGAGAGAAATTTGGCGATTCTATCGCGAAGTTCGTTGAAGACCTGACCCTCATTACCAGCCTTCCGCAGGTCTCGCGCGGGGATCAGCATTTGGATGAGCAGACCGGTCCTCTGGCTCCCGATTTAAACACAAGCAGCCGAAAAGCGGAGTATGTCGTCGAGACTTTACGTAAGATGCTTCTGGCTATTGGCAGTGATTTCCGGGTCATCATCGTCAAACTCGCAGACCGCCTGCATAACATGCGCACCCTCAAGGATATGCCGGCGGACAGGCAAAAGCGCATCGCCGAGGATACCCTCGAGATTTATGCTCCTCTGGCAAATCGCCTGGGCATCTGGCAGATTAAGTGGGAGCTGGAAGACCTGGCGTTTCGCTATGTCAACCCGGAAGAGTACAACAAAATCGCTGAAAAGCTTGCGACCCAGAGACTTAAGCGCCAGGAAGAAATTCAATCCATCATTCGGGGGCTCTCCGCGGTTCTCGAAAAATCTGAGGTTAAAGCGGTCATTTCAGGCAGACCCAAGCACATTTTTTCCATCTACCGGAAAATGCAGCGAAAAGACGGGAATTTTGAGTCTATCCGTGACTTACGAGCTGTTCGCGTCCTGGTGGATGACATAGAGTCTTGCTATAAAGTGCTGGGCATCATGCATATGCAGTTCACGCCCATCCCCGGTGAGTTTGACGATTATATCGCTGCAAAAAAGCCCAATAACTATCAATCCCTGCACACGACTGTCATTTATAAGGACGGCAAGCCTCTGGAAATCCAGATCCGCACCCACGAAATGCACCGTAACGCGGAGTTTGGTGTTGCGGCACATTGGCGTTACAAAGAAAAATCAGCCCTTATCAGTGATGATTACGAGCAGAAGGTCAGTCTCATTCGCAACCTGCTCTCCTGGAGCCAGGAGGTGGAAGATGATTCAGACGCTTTGGACGGACTGCCCGCTGATGTATTCCGGGACCGGGTGTACGTCATCACCCCCAGAGGCGATGTAGTCGACTTACCTTTCGGCTCAACTCCGATAGATTTTGCTTACCAGGTGCACACTAACGTTGGTCACCGCTGCCGTGGCGCGAAAGTAAACGGCAAGCTGGTCACGTTGGATTACAAATTGCAGACCGGGGATAAAATCGAAATTCTGACAGCCAACCGGGGCGGACCCAGCCGGGATTGGCTAAATCCAAGCCTTGGGATGGTTCAAAGCTCCCGCACCCGCTCAAAAATCAAGCAGTGGTTCAAGCAGCAAGACCGCGACCAGAACCTTGAGCACGGAAAGATGCTGATTGACAAGGAGTTCAAGCGGCTTGGGATAGGGCAAATTGATCTGCTTGAGTTCCTGGAATATTTCCACGTTCGCACAATTGATGACCTGTATGTGGGTATTGGCACAGGCGATATTCCTATTGGCAGGCTGGTAAACAGGATTGCTGAAACACAGAATCCCCCTGAGGATGAGACGTTTGAGCTCATGCCGAGCATTCCGAGCAAAGCCAAACCGGGGGATACCGTCATCGTGATGGGTCTGAAAGGCCTGGCGACTACCATGGCGCGCTGCTGCCGGCCAATGCCGGGAGATGAAATTATCGGCTACATCACCCGTGGACGCGGCGCTACCATTCACCGCTCAGACTGTCCGAATGTGCTGCGCGTAACCGACACAAACAGGCTGGTCAGGGTAGACTGGGGTACTGAGGAAAAAACCTTCCCCATACCGCTCCAGATAAAAGCCTACGACCGGCAAGGATTGATGACGGACATTTCAAATATCATTTCCAGTGAGCCGGTGCGTTTGATAGATCTATCGCTAAATAACCGCCAAAACCTGGTCGTCATAAACCTTGTTCTTGAAATCAGCGGAATCAGTCAGCTTAGCCGCTTGCTTGCCAGGCTGGAAAACTTACCCAATGTTATTCAGGCTATCCGCGTTCGTCCGGGTTGACAGGTCGTTCTCTTTACGGTTATATGAGACTAAGGTAAAATGCCAACCGAATACAGCTTTCCCATGATAAGGAGATTTTGATGCCAAAAATTCGCTGCCATTATCTAGACTGTCTTTTTCTTGACGACCGGTATTGTTCTGCCGCAGCCATTGAGCTAAACCCTGATACCGGCTGCCAGACTTATACTCCTGATGAAGAAACAGAACTTGGAAATTGGGAAGAGGAAGAAGAATTGGACGATTGGGAAGCCATGGGCACGCCGGACGACCTCAGCGGGGAATGGGACGACGACGATGATGACGATGATGACCTGGATGATGACGCCGACTCTTTCTAAGGCTTAGCCTGGGCAGTCCTGCTGCCTGTGTACCGGCTAACAAATTAACCGAAAGCGAAGTGGTTTAATGGATAACTTACAACCAATGATCGCGTTGAATGTGTACCTTCTGCCTGAGTTCCGAAAGGAGATTCTCAGCACGGTGGTTGCTGGTTTGCCCGCACTGCCGGAAGCAATTCGCCGTGAAGTTTTGCCGGACATACGCGAAGAAGTAAAAATCAGTGGGTTTCGCAATCCTTTCAGCGCGCCGCACGCGGTTCTGATCCGTCGGATGGAGTCTGTGTTTATCAGCCGCTCCCGCTTTGCCAGAACGATGCTGAAGGCTTGGGCAGCATTGCAGGATACATCCGCAAGCGCGGTCAGTTCTGTTATCAGCGGGCTTCCTTTCCAGGCAAACGACCAGGTTCCAGACTATCCGGATCCCGAAAACGCCTTTCTTGTTGGCTGGCCGGAAGGTTTGGGTTATCAGAAATTTGCTGACCTCGTTCTGGCCCAAGACCCTAAAGTCACCGCCAGCACCGACACGCTGGCTCTGCTGACTGTCTGGCTTTCAGGCTGTCTACCCGACCCAACCCCAGCCGGTGAACCCGCTTAAGTTGAATAAAAAAATGGAGTAAACATGGAAGAAAAACATTCAGGGACGACCACCATCGCGCCCAGTGTGCTCAATACTATCGCTCGCCTGACATCCCTAGCCACCCCAGGAGTCTCCTCGATGGCGCCAGTTTTCTCTGGCGTGGCAAGGAATAACCGCACAGACACTGAAGGCGTTAAGATTGTTGTAAAAGACTCCGTCATCTACGTGGATGTGTATGTAGTCGTTAACGGCGCCGAAAATGTGCGTGTTGTCGCTGAGGCGGTTCAACAACGGGTAACCAGAGCGATTTCGGAAATGGTTGGCATGGAAGTTGCTTCTGTTAATGTACATGTTACCGATATTGAACTCGAAGCTTAGGCGTTTATGAAATCCAGAACCAAGGCGCGCGTCGCGGCCTTGCAAACCCTTTTCGAAGTCGACCTGACCGATCACCTGTTGGGCAGCGTCCTTGCGGATCGCGGCGTTGATAATGACCTGGATGAGGCGCAGTTCGATTTCGCGCGATTAATTGCCCAGGGAGTCTTTGAAAACCGAGAACGTCTGGACGAATTAATTGCGGTTCACGCGCCCGAGTGGCCTTTGGACCAGGTTGCGGTAATTGACCGCAATATCCTGCGGATTGCCCTGTGGGAGGTTGCGTTTTACCGCAAGACCCCCCTGAAAGTCGGAATCAATGAGGCAGTGGAGCTGGCAAAATCCTTTGGAACCGACAGCTCCCCGCGTTTTATTAATGGAGTATTGGGCAGCCTGGCGGAGAATTTTGACGCGCTGCTAAAATCCATTCCAAAGTAAAGGTGGCACTATGCGGCAAAAGACGCTTAAGACGCTCATCGTAATTCTCCTCACCACAACCGTTTTAAGCCTGACCTCCGGGTGCGCCCTGAACATCTCCCCGCGAGGGACCGTCACGCAAGCTCCAGAACTGGATTTTCCCTCCAAAGTGCAGCCAGCCGAATTGGTGCCGGTGGTTTTCAATGTGGTCCTACAACAAAGTTATTCCCCCGAAACAGTCCTGGCGCTTAACGTCCTGGATGAAGTAACCGGACTAGCCCACAACATCACGCGTTACGAGTTAAGCCTGGCTTCAGAGAATAAATACAGCGGCACGCTGCTGCTGCCATTGGGCGCAGTGGTGAAATACCGCTACCAGAGTACTTCTCCGATTGACCAACCCGAAGCAGCAGCAGATGGTTCCAGCGTGATGTATCGGGTCGCGGTCGTCTCCCGCAATCTGCAGGTCTTCGATAGCATTTCCGCCTGGCCAGAGCTTCCTTATCCTGGCTCCACCGGAAAGCTGACGGGCATCGTCTCGGACGAACAAACCCAGAAGCCCCTGGCTGATTGCCTGGTGTCTGTCGCAGGCTACCTGAGCTTCACGGATATGACCGGGCGATTCTTTTTTGATCATGTCCCGGAGGGCGTCCACACTGTTTCTGTTGTGTCGTTGGATGGAAAATACCAATCCTTCCAGCAGCAGGCAAATGTAATCCCTCAGCTTTCCACGCCGGCTGTCATCACACTGGCGCCTCTGCCTGAAGTCACAGTCAAGTTCATTGTCAGCCTGCCTGATGAAGCTCTTGGGGCGCCGCCGCGGATTGCGGGTAATCTGTACCAGCTTGGAAATGTATACAGCAAGCTTGAGACCGGCGAAAGCACGCTTGCTGCGCGTATGCCGCTGCTTACGCGCATGGACGACGGCCGTTACACCATTTCACTCAAACTGCACGCCGGTAACGACCTGGTTTACAAGTATACGCTTGGGGATGGCCTCGTGAACGCGGAGCGTGACGAGGAGCAAAAGCTTGTCCTCCGACGTTTCATCGTCCCGGACAAAGATGTAACAATTGTTGACAAAGTCGCGACCTGGCGGAAGGACAGCAGCAATTCAGTGAATATTCAGGTAAGCGTTCCGGAGAACACCACTGCAAGCGATTCTATCTCCATCCAGTTCCGGCTTGATGATGTTTGGCGTCAACCGATTCCGATGTGGCCGGTCAGCACCAACGAATGGATGTATCTGCTGTTTACAGCCTTTGCTGACGTGGAATCACTGCAGTACCGGATCTGCCGAAACGACCAGTGCCAGCTGGCGTATGACGAAGGCAGCTTTTCTTCCCCAATACCGGTTGGTCGCGAACCAAATAATTCCTACGCGGTTTCCAACTGGCATTCATGGATTGGTCCTGCTCCAACAACTTTGGAAGCAAATAGGGCGACCGAAAATGGGCAATTGGTCGGTGTTGAGTTTACGCCTGCTTATCAAGCTTCCGATCTTAATCGCTACCGGAACGTGTTTTCAGAACTCATGCAGATGGGCGTCAATTGGGTTATATTCTCCCCTTCCTGGCAGGTGACAGAACTTGACGGTCTGCCCTACCTGGACCCCAACCCGGCCGGCGGCATGATGGTCATGGACCTGGTTCAATTAATTCAGCTGGCAAAGGAACAAGGGCTGGCGACCGGGCTTTATCCCAAGCTTAACTTCTCTCCAGACGCGGACGCGTGGTGGGAAGCAAGCCAGCGTAACGCGCTCTGGTGGCAGCAGTGGTACCAGGAATACGAACACTTTATGATGAGCTATACGCAGTTGGCTGCGAGTTCTGAAGTAGATCATTTTATCTTTGGAGGCGCTGAAGTAAGTCCAAGTTTGCCTGGAGCATTAATCACGACAGCGACGAACTCCGGCACGCCAAAGACCTCGGAAAAAATCTGGACCGAGCTCTTGCGAAAGATGAATACTTACTTTCAGGGCGATATCCTGTGGGCTTCGGCGGTGCTAGACCAGGGAATTCCTGTGTACAGTTTTTACTCTGAGGTGGATGGCTTTTATATTCAGCTTCAACTCCCTTCGGAGAGTTATACCTATTACGACGCTGATACGGCTGCAGCTTTCGTTGAGGGCACCTTGACAGAATTCCGCGATGAAGTGGAGTTACCTGTCTATGTCGGTCTGAATGCCCCGTCCGCTTCACCCGAAAGTTTCAACTGTCAATCCGCGGACTGCCTGCAGAGCCCGCTGGCAGGTGACTGCCCCACAAACGAGGTGGATCTGGAACGTCAGAATTATTTTTATCAGGCATACTGGCCTGCCGTGCGTGCCACTGACTGGGTAAAGGGCGTGGTAACGCGCGGCTTTTACCCAATTGTGATGCTGCAGGATTGTTCTTCATCAGTTTATGGCAAACCCGCACTCGAGACCATCCTCCGATAGCGCGGCTAATAAAAAAAAGGAATGAATAGTGACACCACAAGAAGAGCGAAGCGATACAGTACTTAATTCGGAACTTGCCAAACTAGGAATAGTTCAGTCAGGCGAAATGCACTTTAATGCCAGCCGCGCGGAAATCATGGAAGAGGCGGTAAAGGGCGGCGAAGGCCAATTTTCCGCAAACGGGGCATTTATTGTGGATACCTCTCCCTTTACCGGCAGATCTCCCAACGACAAGTACCTGGTGCATAACGGTGATCCGGATTTGTGGCTTGCTTCAGGCACCCAGGCGATGGACCAGCAGAAGTTTACAGCGCTCAAGGCCAAAGTGATGGCTTATCTTCAGACACGTAAACTGTTTGTTCGCGATGTCACTGCTGGCGCCGATCCCACGCAAAAAGTACGCGTGCGCGTTATTACTGATTTGGCCTGGCAGAACCTGGCAGCTGCCAACATGTTTATACCGCCCGCTGAAGAAACGCCTTTTTTGGACCCCGACCTGACCATCATTGCCGCGACTGGTTTCGCTGGAGACCCGGCTGCTGACGGTTTACGCTCGCCTACCTTCGTGGTTATGAATTTTGACGAAAAAATCGTACTGATTGGCAACACTTCCTATGCCGGTGAAATCAAGAAATCCGTATTCACCTACATGAACTACATTCTTCCAAAACGCGGCGTCCTTTCTTTGCATTGTTCCGCCAACAAAGGCACCCAAGGCGAGACGGCTTTGTTTTTTGGGCTTAGCGGCACCGGCAAGACTACGCTTTCGTCAGATCCCGAACGTGCCTTGATAGGCGACGACGAACACGGCTGGGGAGAAGGTGGA
>CAZPWL010000036.1:12247-14628 GCA_964590535.1 uncultured Anaerolineaceae bacterium
TTACGCCAAGACCATCCGTATCAACCCTGAATTTGAGCCCTTGGTTTGGTCGGCGATTAACCGCTTTGGAACCCTGATTGAGAATGTGCCGCTTGACGCGAACCGCGTACCTGATTTTGACAGCAGCGAGATAACAGAAAACACCCGCGCGGCTTATCCTTTGCACTACATTCCAAACTACGAACCTTCCGGTATGGGCGGGCATCCAGACCATATCTTCTTTTTGACCGCTGACGCGTTTGGTGTTTTGCCTCCGCTCGCCCGGCTTGATACAGACCAGGCGATGTACTATTTCCTGAGTGGATACACTTCCAAGCTGGCCGGTACGGAAAGAGGATTGGGAGAAAAACCCGAAGCGACCTTCTCCACCTGCTTTGGCGCGCCGTTTTTACCTTTGAAGCCCGCCATCTACGCCAATTTGCTTGCGAAGAACCTGGAAAAACACCACACCAAGGTCTGGCTTCTAAATACGGGCTGGTCTGGCGGGGGTTTCGGCGTTGGCAAGCGCATTGCGCTCCCGCTCACGCGCGCGATGATCAGCGCGGTTTTGAATGGTAGCTTAAACGAAGCGCCTACGCACGTGCATCCGATCTTCAGGGTTTCCATTCCTGATGCTGTTGCAGGCGTCCCGCAGACCGTGCTGAACCCTGAGCAATCCTGGGCAGATCAATCGGCGTACGAGCGGGAAGCACTGTCGCTAGCCGCGAAATTTGCTGAAAACTTTACAAAATTCCAAGCCTCGGTTCCCGAAAGCGTAGCCGTATCCGGACCCGTCCGGTAGTAGTTGTCAACTGAAAAGGAGACGTCATGGACAAATTCATCATTCGCGGAGGAAAACCTCTTTCAGGCACGATGCGCCCTTCTGGTAACAAAAACGCCGCCCTGCCATTGATGGCTGCTTGTTTGCTGACGGAAGAGCCGGTGGTCTTGCACAATTTGCCAGATATTACCGATACGCGCACGATGCGCCGCTTGCTGGAGAGCCTGGGAGTGGAAATCCGGCAAATTGGAGAAAGCTCGTCATATGAATTCCACGCCAAAGAAGTGCATCCTTCCGACCTCGACCCTGATATCTGCCGGCAAATCAGGGCATCCATCCTGCTCGCTGGCCCGATGGTTGCCCGTTCGGGAGGGTTATCGCTTCCGCCCCCTGGCGGCGATGTAATCGGCAGGCGGCGTGTGGATACCCATATCCTGGCCTTGAACAAGCTGGGTGCTCAGTTTTCTTACAATGGAACTTTTAAGTTTTCCGCCCCAAAGCTCACCGGCGCGGATATCTTATTGGATGAAGCCAGCGTTACGGCCACAGAAAACGCCATCATGGCGGCTGCCAAAGCGGAAGGACGCACCATTCTGCGCAACGCCGCTTCGGAACCCCACATTCAGGAACTATGCCATTTGCTTAACATCCTCGGTGCGGATATCAAGAATATCGGTTCCAATACGCTTGTGATTGACGGTGTGAAAGAACTTGGCGGTGGGGAGTTTACGGTCGGTCCGGATTATCTTGAGGTAATCAGTTTTGTTGGCGCTGCCGTAGTGACCCATGGCGAAATCCGCATAAAAGATGCAGGCGTGGAGCATCTGGGCATGATCAAGCTGGTTTTCCGCCGCCTGGGCGTGGATTTTGACTTTATCGGCGATGACATCCTGGTAGGCGCTAACCAGCGGCTGGTGATTGAACCGGATCTTGGCAATGCTATCCCGGAAATCAGCGTGATGCCCTGGCCGGCTTTCCCAACCGACCTGATGAGCATCGCGATTGTGATTGCCACGCAGTCCACGGGTAGCATCCTCTTCCACGACTGGATGTACCCCAGCCGGATGTTCTTCACGGATAAACTTGTGTCCATGGGCGCACAAATTGTGTTGTGCGATCCGCACCGCTGTATTGTGCAAGGCCCTACCCGATTAAACGGCGAAAAGCTGGACAGCCCGGATATCCGGGCTGGCATCGCGCTGGTATTAGCGGCGTTGTCCGCGAATGGAACTTCGACTATACGCAACATTACGCAAATTGAGAGGGGTTACGAGAGAATCGACCAGAAGTTAGCCGCGCTTGGCGCGGACATCACGAGAGATTCTGCGTAGGCTGATTAAGACGAAAAAAGAGGGCTTCTGCCCTCTTTTTTGCGTTTAATTGATGATGCTTTACTTTGGCTGGGTGTTCACAACATCCAGGAACTGATTGACCACATCCCGCAGCATTGGTTCGGGCAAAGCGCCGACCTGACGGTGCACAATTTTTCCCTTGGCAATCATCAGCATGGTCGGGATGCCTTCAACGTGGTATTTGCTGGCCCATTCCTGGTTTTCATCGGTATTTACTTTAGCAACGATTAATTTTTCCGCGTAATCTTTGGAAATTTTTTCAAGGATTG
>CAZPWL010000037.1:0-14604 GCA_964590535.1 uncultured Anaerolineaceae bacterium
CGCAAGTTAATTAATGATAAGCACCGGATGACCATGCTGGATAAACCAGACATGCTTGGGCGTGTGGAAATCCTGAAGGTGCACGTCCACGGGAAACCGCTCTCTCCCGCTGTGGACCTGGAACTGCTTGCGCGCGCCACCCCCGGTTTTGTCGGCGCAGACCTTGAAAACCTGGTGAATGAAGCCGCCATCCTGGCAGCCCGGCGCAACAAGAAAGTCATTGAACAAGCTGAGTTTGAGGAAGCAATTGAACGCGTTATCGCGGGACCGGAACGCAAGAGCCGGCTTATCAACCCGGACGAGAAGAAAATCATTGCCTACCACGAAGCAGGCCACGCAGTGGTCATCAATACCCTCCCCGAAGGCGACCCGGTGCAAAAAGTCTCGATAATTTCCAGGGGTATGGCAGGCGGCTTCACGCTCTCCCTCCCCGAGGAAGACCGGGTCCTGGACTCGAAAAAGAAACTGATTGCCACCATGGTTGGTATGTTGGGCGGTAGAGCCGCGGAGGAAGTCATTTTCGATGACATCACCAGCGGCGCTTCCAGCGATATTGAGAACGTAACCAAGCTGGCACGTAGAATGGTAACGCGCCTTGGCATGAGTGAAGAGCTTGGGCCAATGGTTTACGGGCAGAAGGAAGAGCTGGTTTTCCTTGGCCGCGAAATTTCAGAGCAGCGCGACTACTCGGAGTTCGTAGCCCAGAAGATTGACCAGGAGGTCCGCGAGATTGTCAGCAACGCGTACGCGCAGGCAAAGGAAATATTGGTCACCTACAAGGAAAAACTGATTGAGGTAGCTGAAAAACTGCTTGAGGTAGAAACGCTGTCAAGAGAGCAGTTTGAGGCGATCTTCCCTCCCCCTGTGGAAAAGACCCAGGGCATTCCAGCCATACAAGGCTAATCGGCAAAAACTGTTTTGATCAGATCCAGCATGCGTTCTAGCGCGGCTGGATCTGTTGCTTTAATCCAATGGATCATGGGATCCGTGGGCTTGAACCAATTCGCCTGCCGACGCACATAGACCCGGGTATTTCGCCTGATAAGCGTTACCGCTTCGTCCAGCGTTATGTTTCCGTCCAGGTAATTCAGAATTTCTGGGTATCCGATAATACCCATACGCCGCACTTCCTCTGCCTTGCCAGCCTCCCGCAGCGCGCGAACTTCCTCGATAAAGCCGTTCGCGATCATTGCGTCTATGCGCCCGTCAATCCGTTGATAGAGCAGCTCCCGCGGCCAATCCAGCCCAAGCACGAGGGTCTGATAAGGTGATGAAGACTTTGTACGCAGTTCGGAAAAGCGGTTTCCGGTCAAAAATAAGACCTCCAATGCGCGAATGGTCCTGCGTTTGTTGCGGTAATCAATTCGGGAGGCTGCCTCGGGGTCAAGCCGTTCCAGGCGTTTGTGGAGCGCGTCAAAACCAATACGCTCTCCCCAGCCTTCTATCGCTTCTCGCAGGTTGTCCAAGGGTACCTGCCCGGGAACTTCCCAGTTTTCGAGGATTGCCCGCACATACTGTCCGGTGCCACCCACGAGAAAAGGCAATTTCCCTCTGGCGTTAATACCCTCAATCAACCTGCGGGCTTCTTTCTGAAATACCCCCAGGCTCCAGGGAGCATCCAGGCTTGTGATATTAATCAAGTGATGCGGCACGCTTGCCAGTTCTTCAGGGCTGGGTTTGGCTGTTCCGATGTTCAATTCCCGGTACAAGTAGCGCGAATCAACAGAGATGATTTCCCCTGCCAATGCTTTGCAGAGACGAATTGCCAGCGCTGATTTTCCTGAACCGGTTGGACCGACTAAAACAACCAGGCGAGCTGGATTTTTATCGGTCATGAGGGAAACTCCCCCAGGTTTTCAAAATGCAGAAGTGTTGGGTCGGGCTGCCCCAGCTTGCCTTCCACGACAATCAGGTCAATCTGCCAGCCTGGAAGCGGCTCCGGGAGATCTCCCAGGTAGGCATCCACGCACTGCAGCAAGGCTTGCATTTTTTTAGGAGTGAGCGCGTCCTCGCCAAAACCATACGCCTGATTAGCGCGGGTTTTTACTTCAACGAAAAGCAGCGTACCGTCTTTCGAGGCGATGATATCTGCTTCACCTTGTCTCACGCGAAAATTGCGCTTCAGTAATTGGCAGCCCTGCTTCTCGAGATAGGCGCAAGCGGCCTCTTCTCCCCAATCACCCAATTGTTTCCGATATCCGCGTGTCATTAAGCGATAGTATACCTTTTCAATGCCCTCTTTCGACTCCGTTAATAGAAAAATCAGTCATTCAGACTGAAATTAAGATAAAATTATGGAATTAAACCACTTACTAAGGACGAAACGTATGGCTGTTGCCGAAATTGTGACTATCGGAACCGAACTGCTGTTGGGTGAAATCCATGACACGAATTCTCGTTACATTGCGCGGGCTTTGCGGGACATTGGCGTTGATCTTTACCGGTTGACCACCGTAGGCGATAATGTCCAACGGATAACCGCGACCCTCCAGGAAGCCCTCATGCGCGCGGATATCGTCATCACCACCGGCGGCCTCGGGCCGACCGTGGACGACCCTACCCGCGAGGCAGTGGCCAAAGTGTTTAATGTTCCGCTTGTTTACCATGAAGAATTATGGGCGCAAATCCAGGAATGGTTCAGCCGTTACGGCCGCACGCCAACGGAGAACAATAAGCGGCAGGCATACATCCCTGCCAACGGCATCGCGATTAAAAACGACGTCGGTACTGCGCCGGCTTTTGCCTTCGAACTGGGTACGAAAACCATCATTTCGCTGCCAGGCGTCCCGCGCGAGATGGAATATCTGATGCAGCAATTTGTACTCGGATACCTTAAGCAGCGCTACACCTTGCAGGAAACCGTGATTAAAGCCTGGGTAATCCACACCATTTTCAAAAGCGAATCCAGTATTGATGAATTAATCGGCGACCTGGAAAAGCTCAGCAACCCGACAGTTGGCTTGCTGGCTCATCCCGGTCAGACCGATATCCGCGTAACAGCCAAGGCGGAGTCCGCTGCGGAAGCCGAGAAAATGATGAACCCGGTACTGAAACTTATCCGCGAAAAACTTGGAAATTACATTTACGGCGAGAACGAGACCACCCTGGAAGAAGCGGTAGCCAATCTCCTGGAGCAAAACAACGCGACACTGACCTTGATTGAGGTTGGCACCAAGGGAGAAATTCTGGCAAGGCTAAAAAAGTACACTCCCACGCGGGTTAGCGGCGAGTTCATCGACGGCAAGATTTCCGTCGAAACGCTCAAAGCGTTGATGGCGGATGCAAAAGCCCAGCAAAACAGCACGCTCGCTCTTGGCGTCATGCTCATTTCCGAGAGCGAGAAGCAGGACCTCACGCAGATATTGGAAGCAGCCGATACGGAAAAAATACAGCAGCGCTCTTACGGTGGCCCTCCTGGCGATGGCCAGATTTGGGCGGTAAACTCAGCCTTAGACGCCATCCGACGCTACTTCCTGAAATACTAAAGGAGAAAAATGGAACAGGCAGAACTAATCCTCACCAACGCCATTGTGCTCACCATGGATGGCGACTACAACATTTATGAACCGGGCGCGGTAGCAATCAGCGCGCACAAAATCCTTGCGGCCGGTCCAGAAAATGACATTCTTGGCGCTTACGAGGCGGAACAAGTGCTGGATTGCGGCGGTAAAGTACTCATGCCGGGTCTAATCAACGCGCATACGCATGTTCCGATGACCTTACTGCGCGGTCTGGCAGATGACCTGCGCCTGGACGTGTGGTTAATGGGCTATATGATGCCGGTAGAGCGGGAATTTGTTACCCCGGAATTCGTGCGCCTCGGTACCAAACTGGCTTGCGCCGAATTTATTCGTTCGGGCATCACCTGTTTCAACGACATGTACTATTTTGAGGACTCCGTGGCAGAAGCCACCAACGAGGCTGGTTTGCGCGCTCTGGTTGGTCAGACTGTTATGAAGTATCCGGCGCCAGATGCATCCTCCTATGAAGTCGCCATCGCTTTATGCGAGGATCTGATCAAAAAATGGAAAGGGCATCCGCTCATTGTGCCGGCGATTGCTCCACACGCGGTGTACACCTCCACGCCGGAAATTCTGACCGCGCTTTGTGATATGGCGAAAAAATACGATGTTCCTGTTCATTTCCATGTTTCAGAGACTTTATCAGAGGTGGAAAACCTGCGGCAGGAGCAGGGTATGCCCGTCATTCCATATGTGCGCAAGTTCGGGATGTTGGAAACCAAACTCATTGCCGCCCACTGCGTACATGTGGACGAGGGAGAGATTCGCAGTATGCAGCACGCGGGAGCGGGCATCGCCCACAACCCATCCTCGAATCTGAAGCTCGCCTCTGGTTTTGCTCCGATTGCGCGCATGCTTGAACTGAACACCAATGTAGGCATCGGGACGGACGGCACGGCTTCGAATAACGACCTGGATATGATTGACGAAATCCGGCTGGCCAGTTTTGTCGCCAAAGCAGTAGCGGGAGACCCGACCGCGCTGCCTGCCCGGCAGGCTCTGGCGATGGCGACCTGCATCGGCGCGAAAGCGCTGCACATTGAGGATCTTACCGGCAGCCTGGAAAGAGGGAAACGCGCGGACTTGATACTTCTGGATATTTCTCCGCTGCACAACCAGCCGCGCTTCCGCAGGGATTCTGAGAACATCTATGCTCAAATCATCTATGCTGCCAAATCCACGGACATCACCGATGTAATGGTCGACGGCAGGTGGTTGATGCGCGCGCATCAACTGCTCACCCTGGACGAAGAGGAATTAATCCGCCAGGCACGCCTGGTGGCAGCAGATATCGACCGCTTCCTGAAGAACCGCGAGGAATCAGTCCTCTCTAAATTGATAGCCATTGGTGGCGCGGCGGAGGAAGAAAGCTTCGAAGTTCAGGCAAAGGTGCGGGTTGAGAACCTGGAGCCTATTCTGGCCGCGCTTGAGACGCCTGAAATCCAGATCGTCCGGACTCGCCATTACCATGAATATGACACTTACTTCAACTTTGAAGACCCTGGCCAAGGCCGGTTACGCTATCGGGAGGATGAATTCATTGGTAAAAATGATGAAATTACCAGTGTGCGTTCGCGCCTGACCCTGATTGGCGAGCCAGAAAGCGCTCTGCGCGAGAGTGCTGAAGTCTCAGTTGCTGGCGAAAAGATAATGCTCTCACGGTCGCGTTACTTAGCTCCCGCGGTACATAGCCTGCGCTTCTATAACGAATACTTTAAGCCTGCGGACCTGGTTGAGATAGAGAAAAACCGTCTGCGTTATCTGGTTAAATTCCATGACACCGAATTTTTCATCAACCTCGACAAAGTGACCAAACCCAAACTAGGCAAATTCGTGGAAATCAAGAGCCGCACCTGGAGCCGCCAGGACGCGCAAAACAAAAGCAAATTAATGCGTGAACTGCTGGAGACCCTGGGTTTGGGTTCTCTTCCGATGGTTACCAAAGATTACATCCATCTCGTGGAAGAACTTTAAGCAGAAAATGGGCAATCGAGGGATTATCAGAGTCCTATTTGCCGGCGCTGAAGCCGCTCCGTTGGTAAAAGTGGGCGGATTGGGAGACGTGGCCGGAGCACTCCCGGCTGCGCTGGCGGAAGAAGCTAAGCCAGGTCTTGATATCCGTCTCTTCTTACCCTTCCATGCTGAAATAAAACGGAAAAACCCGGCAGTAGGCCTCCTGGGTACCTTTTTTGTACCGTACAGAACTGGTACTTTTCCAGTGACGCTGTTCGTGACCCAATTGCAGGGTCTGAAAACATATCTCCTAGATAGCCAAGTATTCAACCACAACTCCCCGGTCTATCACGGCGACCCGGTTATGGACGGACGCAAGTACGCCGCCTTTTCGGTAGCGCTTTTGGAAGCTGCCAGATTTCTTGATTGGCAGCCCGATATTCTGCACGCCAACGACTGGCATACCGCTCTGGCCGCCTATGCTCTGAAATCTCTATATAGGGATGACCCTTTCTTCCGCAAAACCCGCAGCCTTTTGACCATTCACAATCTACCGTACAACGGTTATGGCTCGGAATCGTCGATGACAGAGCTTGGTTTCCCCCTTGGGACTGACCCGGACCTTCCCGATTGGGCGCGTCTGACGCCCTTACCCCTGGGAATCTCCGCTGCTGACCGAATTGTAACCGTGTCGCCTAATTACGCCCGGGAAATTCAGACCCGAGATTTTGGTTGCGGTTTGCACGAATACCTGCAAATGCACAACGACAAACTCTCCGGCATTCTGAATGGCATTGACACGAAAGTTTGGAATCCAGCCGCCGACCCGCACATCCCATACCCCTATGATTCCTCAAATATCCACGGGAAAGCCCTGAACAAAGCTGCCCTGCAGAGAGCCCTGAACCTGGAAGAGAACCCGGATATTCCCTTGCTGACAGTCGTCAGCCGTTTTGACTACCAAAAAGGTATTGGATTAATTTTTGACGCGATACCCGAGAATGTTCGCAAATCCTGGCAGATGGTCCTTCTGGGCACTGGTGCCCCGGACCTGGAAGCAAGAGCAGTCGATCTGATGCGCGAGCACCCCCAAAAAATTGTCAGCCTGCGTAAATTTGACGAGGCAATGGCGCATAAACTATACGCAGCTGGCGATATATTTATAATGCCGTCACTGTACGAGCCCTGTGGTCTCTCGCAGATGATTGCGATGCGCTACGGCAGCATCCCGGTTGCGCGGGCTACAGGCGGCCTGCAGGATACCATTATCAACTATCACAAAGATCGTGAAAATGCTTCCGGTTTCCTTTTCACGGAAAAAACATACGAGGGTTTGATAAACGCGTTGAACTCAGCCATCCTGGTATTCCGCGATAAGGAATCCTGGGCGAAATTGGTCGCCAATGCTATGCGGATCGATTTCTCCTGGAAAGTCTCGGCGCAAAACTACTGGCAAATCTATCAGGAACTTAAGCAAGAATAACAAACAGAGGTAAGGATATGCAGACAAATCGGTTTTCAGGCGTGCTCCTTCATCCGACCAGCTTCCCTGGTCCGGATGGAATTGGTGATTTGGGTCCGGAGGCGTACCGTTGGATTGACTTTCTGAGAGGCAGCGGCTGCCAGATGTGGCAGATTCTTCCGCTCGGTCCGACTGGATATGGCGATTCTCCCTACCAATGCTTTTCCGCCTTTGCCGGGAATCCTTTTCTTGTGAGTCCTCTCTTGCTTTTGGAGGACGGACTATTATCGCTGGATGACCTCAGAGACCGCCCGAAATTTCCGAATGAGAGGGTCGATTTTGGACCTGCAATTATTTGGAAAAACACAATCCTGGACCGCGCGTTTTGTTATTTTGAGCTGCTTACCCGCCCGGCCAGTTTGGTCGACGAATTCGATCGTTTCTGCGCGGAGAACAAAACCTGGTTGGAGGATTACAGCCTCTTCATGGCCATCAAGGAAAGCCAGAACGGCGAACCCTGGAACCTGTGGCCAAAACCGCTAAAATTTCGGGATCCTTCCGCGTTGGGAAAGTTTCTATCCGAAAATCGCCGTCAGATTGAAAAACACAAGTTCAGCCAGTTCCTGTTTTTCCGCCAGTGGAATGCATTAAAACATTACGCCCATGAGCAGGGCATCCAGATTATCGGCGACATCCCCTTCGTCATTGCGCGCGACAGCGCCGACGTATGGGCAAATCCCAAACTCTTCCTGTTGGATGCTGAGTTAAACCCCACAGTCGTTGCTGGCGTTCCGCCCGATTACTTTTCCGCGGATGGTCAGCTGTGGGGCAACCCGCTGTATGACTGGCCGGTGCACAAAGCCAGCGGCTACCAATGGTGGAAAGACCGCATGGCTTCGGTGCTCGGCTTGGTTGATAAAATTCGCCTGGACCACTTCCGCGGTTTTGCCGCAGCGTGGAACGTGCCTTACGGCAACCTGACCGCGCGGCAGGGTAAATGGGTCCAGGGACCTGGAATAGAACTCTTTGAGGAGCTGAAGCGCGCTTTTCCGGATCTGCCTATCATCGCCGAAGACCTCGGCGTCATCACTTCGGACGTCGAGGAAATGCGCGACCATTTCCAATTGCCCGGCATGAAAATATTGCAATTCGCCTTTACCGGGGACCCTGAAGACGACTTCTTACCTCACCACTATCCGGTCAACTGCTTCGCCTATACCGGTTCGCATGATAACAATACTGCCAAAGGCTGGTACGACCAGGCGTCCGCGCGTGAGAAGGATTTTTGCCGCCGTTATATGAACGTTTCCGGAGAGGACATCGCATGGTCCATGATCCGCGCCTGTTGGCAGTCGGTCGCCAGGTATGTAGTTGCGCCGATGCAGGATTTGCTTTGCCTGGGCGCCGAGGCTCGCATGAACCTGCCTGGCTCGCAAAGTGGAAACTGGTCCTGGCGGATGCAGCCAAACGCGCTGCCCGATTACCTGAAAAAGCGGTTGTGGGAGATGAACCTGCTTTACAGCCGATTATCGCAAGAGGAAAAAGAACACTACACCGCCAAGCTAAATGCAGACCTCAGCGGGTCCGTCAAGCCCCATTAGAAGCCTTTGAAGGCAGCACCGACACCGTAATACCGATCAGAATCAGGATACCGCCAATGATTTCCATCGTTGACGGTATTTCTTTTAAGAACAGGATAGCCAGAATGGTCGAGCCAATCGGCTCACCCAGCAGCGCCATAGAGATTAGTGTGGCAGGGAGGAATTTCAACGCGTAATTCAGAATCGAGTGCCCAAGCATCTGGGGAATTATCGCCATAGCCAGCAGAACAAGGTACACACGAGGAGAGTAACCAAGCAGCCGTTCACCGCGAAAAATCGACACAAAAACAAGGATTAACGCCGCGCTCGCGTAAACAATCAGCGTGTACTGGGAATTGTCAGTTTGCGCCCGTATTTTCCTGCCAATCAACATGTACCCCGAAGCCATCCACGCCCCGAGCAGCGCCAGAAACATACCCTTCAGCATTTGCGGACTGCCGGCGAATTGGTTCTTCGCGCAGACCAGCCCGGTGCCTTCTACCGCGCAGGAGCTGCTGAGCGCGATGATTACGCCCCCCAACAAGGCGAAAGCCATTCCGACATAGAAAACTGGCTGGACCTTCTCTTTGAGCACCAGAGGAGAGAGCAAGGCTACCCACAGCGGCGTGGTAGTGACCAGAATTACAGAACTGCTTACGCTTATCAACTCAAGCGAGCTGATCCAGGCGACAAAATGCGCCGCCAGGAAAATTCCGGAGAGCGCCATCCACAACAGGTTTTGCCTGGTGAGATTGCTCCGGTTGTGGGTGCTTGTCAGGTAAAGGAAAGCGCTCAGAAGCGTAGAAATGCCCAGTCGATGAGCCGCTATGACCAGTGCCGAAGCCTGGTCATTCACCAGGCGGATCAGTATGGCTGCTGTGGCGACAGCCAGGATCGCGATGAAGAGTAACATTATGGAGCTTAAGCGCCTGGTTTGAGACAACTGGTAACCTTTCGGAACTGTGTTAAACTAATGCGATGATTTTACCGCTGGAGTGAAAAATGGCGTACGTGATAACCAATTTATGCTTGAGAGATGGCGGCTGCGTGGTAGCCTGCCCCGTAGCCTGCATTGTTCCCGGAAAGCCCGAAGAACAATATCCGCTTTACTACATCGATCCGAACACATGTATCGATTGCGGGGCTTGCATCCCGGAGTGCCCATACGGCGCGATTTTCACTCTGCATGATGTTCCCCGGTCATATAGCGCGGCTGGCGGTGAAGTTCTCAGCGCGCCGGTAGGGACACCTGGCTACGAAAGACCCCTGGACACGTTCACTTATGAAGGCGATCCTGTGCACATTCCAGCCACGCGCGTCCTCGCGCCCGGAGAGATCGTTGATCTGACTGATTTCATCCGGGTTAACCGGGACTTTTTTGAAACCGGTCCCGGTTACGAAGCCCTTCTTTTCTAAACTATTTTCCTGACGCTTCCTGTGCGGCCATCCCTGCGCCGATGATCCCTGCCATGTTTTCAAGCTTGGCCGGAAGAATCTTCGTGTCAATTTTCAGATACTCAGCGTAGCTGTCATATTTGGAGCTGATGCCGCCGCCCAGTATGAACAGGTCTGGGTTAAACAGAAATTCGTAAGTCTGCAGTAATTCTGTGAAAGCCTTGCCCCATTTCTTCCAGCTCATCTCATCCCTCTGGCGGGCTGCGTCGGAAGCGCGGTGCTCCGCGTCTTTCCCGCGAATCTTGAGATGACCAAGCTCTGTGTTGGGCAGCAGGTGCCCGTCCACGAACAGCGCGGAGCCGATGCCTGTACCAACCGTGAGAAAGAGCACCGTTTTGTAAAGCCGGGCTTCTTCTACCCCGAAACGCATCTCTGCCAGGCCTGCCGCGTCTGCGTCGTTCAGCACCGTGGTAATCTGCCCGGTCTGGTTGAAGATGAGAGCGGAAATGTCCGTGCCTATCCAGTTTTTGTGCAGGTTAGCAGCACTCATCGCTACGCCCTTTTTTACGACCCCGGGATATCCGGCGCCGATAATGCCGTGATAGCCAAGTTTCTTGCGGATTTTTTCGACCAGCGCGGCTACTTCTCTTGGTTTTACAGGTATTTCTGTCTCATACCGGACGCGTTCAGAAACCATCTTCCCGGTCTCGGTGTCCACCAAGGCCCCTTTTGTGGCGGAGCCGCCGATATCAATGCCTAATGTAATCATTCTTCCTCCAATGGCTTATGGACATGCATTATTGAGATGCTCTTCATACGTAACGGAAAAAACATGCGTGCCGCTTCCGTCGCAGCGAGCCCGAAAGAAATAAAAAGGCGTTTCTTCCGGCTGCACCGCGGCGATGAGCGTGACAATCGCCGGACTGGAGATAGGCCTAGGCGGAAGCCCCAGGTTCCGGTAAGTGTTGTACGCGGAGTCGAACGCCAAATCCTCCAGCGAGAGCGGGCTTTTCCACCAGCTACCTGTGGTGTTGTCATACCCGAGCGCATACTGAACCGTGGGGTCAGTTTCCAGCCGCATATCCACTGCAAGCCGGTTGTAAAACACCGAAGCGATGCGCGCTTTTTCTTCATCCGCCCGGGTTTCGCGTTCGATGATTGAGGCAAGAATTACTGCCTCGTGCAAGCTCATATTTTGACGCGTCAATCCTTCTTGCACGCGCGTTTCCTGCACCGCGGCGGCAAAGCGCTCCACGATAATCCCTGTCATGGCTTCAAGTGAGATTTGAGGTTCATAGCTATACGCACCCGGAAGTAAATATCCCTCCAACGTGGCATAATCCGGGATTCCCAGCAGTCCGCGCATAATGGCTGTTGGATGGAGGGCATAATCCAGAAACTCTGCCCCGCTGAACGCAAACCCTGACGCGTCTACAGCTTCAGCGATTTCCTCCAGGCGCCAGCCAGGAAAAATTGTAAGGCTGAGATCGCGTGCAGCTGGGTCCGCAATTCGGCGGGCTACTTCAAGCGCGCTAAAACTCTCTGAAATTGTGAAAGTCCCGGACTGCACCATACGGTCTAACCCGGAATAGGTCAAAAAGGCGCAGACCGCATCACCGGAAGAGACAAAGCCCTCGGTTTGCATACGCAGACAAATCCCCCGGACGGACTCGTCGGCTTCGATTGTGAACTTTCCGGACTTTCCCACTCCCGCACTGTTTCCAATCAGTTCATCCCGCGCAGCCAATATTGCCAACGCTGACCTGCTCTTTTCCAATAAATTTAAGCGGCTATCCGATGGACCAAAAAGCGCTTTAGCTCTGGCAGGCGCCCAAACCACACCAAAAATGAGCGCTCCGCTCAAAATCAGTATGATAACCACTAAAAAACATGGAAACCGGGAACTCTGGTTGTTTTTGCTCATCGAAAATCACCGCCAATTAGGCGTCTATCCAGGTAGTCCTGTAAAATCACTGCCGCTGCCAAATCATCAATCGGTTTTGCGCGATTTTTTCGACCTATGCCGGTCTGTATGCGGATTTCTGCGGCTTTTTGGGAAGAATTGCTTTCGTCCCATGGTATTACTTCCACCGAGCTTATTATGCGTAGCGCTTCAACCAAGCGAAGTGTTGAACGCGCTTTTGGTCCTACCTCACCCTGGCTGTCCAACGGCATACCCACAACAATCAGCTCAGCTGAGGTTTCCAGCGCCAATTCAACGATTTTCCGGGCATTCTCTGACCGGGAAATGTGGCGGAGAATGCTGAACGGTCGGGCAAGCGTTCCAGTTTCATCGCTGATAGCAATCCCAATCCGTACTTCTCCGGGATCAACTGCAAGCACTTTGCTCATACAGACTCCAGGCGCTTCTTGTCAAGTCCATCGGAAAATTATACAATAGATTATCACCGTTTATGAGGGAGAGGAACTAATGCTGGTAAACACACAAGTTCAAAAAGCGACTATCTATCGCAATTCCGCAAGAGTGACCAGAACCGCGCAGGTCGCGTTGGAACAAGGAAGATCCCTGCTCGAATTTCCAAATCTTCCGGCGGACCTCGCGATCGAATCGGTTCGCGTGCTGGCGGGCGGTGTGCCCGGAACGAAGCTGGAAGGTTTTTCTTCCAAGCTGGCGTACCGGGAAAAGGCCGCCAAAAGTGAAATTCAGGCTCTGGTGGAGGCGGTGGAGAAACTGAACCAAAGTATTCAGTCGCAGCAATCGCGCATTGCTGCGGTAAATGCCCGGATTGACCACCTCGACAATCTACTCAAAGAAACCCGCAGCTTTGCCTTCGGACTTACCAACCAAAAGATGACAATCGCCCAGCACTTTGAAACTCTCGAGGCAATCACAGGCGAGCGTGAAAAAGCCCTGGCAGAACGCTCTGAACTTCAACTTGGGTTGTTTGACCTGCAGAACCAATTCGCCGCGAAAAAGAAAGAACTGGAGCAGTTAAATTCCCAACAGAAAACCGCTTCCTATCAGATCGACCTTCCTGTAGTGATGGAAGCTGGCGGCACCTTGAACCTTGAGCTGAGTTACCTTCAGCCTGGCTGTTCGTGGGAACCAAATTATGATTTTTCCCTGCGAAACGGAAAACTGGAAATCCTGTATACTGCCAGCGTGACACAGGAAAGCGGCGAGGACTGGCAGGACCTCAACGTTGAATTGAGCACAGCCGTCCCCCGAAGCTACGCGGAATTGCCTGAATTGGCGCCCTGGTACTTGCAGAAATACACTCCGCCTGTCCCGCGCGCCATGCCAACTGCCCGGATGGACCGCATGATGAAAAGTGATAATAGCATGCCGCTGGCAGCCGCTCCGCTCGCATTTGCCAACGCGGACGCCGCTTACGAGGAAGCGGAAATCGACACTCTTGGAATATCAGCGCGTTTCTCAATCACTCAAAAAGTGACTTTGCCAAGCCAGCCCTCACCCTCCCGGTTCGTCATTTCAAACTTCACGCTGGACGTGGAAGAAGACCGACTGGCTATTCCCCGCCTCTCAGAAGAGGTATACCGGCGCGTGAACCTGGTTAACGCAAGTAAACTTGTGCTGCTGGACGGAAGCGCGGCACTGTATGCAGATGATGCCTATGTAGGGTCCGTTGCAGTACCATTTATTCCCCAGGGCGGCGAATATCGCTTGAATTTTGGTGTGGACGACCGTATCGAGGTAAAACGGGAGATCATCAAACAATCCGCTGCCGGGAAGTTCCTGCAGGATAAACGTCTCAGAAGCTACGGCTATCAGATTAGCGTCAGCAATCCGACTGACGAAACGATTAAGCTTGTCCTCCAGGACCAATTACCCGTCTCTCAGCATGAGGAAATCAAGGTCCGGCTGGATAAGGCCGAACCGAACCCGGACAGCAAGGACGAGCTGAACCGAATGACCTGGAACCTGACCCTTCCACCAAAATCCAAAAAACTCGTGCAGTTCCAATTCATTGTGGAAGCTCCCTCGGAAATGGAAATCCGGGGGCTGCCCCGGAGTTAATGCGACCAAAATCGAAGAGCTGTCAGTAGGATTGACAACCGCTCATTGGCAAAGGAGTCTATTGTGGAATTAGCAGACAAGACTGCCCTGGTGACTGGCAGCGGCGTACGTCTCGGCAAGGCAATTTCTCGCGCGCTGGCAGAAAAAGGCTGCCAGCTGTTGCTGCACTACAATAGTTCAGCAGAGGGCTCCGAAGAGGTCAGGGATTATGCCGAATCGCTGGGGGTAAAAGCCCGCACTTTCCAGGCGGACCTAACCAATCCGGAGGCATTGCGGGCGCTTGTCGCCTTTGGCGCTGCTGAGTTTGGGCATTTGGATATCCTTATCAACAACTCAGCAATTTATTTGTCTGGGAAGGGGTTGGATACCACACCTGAAATCCTGGAAAAACAATTCCAACTCAACCTCTTTGCGCCGGTGCTGCTCATCCGTGAATTCGCCGGGCAGCTCCCTGATGGTCTTTCGGGGAAAGTCGTGAACATTTCCGACGCGAAAGTATTCCGGCACCAACCAGACCATTTCGCTTATCGTCTGACAAAAGCCGCCGTGAATGAGATGACCCTCATGTTCGCGCTGGAACTTGCCCCCCGGATAACTGTCAACGCGATTGCTCCTGGCGTGATGCTGCCGCTGGCGGGCCGGGAAGAAACTGACATGCAAGCGCTTGCGGAGCGCCGCATCCCCCTCAAGCGG
>CAZPWL010000038.1:0-14254 GCA_964590535.1 uncultured Anaerolineaceae bacterium
ACGGAAAGTATACCCGCCAATCCCAGCCAGCCCAGCCAATGAAGCGTTGGCAGGCGCTTTCCCTTGCCGCGCTGAGCCAGCAGCCCCACCCCGGGCAGGCAAACCAGCAGGACGGCGGGTAAGATGCCCAGCTTAAAGGTTGGGTTGGGAAGCAGACGATTCCAGATAAGCGCGGAACTGAAGGCGGAGTTGAACAACGCGGGGTCCTCACCAGAAATCCGGATGTAGCCTTGCTGTGCCAGCCAGGCAAAACCAAAGCCCAACACAGCCCATAAAACAAGTGGCGCAAAATAGGAAAACCATTTCTTCTGCCCAAGCGGCTGGTCCAACAGATAGAGCGCGCCCGCCAGCAAACCAGGTAACGGCATCCAGTTCACTCGGCTGATGCCCGCCCACAGAGAAGCCAGGATCACAAAAAACAGCGTGCGCCAGATTTTGTCTTTCTGGTAACCCAGCAGTACCAGGATAACGCATACCATCAGATGGTAGTACACCGCCCCCTGGAAAAAGAACAAAGCGATCCAGACGGTGAGTATTCCGGTGGAAATTTGTTTATAATTGCCCAAACGCCGGGCAAACAGCCACCCACCCCAGGCGCTCATCCCCAGCCAGAGCAGTACCTGCCAGATGCGGTGCGCCAAGATGGACTTAATCCCAAGCAAGAATGGAAATGCCTGCATCAGGTAGCGAGAGGGATGCAGCACAGGCAGTGGAAGAGTCTGTCCGTAAATCCGCTCGGCTAAAAAGAGCGAGGCGTTGTAAAAGCGGCTGCCCTCGGACCAGCCCAACGCAAATGGACCCGGCTGAAGTTCAGGCAGAAATACCCCCACGCGGTAAAGCGCCCCAAAAACGAGCAGCGCAGTGATGAAACTTCGCTGCGGAGCGTGGTTCTTGTTTGCCGCCAGAAACAGCAGCGCCGCCCCACCGGCAGCCAGGACCGCCAAGAGGAGCCTGCCAATCGTGGA
Source organism: uncultured Anaerolineaceae bacterium (assembly GCA_964590535.1). Lineage (GTDB taxonomy): Bacteria > Chloroflexota > Anaerolineae > Anaerolineales > Anaerolineaceae > Mesolinea. The sequence continues at coordinate 966 of CAZPWL010000038.1, forward strand.
ATTAACCAGCTGGAAATCCTGCGTGAAGAAAACCGCCAGCAGACCGACCTGCAGCAGCGCGCTGAGGGCGTACGCAAGCCAGCCCGGTATTCTTAGTTTCATCTTTCCGGGTTTCTGCGCGAGCTGCTTAATCAGCAGTACACCCAGCACCAACAGCGGGATAAGTGCGGCAAGCGCCCAATAAGACCGGCCGCGTTCAGCCCGGTTTTCGACCAAAAAAATAGCCGCCAAACCAAGGCTGACCGCCAAGAACTGGTGCAGGAAGCCGTTAAGTTTGCGCGTTTCCATTTAAGTTTTCCGTTCCCGCGTCGGAGGGCTGCTTGCCCCCCAGGATTCCGCCGAGCACAAAAGCCCCCGGCAGGCTGCCGATCATCCAGACCACCCGCAGGATGACTGCCAGCGTGATACTGGTAGAGGGCTGCAGCCCGCCCAGGCTTGAAAACAGGTTGGTAATCGTAACTTCCTGCAGCCCCAGCCCGTTAATCGAAATCGGAATGAGGGAAATGAAATAGGTCAGGCTCCACAGCCCGGAAATCATTCCAAGGGAAATGCTTTCGCCCATCCCTTCCACCAGAATTCGGACGATCAGAAATGTCGCCAGCATGTGAATAAAGGTGAAGCCCAAAGCCTGCGCCAGAATGAGCGGGTGTTTGAGCCAGAAGCCAAAATTCGCGAAAACCTTTTTCGCAGCGCGCTGGAGTTTTTGGAAAAAGCCCGGCAAAAAAGCGAGCGCAAGACCCTGGCTTGCTCCAGCGGCAGACCGGGCTTTCAGGTATGTCGAGATAGCAGGAATCGCGAAAGGCAGCGCGAGCGCCATGCCTGTCATCCCGACCAAACGGTCCGCAACGAGCGAAGCCGCCGCCAGAGCCGCATCAATGCCCAGCCGAACCGCCCCGGCAAGCCGTACAACGTCTCCACCGATCGTCGTCGGAAGTACGTTGGACGCGAACAGGCCGGCGAAAGTCAGGCGCAGGCTGTCCTGCCAGCGCACGCGCAGTGCTTGCACTTGAAGAAGGGTATGCCAGCGCCCCCAGGTCGCCAGGCGCGAGACAAATACGAGTACCAGGACTGCCGCTGCACGCCAGAGCGAGATTTTCCGCACCGCCGCCCAGGTTTCCTCCGCGCCAATCTGTTTGAACAGGAAAACCAGGATGCCAATAGACATAAGCGTTCCTGCCCAGCGGATGATGAGATTCCAGTTGATTTTCGCGTTTTTTTCCATAGTTCAGATAGCTCAGTTCAGCGAGACTTATTATAATGCAGCCAGGGTTTTACCCGACAAATGCGATAAAATTGCGTCTGATCAGAACTTACAGCGGAGGAATTATGACACTGCAGACAATTTCACCATCCGAACTTCTTGTGAAACCTTTCGACCTGATCAAACGTCAGACATTCCTCCTGACCAGCGGTAGTTTTAACGAAGGGCGTTTTAACTCCATGGTCATCGGCTGGGGTTTTCTCGGCTCGATGTGGAACAGACCCTGCGCCATCGTGCCGGTCCGACCTACGCGTTATACCTACGAGTTCATCGACAATTCGCCGGATTTTACCCTGTGCGCTTTTCCAGAAGCTTATAAAGACGACGTCCTCTATTTGGGCACGCACTCCGGCAGGGATGAAGACAAACTCAGCCGCACCACGCTCACCCCTCAGGCATCAAATCTGGTCAGCGCGCCTGGCTTTGCGGAAGCTGAACTCGTGATTGAGTGCAAAAAGATTTACTGGGTGGACCTGGACCCAAGCCGCTTCTTGGACTCCGCTATCGAACGCAATTATCCGGTGAACGATTACCACCGCATGTACTATGGGGAAATGGTAGCAGTCCGCGCAGAGCCCAGGTTTATCGCAGCATGAGGCGCGCTAAAATGCTGCCGCAAGCCTGATAAAACGGTTTAAGGGTATTTTTGGCAGTATAATGGCATTATCAACGCGGAGGTAAAGGGATGCCTGAAAAGAAGATACGAGTTCTGATTGCCAAGCCTGGTCTGGACGGCCATGATCGCGGCGCGAAAGTAATTGCCCGCGCCCTGCGGGACGACGGCATGGAAGTCATCTACACCGGCCTGCGCCAGACGCCCCAGATGATTGCCGAAGCCGCCCTGCAAGAAGACGTTGACGTGGTAGGGCTCTCTATCCTCTCCGGCGCGCACAATGCTCTGGTACCGCATGTTCTCGAAAAACTCAAGGAAAACGGTCAGGATGACGTGTTTGTATTCCTCGGTGGTATTATTCCTGAAAGTGACATCCCCGGGCTGCTCGCTCAGGGCGTGACCAAAGTGTACGGACCCGGCACGGATACCCGGGTCGTTTGCCAGGATATCCGCGCGGCGCTTGCGGAACGCGCCTGAGCCATGACCGATTTTTCCATTGAAGCAATCAGAAAGGGCGATAAACTTGCCCTTTCTCGCGTTTTAAGCCACGTGGAAGCGGACGACGAAAGTGGGCGCGCCGCGTTGGACGCGCTTTTTGCCTACACGGGCAAGGCGCACAAAGTCGGCGTTACTGGCGCGCCGGGATCGGGCAAAAGCAGCCTGGTGAACACCCTCGCGCACCATCTTCGGCGGACTTATCCCGAGTGCCGCGTGGCGATTATCGCGGTGGACCCGACCAGCCCCTTTACCGGGGGCGCAATATTGGGTGACCGCGTACGCATGCCCGACCTGCAAAACGACCCCGGTGTTTTTATCCGCTCGATGGCGACCCGCGGCGCACTGGGCGGGCTGGCGGACGCGACACTGGCTTTGAGCCAGGTGTTTGATGCCGCTGGATATGACTATGTGCTGATAGAAACGGTCGGCGCTGGCCAGGCGGAGGTGGACATTGTAAACCTCGCCCACACGACCATTGTCGTGGATACGCCTGGCATGGGGGATGACATTCAGACGATTAAAGCCGGAATTCTGGAAATCGCGGATATTCTCGTGGTGAACAAATCTGAGCTCCCCGGCGCGGACCAGACCTACCGCAACCTCGTTTCCATGATTGAGATGGGATACCGTGGTTACGGACGCATCAACGGCGGGCATCACCTGCTCTCAGATGCGCCGGAAACCCAAGCGCTCGAACATCAAAGTTGGATGCCGCCCGTCCTGAAAACCATTGCGATTACCGCGCAGGGTGTCCCAGAGTTGGAGCAAGCCATCCAGCGGCACCGCGTGTATTTACAGGATTCTGGCACATGGCACGTAAAAGAAAACAGCGCCATCCAGCAGACAATTCACAAACTTATCCTTGAAGGACTCGCCGGAAACTGGAAAAAGAATCTGCCGACTGGCGTTTATGAAACCATCCTTCAAGCCGTCAGTCAGCGCGAAATGTCGCCGCGTGCCGCGGCGCGCGCGCTCTTGGCGTATAATTCAAAATAAGAAAATTTTGGTTTTATCGGAGCAGTTATTATGGAAAAAACACCAATTAGAGATCTGAAAGCGCACGTCGGAGAAGTAGTCAGGCTGCAGGGCTGGCTGCAAACCTTGCGCGACCAGAAGAGTATGCAGTTCCTCATCCTGCGCGACAGGACCGGTCTCGTTCAGATTGCCCACTGGAAAAAGGGTAATCCCGATTTGGCTGCGCTCATATCCACGCTCGGCAGCGAATCAGCTCTGACCGTCACAGGCAAGGTCGTGGAAAATGAAGTCGTCAAATTGGGCGGCATTGAGGTCCAGCTGGAAAGCCTCACCGTCGAGAATAACGCTGAAATTCCTCTACCCTTTGACCCCTTCGCTGAGACCCTCCCGGACCAGGATTACCGGCTGGACTGGCGATTTCTGGACCTGCGGCGCGAGCGCAACCGCCTGATCTTTGAAGTTCAAACCACCCTCGAAGCTGCAATGCGCGAATACTGGCTGGAAAACGGTTTCATCGAGATGCACTCCCCAAAAATTATGGGCGCGCCCAGCGAAAGCGGCGCCGAACTTTTCAGCCTGAAGTATTTCGAGACGACCGCCTACCTGGCGCAATCGCCCCAGTTTTACAAACAGATGGCCATGGCTGCCGGCTATGAAAAGGTCTTCGAGATTGGCCCCGTCTTCAGAGCGGACCCATCCTTCACATCCCGCCATATGACCGAATTTACCGGCGTGGATTTCGAGATTTCCTGGATTGAAAGCCATGAAGACGTGATGTCCTTTGCCGAGCGCTGGCTGGCGCACGCCTACAAGCGCGTGCAGGAAAAGCACGGAGAAGCCATCAAGGCTGTTTTCGACGTGGACATTGTGGTACCTCAAATGCCGTTTCCCCGCCTGACGATGGCGGAAGCCTATCAGATTCTCAAAGACCAGGGTTATAAGCTTCCTCCGGAACGCAAGGGCGACCTGGACCCGGGCGCTGAACGCGCGCTGGGGACTTACATCAAAGAAAAAACCGGCAATGATTTTGTCTTCGTGAAAGATTGGCCGTTCACCGTCCGTCCGTTTTACCACATGGTGTACGAAGACAACCCAACCATTACGAAGAGTTTTGACCTGCTTGGACGCGGACTGGAAATCACCACCGGCGCGCAGCGCGAGCACCGCTACGAAACACTGAAGAACCAGGCCTTGGAAAAAGGCCTGACCCTGCCCCCGATTCAAAACTACCTGAATTATTTCCGCTACGGCTGCCCTCCTCACGGCGGGCTTGGGCTTGGCCTCAGCCGTTTGCTGATGGTCTTGCTGGATTTGCCCAATATTCGCGAAGCAGTTTACCTCTTCAGAGGCCCCAACCGCTTGGAACCATAGGAGGCACTCATGCCCTCGATTTACAGCGATAGACTGCGCCTGCGTGCCGCAGAAAGAGCAGACATCCCCATGTTTGTCCGTTGGATCAGCGATCCGGAAGTGACCGAGCATTTGCTGCTGCGTCTGCCCATGTCGCTGGCGGAGGAAGAAATCTGGTTCGAACATATGATTTCCCGCCCTGCCCCAGAGCATGTGTACGTGATCGAAGCAAAAATCCCGCCGACTCAGGACAGCGATGAGATCCAGTGGCAGCCCATCGGCAACACGGCTTTCATGTCCATACTGGAAATCGACCGCTGTGCCGAAATTGGCATCATGCTGGGAGAAAAGTCCTGGTGGAACAAAGGCTACGGCACAGAGACCATGCGCGCCATGCTGCGCCACGGCTTTGAAACGCTGAACCTGCACCGCATCTGGCTGCAAGTCTATTCGAATAATAAGCGAGGCATCCGGGCTTATGAAAAGGCCGGCTTCCAACACGAAGGAGTCTACCGGGAAGGCCACTATCAAGCCGGCAGATATCACGATGTATTCCTGATGAGCGTGCTTCGTCAGGAATGGAATTCGCAATACTTAGTGAAAGGTAAATAGAATGACTTCCCCTAATATGCGGCACGACCTTTTGTATGGAAATATTCGTCTATTTGCAGGCACGTCCACCCCGGAACTCGCTCAGGAAGTTTCTAACTATCTTGAAACCCCGCTGTGCGGAAGAGATGTGATTGAATTCACTAATGAAAATCTGTTCGTGAAACTGCATGCATCTGTGCGCGGTCAGGACTGCTATATTATCCAGACGACCTCCATCCCCGTGCACCGCAATCTCATGGAACTGCTTATCATGACCCAAACCCTCCGCCTGGACTCCGCAGGCCGCATTACTGTGGTCGTTCCTTACATGTGTTATGGACGCTCTGACCGCAAAGACCAGCCGCGCGTGCCAATTACCGCCCGCCTGGTAGCAGATATGATTCAGGTCGCCGGCGCTGACCGCTACATCACCATGGACCTGCATGCCGGCCAGATTCAGGGTTTCTTCTCCATCCCGGGGGATGTGCTTTCTGGTTATCACATCATCAAACCCTATCTTATGGACTTGCTGCCACACATGAATCGACCTGTGATGCTGACAGCCGACCTCGGATTTGCCAAGCGCGGGCGGCGTTACGCCCAGGCGCTCAATATTCCACTCGCGTTCATCGAAAAACGCCGCGTTGATAACGAAGACCACACCGAAGCCCTTTCCATCATCGGGCAGGTCTCCGGCAGAGACATCATCCTGATTGATGATGAGATTGATACAGGCGGTTCCATCTGCGAAGCCGTGCATTTGGCAAAGGAATACGGCGCAGGGGAGATTCTGGTGGTGTTTGTTCACCCGGTGCTCTCCGCGAACGCGGTGGAAAGATTAGCAAGCTTGCCGGTGAAACAATTCATTACCACCAACTCCATTCCGATCGCGCCCGAGAAAAAAGCGCTGTTCGGAGATCGCCTGACTATCCTGAGCATCGGTCCATTAATTGGTGAGGTTATCAAACGCGCCAATGAAGGCACCAGCGTCGGGGCGATGTTCAACGAGTAAGAATCCTAACCTGGAGTAACTTACAGTGCCTGAACTGCCGGAAGTGGAAACCATTCGCCGGGGACTTCTCGCGGGGAATGCTTCCACGCCGTCCCTGTTAGCGCAGCGCGTCTCAGCAGTCTCCATCCTGTGGGAGAAGAGTGTCGCGTTTCCATCCGCGCGGGAATTCTCTGAACAACTCATCGGGAGAACCATCCAGGACGTTGGGCGGCGAGGAAAATTCCTGCTCATCCGATTGGAACACACCCACCTGATATTTCACCTGCGGATGAGCGGCGACCTGACCATGCGCTTTTCCCCGCCGGAAGAGCCCTTTCAGCCCGAAACGCACGACCGCATCCTTCTGCGCTTCGCGTCCGGCTGGATTCTCGCGTTTAATGACACCCGCAAATTCGGGAGAGCCTGGCTTACCGCGGACCCGCTCAGCGTGCTTGGCGGCCTTGGACCGGAACCATTGAATCCCGAGCTTACGCCAGGGGTCTTCCATGAAATGCTCAAGGCACACTCCAGGCAGCTCAAGCCGCTGCTCCTGGACCAGAGCTTCCTCGCGGGTCTGGGCAATATCTATACGGACGAAGCCTTGTTCAACGCGCGCCTCCACCCGCTGCGCGAGAGCAGCTCTCTGACGGAAGAGGAAGCCAGCGCGCTCCTGACCTCCATCCGGGAAGTTCTGCTGCAAGGCATCCGCGAGCACGGTTCCAGCATCGATTGGGTTTATCGCGGTGGAAATTTCCAGAACCATTTTCAGGTATATCAACGCACAGGCGAGGCCTGCGTCCGCTGCGGAGAACCAATTCAGAAAACGACTGTTGGCCAACGCGGGACCCATTTTTGCCCTGTCTGCCAACCGGAAGGAAAAATCAGAAATGTATGACAAGTTCGCATCCCAGTATGACTTCTTCGTAGACTGGAAATCCCGCCTGGCGTATGAGATGCCCTTCATCCAGGAACAGCTCGCGCTCCTGGGCGGCTCTCCGGAACAGCATAAACTCATGGACAGCGCATGCGGAACCGGGCAGCACGCGATTGCCCTGGCGCGCCTGGGTTACCAGGTCACGGGCACAGACCTCTTCCCACAAATGGTGAATCTGGCGAATACCAACGCCCTTGCGGCGGATGTGACTATCCGCTTCAAAACCGCCGGATTTGGCAGCATCGCGGCTGCCTTCCCTGGGGAAAGCTTTGACGCGGTCTTGTGCCTGGGGAATTCCTTGCCGCACGTCAACTCTCTGAGCGACTTGCAGCGCGCGCTCGCAGATTTCCATGCGAGTATGGCTCCCGGCGCGCTGCTCTTGCTGCAGCAGCGAAACTTTGATGCGGTCATGCGTGCCAAAAACCGCTTCATGGACCCGCAATCACACATCTCCGGAGACCAGGAATGGGTCTTCTTCCGCTTTTATGACTTTGAGCCTAACGGAAAAATTCAATTTTCCGTCATGACCCTGACCCGCAAACCCGGCTCTCCCTGGGAGAGCGCTCTGAGTTCAACTTTCCTGCTTCCGATCCTTTTCGCGGATTTACAAAAAGCCTTGGAGATGGCTGGTTTTGAAAAAATCCACTTCTACGGGAATATGAAAGGTGAAGAATTTGATCCCGCCTCCAGTGGGGATTTAATTGTCGTGGCGCGAAAGAACGCTTAAATTAGAGAGCCGGCTCTCGCCGGCTCCTGTCTGTCTCTGTTTTGTCAGAATTTTTGGGTTTTCGTCCGTAAAGCCGAAATGGTTTTATGGACATTAATTTTCCACCAGTCCACGGTTTCTTTAATCGTGTCATAAAGCCTGCGGGGTTTGTAACCAAGCTCGAGCTGCGCTTTATGAGAAGAAATTTTGGAATTGCTGCGCAAGGTTTCGATGGAATAGCGGGTGAATTTGGGCTTTGTGCGGGTAATCTTGTAGAAGAACTCTGCCAAAGGAGCCACGAACGCCGCCAGCCGCGCAGGAAATTTTATCTCGGTGGTATCAATGCCGGCAGCTTGCTGCACCAGGCTGCGCATCACGCTGATTTGCAGCTGTTCCCCGGAAAGTAAATAGGTCTCGCCGCGTTTGCCCTTTTCAGCCGCCAAAATGTGCCCCAGCGCCACATCGCGGACGTCCACAAAATCAAACTTGCCTTGCACGGAAAGCGAAGGACCCTTTTTCATCCAGGAAAGCATCATTTCACCCAGCTCTGAGCGCTTAAAGTCGTAAGGTCCAATCACCCCGGTCGGGCATACCACGACGGCGTCCAGCCCTTCCTCTGCCGCTTTCAGTACCAGCAGGGTTGCCTGCGCTTTAGTCCGATCGTAGGGTCCCGCAGGATTCACCGGGTCGAATTGCAGGCTTTCATCAATGGTTACATCCGGCTCGGGGCGCTGGAGGGCGTGAATGGAACTGGTGTACACCAGCCGACGTACCCCAGTCTCACGCGCCGCGTCAATTACATTTTGCGTGCCCTCAACGTTCACCCTGCGCATCAGGTCAATCTTGTCCTCGGTAATCGCAACGAGCGATGCGAGATGGAATACGAGATCTACCCCCTCGCACGCCTGAAGCAAGCGCGCCTTGTCCAGGATATTTCCTTCAAAAATCTCTACTTCCAGACCTTCAAGGGAGGTCAGGTTTTCCCCTGGAAGTATCATCGCGCGCACTTTCTCTTTCCGCGCGACCAATTCCCGCACGAGCACGTTGCCAAGATGCCCACCTGCGCCAGTCACCAAAATCATATTATTAACTCCTAAGGTCATTTACGACCAATTCGAATCCGTTTCGCGCGAGTGTAGTCCAGTCCTTTTGGTCTGGGTACAAGGCAGCCTGGAGCAGATAGCCAAGTGTGCATGCCGATAACAGGTGCGCTGCGGCTTCTGGATTGATGTCGCTGCGGATCAAGCCTGATTGTTGTCCACCGATCATGTGCTTCTCCAGCAGTACTAACAAATCCACGTAAGGCCGAACGCTTCGCGCCCAGATACTTGGGTCTTGCAGGGCTTGTTTCCAGAAATCAATTATAACTGAAAAATTCTTTTCCGTGGTCAGAAAGATTTCACCGGACTTTCCAGCCATCTCCAGAATATTTTCCGGGAAAGCAGCATGTTTGTCTCCATCCCCGTTCAGCGTTTGTTTCATCCGATCCACCCATTCTTCCATCAAGATCAGAAAAAGAATCTCTTTGGTAGAGAAATAGTGGTAGAACGCACCTTTACTGACCCCCGCCTTCGTACAAATCTCGTGAACGCTGGTCGCGTCATACCCTTTTTCTGAAAACAGGCGGCCAGCCATCTCGAGGATTTTTTCCCTTGACTTCTGTATTCTTGCCATTTTGCCACAGCCTTTCCAACCGTCAGATGAGTGTTAAACGCCGTAGGACAGGAGAACGTGTCAGTGTGCAGCCAAAGTTAAAAACCTATCAAAGATCTAAACCTTCTTGATAACAATTTATCACTTGTCAGACAGAAAATTTATTTGGATAGATTCATTATACAGTTTATTTTCACGAAAGTTTAACTTTTTTTGAGCAATTCAAGCCAACGATTCCAGGACGATGAAACCCAGCTTTTGGGTATAATCAAATAAGGGACAAACAAAACCAGAGAACAAGAGGACGCGTATGAAACTCGCTATTGGTTGTGACCACACCGGTCTTGAACTGAAAAGCACCCTGATGCATTATCTCGACAGCCGCCTGATCCCTTACGAAGATTTTGGCACATTCGCGGTGGAAAGCTGCGATTACCCGCGCATCGCGGAAAAGGTGAGCAAGGCTGTGCTTTCGGGTCAATTCGATCGCGGCATCCTCATCTGTGGCACCGGAATTGGAATGTCCATTGCGGCGAACAAATTCATGGGCATCCGCGCGGCCGCCTGCAGCGAGCCGTATTCCGCTATCCTCGCCAAAAGGCACAACAACGCCAACGTGCTCTGCCTTGGCGCGCGGGTCGTTGCCAGCGGCCTTGCCACACTTATAGCGGAAGGTTGGCTGAACGCCAGTTACGAAGGCGAACGCCACCAACGCCGCCTGGATATGATTACCCGCATTGAGCAGCGCAACGCCATCCCACCATACACCTCCTCCTCTCCAGTCGGCGCCACTTCAGATGCCGAGCCACAGAGCCAGAAACCCGCGGGGGACGTGGATAATATCGGGATGGAACAAGGCACCCAGCCGCTCTAATCCTGTTTTTGCATAGACTATTTATGGCGCGCAGGCAGGTGTTTGCGTTATACTTTTAGCGTTACCCCACAAGTTCATCATAAATGGAGACAATATGAGATACCGTATATTTGGAGAAAAACTTCCCGCAGTAACAATAGAATTTGAGGCTGGTGAGAGTATCTTCACACAGGCAGGGGGCATGACCTGGATGACGGATAACTTCACAATGGATACCAATGTGAAGGGCGGCATGATGAAAGGCTTAGGTCGGATGCTCACCGGCGAGTCCCTGTTCATGGCTACCTACACCGCCCGCGCGCCGAAAGCCGAGCTGACGCTGGCGTCCTCCTTCCCGGGCACGATTTTGCCCATCGAACTGGATGGATCCAAAACCTGGATTGCTCAAAAATCCGCGTTCCTTTGTGCCACTCCCGGCGTAGAACTCTCGACATACGTGAGCAAATTTAAGGTTGGTTTGTTCGGCGGCGAAGGTTTCCTGCTGCAGAAGCTGGACGGGCGCGGAATCGTCTTCCTTGAGATTGATGGAAGCCTGGTCGAAAAAGACTTGCAACCAGGGGAACGGATTAAGGTCGATACCGGCAATGTGGCAGCCTTTGAAAGTACCGTCAAGTACGAAGCCGAAACGGTCAAAGGCTTTACCAATGTGCTCTTCGGCGGAGAGGGTTTGTTCCTGACCGTATTAGAAGGCCCCGGCAAAGTTTATTTGCAGACAGTGAATGTTTCCGGTTTTGTCGCGCGCATCAAACCGTTCTTGCCGGTAAAAGGGTAGGATTTCTAAGCAAACAACAAACAGGCTGTTTTTCGAAACAGCCTGTTTTTTTGTGGAGACTTACTGATCCACGCGCGATTTTTGCATCAGCGCAACGCCTGGGTTTCCCTTATGCAGCGGTTAAATTCAGAGGCTTGACCATATACAGGTCCCCCTGCTCAAACCCGCGCGCGGCGTAGTACCGGCGCGTGCCGACTGCGGAAATCACCGCCAGGCGGGCATAGCCGCGTTCCCTGGCGATGCGTTCAGCTTCCAGCAGCAGGCGGCTGCCCAATCCGGCGTGCTGCGCCGCTCCCGGCAGCCCGGCGCCCACTTCCACGGATTGCCCGTATACATGCACTTCACGAATTAGCGCCGCGTCTTCCAAGTCCGCCAAACGAAGGATATTGCCATTCAAAGGCAGCGACAAGCGCAAAAATCCAGCAAGTTTATCCTCACCAGTATCGAAGGAAAGGAAATGCTCTTCCGTGCTGCCAGTACTGTAGAACAGGTCATTCAAACCCAACGCAGCAATATCCACCTTACCGCGCCGCACTTCCCGGCAGCGGATGCAGTTGCACGGCGTTCCCCGGCGGTCAAGTTCGCGTGCCACATCCTGTCGCAGGCTGGTATTTCGGTTGCCTTCCACGACATTCGGAGAGGGAATATCACGGATTACCCGATTAATCCGGCAGTAGCGCGGCACGCTTGGCTTAATATCTGCCAGCAGCCTGATCAGCTCAGCTTCTGCATAGGGATGGTAGTCGCCCCGCTCCCAGTAGCGATAGAGTTCAGCGCTGCGCAGAAGTTGACAGGGATAAATCTTCAGTTCATCAGGCTGGACGCTGCCCTTTTCCCACAGCCGCGCAAAATCCGCCTGGTCGCTCTCAAGCGTCGCCCCCAGCAGATTTGGCATCCAATGCGCCACCAGCTTATACCCGGCTGCGCGAATGAGCCGCGCGGCTTCCACTGCCTGCGCCGCGCTGTGTCCGCGCCGATTCAGGCTCAGCACCTGGTCATTCATACTCTGAATGCCAATTTGCAGCTTGGTCGCCCCAAGCCGCCGGTTGAAAATCAACTCCTCGCGCGTAATCAGGTCCGGTCGGGTCTCGAATACCAGCCCTACGCAGCGGTGTGAACCTGTTTCATTGTGCCGCTGCGCGCCCGCCAACGCCGCGCCGGTCTGGTCATCCTGTGGGTTTTCTTCGTTAAGGGCTTCAAAACAGCGCCGTACGAACCACTCGCGGTACTCGCGTGGGTAAGCGCTCCAACTGCCCCCAAGAATGAGGAGCTCTATTTTATCGGTAGGGTGTCCAACTTCCCGCAGCGCTTTCAGGCGGGAGGAAACCTGCCGATATGGGTCGAATTCGTTTTCCACGCCCCGCCGCGCGCCAGGCTCATCAGGCAGGTACGACTGGGGCATGTCGGTTTCCGTCGGGCAGAAAATGCATTCTCCCGGGCAGGGGAACGGCTTGGTGAGTACAGTGATGGTAGTCACACCGGAAAGCGTGCGGACCGGCTTCATCCGGATGCGCCCCAATAGCTCTGGGTCCTCCTGCCAGGCGCCAGAGTGAACCAATTCGCGGTAGGCAGCCACCAGGGTATGTTTTGCCAGAAATCCCTGTCCATTTGGCAATGGGTGCCGCCGCAGCGCTTTCTGTACCTCCACACCCGCGCGGATATCTGCCAGGGCGGTTTTCGCCAGTTCAAGCTCTTCCGGGCTGTAAGTTCGCTTTTTGTGCCAATCTTGCGCGGTGTTCATAGGCTAATTTTACCTGTTCCCGCGCAGAGGTCATCGCGTTGCCGAACCTGATATACTCTCATCATGCGCCTGGAAACCCGCCAAAAACTTCTCGAAATCAACCGTCTGTTCTACGAACGCAGCGCTGCCACCTTCTCCGCGACACGCAGAAAGCTGCAGCCAGGCGTAAAACGTCTGCTCCCGATAATCTCCCCTCAGGCGGATGTGTTGGACCTGGGCTGCGGCAACGGTAATCTGGCTGGCGCGCTCGCCAGAAGCGGCTGGGCAGGCGCATATCTGGGCATCGACACATCCGAAGCGCTCATCACGGACGCGCGCGAGGCGCTCGCT
>CAZPWL010000039.1:0-2195 GCA_964590535.1 uncultured Anaerolineaceae bacterium
GAGGGCATGATGCGCTCCTTTTTATTTACGGAACACGCCAGGAGAGACTCGCCCCGCGGGCAGCTCTTCCGCTATAAGCGGCGTTTTCTGGCGGTCATTCCACAGTCCCATCCAGCGGCCACGCAAACTATCCATGAAACCTTCCTGCAGATAGGGCATCACAGCAGCGCGGACCTTAATATACCTTCGGCTGCTGATGTTTTATAAACGTGTTCGCGCGCAGGTCCGCGAAGGCCTGGTTCAGCTCTTCCTGGGTGTTCATCACAATCGGACCACCCCAGGCGATGGGCTCGCGCAGCGGCTTGGCAGCCAGCAGCAAAAAGCGCGCGCCTTGCAGGCCAGCCTTCACCCGCACCAGCTCGGGTTCGCCCGTTTCCGCGCTGCTCTCAAGCAGCATCGCGCAGGCTTTTTGTTCATATTTCTCAAGGTCCGCGTCCGCCGCCAGCTGTCCTTCTATCAGGTACAGGAAAAGCGTCTGGTCGTTGGGGGTTTGGTTGTATTCCCAGACAGCCTCGGGCTGCAGCGCCACATCCAGGTACTGCACCGGCACGTATTCACCCTTCACCGCACCAATTTTTCCGCTGTAACGCCCGGAAAGAACCCGCACCAGCGCATTTTCTTCAGCTACCTCGGAAACATCACTGCTCTGGATATCCCGGTAAGCAGGTTCGGTCATCTTTTCCGAGGCGGGCAGGTTCACCCAAAGCTGGCAGCCCAGCATGCGCGGGACAGCTTGCGGCATTTCCTGGTGGATAATCCCAGAGCCGGCGGTCATCCACTGGCACTGCAGCTTGCCAATGACGCCTGAATTTCCCAGGCTGTCGCCGTGTTCCAGCTCGCCTTCCAGCAGGTAGGTGACCGTCTCGATGCCGCGGTGCGGATGCCAGGGGAAGCCGGCGATGTAATCGCGCGGATCCAGCGAATCAAAGCCGTCCAGCATAAGAAACGGATCAAAGTCAACCATGGTGCGCGCGCCCAAGACTCTTTGAAGACGCACGCCAGCGCCGTCCACGGCGGGATGCCCGCGCACAACCTGGGTCAATTTACGAAAAGTCATTATCACTCCAGAATATTTATATGTTTTTCGGGCTCAAAATAAGCCGCGAAAGGAAAAATTAACTTTGACACCCAACTTAATGATACTCAATCCTGCTGCCCAAACCAGGAAAAACGCAGGAACGAAAGGCAGGCTCAGCAATTAGCAAGATTCGTGACTTTACTTGAGATGCGCGGTCTCTTCACGCTTAAGTATAAGTTATAATCGACCGGGTCAGAAATCCGACAGACCGGGAGAATCAAAACATGAAATCAGCAGTAGCGTATTATTCCGTCACAGGTCATTCAAAAAAGATTGCCAACGCCGTTGGCGAAGCTTTACAAATCCCTGTCCACAACTTGAAAGTGAACCCGGACATCGCGGATTGCGACCTGCTCTTTCTCGTCAGCGGCATTTACAGCGCAGCTGCCGATCCAAAAATGCTGGCAATCCTTAAAAAACTGGACGGCGGAAAACTTAAAAAAGCTGCCCTGCTCACTTCCAGCACCGCGGGAATTACCCAACAAGGCCAGGCACGCGAGCTGTTTAAAGCCAAGGGCATTGCGGTTTACCCGGATGAGTACACTTGCCTGGGCACATTCCTGTTCTTCCGCCGCGGGCATCCCAACCAACAGGAAGTCGCGAACGCAGCCGCCTTTGCCCGCAAGGTGTTTGAAAGCGGCTTTGCAGCTGACGCGTGAGCAACTGTTGCTACCTGTCCACGGCGTTCTCGCAGACCTAACTTGGCTTAGTCTTTAGCCACCCACAAACGCAAGCCCAACCCAAAAAAAACTGAACGCCCTGCTAAACCGAGGAAACCAACAAAAAAGAGCCGTCTTCCGTAGGAAGACGGCTCTAACGATTAATAACGGTAGATTTTAGACAGGCGCCAGCGTGCCCGCGAAAATCATCCAGGCCAGCGCTG
This sequence comes from uncultured Anaerolineaceae bacterium, assembly GCA_964590535.1. Lineage (GTDB taxonomy): Bacteria > Chloroflexota > Anaerolineae > Anaerolineales > Anaerolineaceae > Mesolinea. Next base: position 1,962 of record CAZPWL010000039.1, read on the forward strand.
TTTTAGCCAGCAGGCTGAGGATAATATACGCGCGTTCGCCCACCAGGTAGTCTTTCCAGGCGCCAACTTTCTTGTACTGCAAAATCATATTGATGGCGAATGAATTGAAGAAAACGAAGATGGTCGGGATAATCGCGTACACGAAAGCCGGGGGTTTGGCGCCGGAGGAATTGATGGCGCTGAGGAAGTAGATCATGATGACAACCCAGGGCACAATCCCCGCCACAGAACCGT
>CAZPWL010000039.1:2205-14220 GCA_964590535.1 uncultured Anaerolineaceae bacterium
CGAATGAAAGCCAATTAGTTTTCTGGGTGTACTGGTTGTGGTATTCCATCATGATGCCGAACAGGTTCATGGTCGCGTTCAGGAAGAAAATCAGAATGATGCTGCCCAGGTCCCAGATGCCCACTAACTGACCGATGAGCACAATCATCAGCGAGGAGCTGAGGGCGTACTCATAAAAACGGATGGGGTTCATCTTGCGGTCAAGGTAACCAGTGTAGCGTTTGTAACCGATGGTGGAGATGTAGAAGTGCGCCACCGCGGAAATGAGCAGGAAAATCGCCACTGCAATTCCAAATGGAACATCCCAGAAAAGCTTGGGGTCTGGTATTAGCTTGCGGGTTTCGAGATTGAAGGTTAGAAAATTGGTAAAAATTGGATAAGTTGTGTCATTGCTGAGCACAATCATGAGTACGCCCTGAATAAGATGCAAAAAACCCATGATCAGATTAAAACGTCGTAAACCTTGATACTTAGTTTCCATATACTCCTCTTTATGAATGATTGATTTTTAATTCCTAGAGGAGTATACCAGTCATCGTTGTAGTATTTCAATAAAAGTAGAGAGTTTGTATAACTTTTTTTACTATTGCCTTCCACCCCACACTGCCTGAAGAAAAACCTGCCAATATTATCCTGATAATGCGGGGTATTATCCATTCTTTAACCTTTGCGAGTAAAATATTCCCAGGGTTATCCTCCTAACATATTTTGTGTTGGGGAAAATTCGTGAATTCCGAAGGAATTAAGAAAGGATTAGAAAGGCACTATCATGGAAAGCAAACCCAAACTTAAGTTCCATAATTTTTTTGCTCTGATTACCTATATCCTGATGGTCGCGGTGAACGCGCTGGCAAACATCCTGCCAATTAATGGCAAGATAACTGGGGATATCTCTGACAGCCGCCCGAACCTGTTCGCGCCGGCTGGCGAAACCTTCATCATATGGGGCGTGATTTACCTCCTCCTTCTGTTGTACACGCTCTATCAGATGGGGCTGCTGCGCGGAAAGAACGAAGCGGATAACACCAAGCTGCTTGCCAAAGTCAATATCCTTTTCGGGATTTCCTCCCTCGCGAACACTGTCTGGATTTTCTTGTGGCACTATGAGCAGATTGTGTGGTCCAACATCCCGATGCTGGTCATTTTGCTGTGCCTGATCATCATTGCGCTTATCCTGAGAAAAGGCGCGGTCACGCGCAAGGAAAAGCTTCTGGTGCGGGCTCCCTTCAGCGTTTACTTCGGTTGGATTACGGTTGCCACCATCGCAAACGTGACCACCGCCCTGGTGGAAATTGGCTGGGACGGCCTCGGGCTGCAGCAGGCTTTCTGGACTGTGGTTATCCTGCTCGTCGGCACGCTCATCGCCGGCCTTACCACCATTCTGAACCGCGACGTGGCTTACGGCCTGGTCCCGATCTGGGCTTTTCTCGGCATTCTTTATAAGCACCTAAACGCCGCTCCGGCTGGTTTTGGGGCAAAATACCTGGTGGTCATCATCGCGGTAACTGCCTGCCTGGTGCTGCTGGTAGTGGCGCTGTTCATGGCCATTTTCGGCAAGAAGAAAGCTGCCATTCCGGAACCTATTCCGACCCCCAGCCTGGAACCTATACCAACACCCGGACCCGTCGCGCCTGCTGAGCCTGCGCTTGAACCCGTCCCCGCTGAAATAGTCGAACCCATCGTTGAGCCGGTGGCAGAGCCTGAAGTTGGCACGGTCGTGGAGACACTGACCCCCACCGATGTCATCGACCCGACGGAGCTTCCTGAGGAGACAAAGCCCTGGTCGCCGCCTGAGGACGGTCAACTCTAGACAAGCACTGCGTTTGTATTTCTGGAAGAGAAGAGAAAAGCGTATGCCTTACGACGTCATTGTGATTGGCGCTGGCCTTTCCGGGTTATCCGCGGCCAGCCTGCTTTCTAAACGCGGGCTGCGGGTGCTTGTCATTGATAAGAGCTACAATCCAGGCGGCTCCTGCGGCATTTTCAAGCGGGACGGGGTCATCTTTGACCAGGGTTCCGCCATGCTCTACGGTTTTGGTGAGCACGGCTATAACTCCCACCGTTTTTTGTTCAATTGCCTGGAAGAACCCATCGATATGATTCGCCACGATTTGTTGTATGTGGTGAACTTTAAAGGTCAGCGCATCCGTTTTTTTGCCGATGTCGATCAGTTTGTAGTCGAACTTTCGCAACTCTTTCCCCAGGAAGCAGACAACATCAAACGCTTCTATCACGACCTGCTGCGTATGTACCAGCACGTGATGGTAGAAAACCCAAGCTACACCGGCGCCGATGAGACTGACCCGAAGGAATCCCTGCCGGCGCTGCGCAAACACCCCACATCCTTCCTGCGCTTTTTCAGCTACCTGAATAAAAGCGCTGACAAACTGCTTAGGAAATACTTTCAGGACCCTGAGATTTTCAAGTTTTTTGACAAGCTCACCTCCACTTACTGCTACACCAGTGTCAAGGAATCCCCCGCGGTGCTTGCCAGCGTGATGTTTGTGGATAATCACGTCGGCGGCAGCTACTACCCGGCTGGCTCCACGCTCTTTTTACCCGGCAAACTGGAAAAGGTGATTGAGGAAAACGGCGGCGAGATGCTGCCGGAAGCCGAAGTTGCGCGCATCCTCTTCAAGGACGGCAAGCCCTGCGGCGTGGAACTGACGGACGGCAGGCAGCTTTTCGCGGATGACATTGTTTATTCCGGCACGGTCTGGAACCTTTACGGCAAACTACTAGACCCGGCGCACACCAGCGCGGCCCGCCGTCAGTGGGCCAAAAGCCAGGTGCCTACCTACCCCAGCGTTGTGCTCTACGCGCTGGTGGACAAGGCTGTCATCCCGGAGGATACCGCGCCGATTGAAATGTTGGTGGGGAACCCGGACCGCCTGGATGAGAGCGAAGTAACCGCCTACATTTTCAGCATTGACGACCATACCCTCTGCCCACCGCAATACCACACCATCGCGGCCATCGGCCCCACATTCGAAGCCTGGGGCGGAATAAGCCCGGAGGAATACCAGCAAAGAAAGGCGCGCGAAGTGGAGCGCCTGACCGAAGTCCTGGAACGACGGTTCCCAGGTTTCCGCTCTGGGATGCATTATTCGGAAGTTGCCACGCCGCGCACAATTGAACGCTACTGTCTCAAAAACGGCGGCGCGGTTGCCGGTCCAAAGCAAATGCTCGGGCAGCATTTGCTGGAGCGCCTGCACACACGTACCGAGTGGAAAAACTTTTTCTGCTGCGGGGAATCGACCGTGCAAGGCACCGGAACGCCTTCGGTGACCACTTCTGGCATCAGCGCAGCCAACGCATTGCTGAAAAAGCGCGGCTTGCAGCCTTTCAAATATCGACCAGGTATGCCCAATTATGTCCGGATTGTGGAAAAACCTTTTACGCAGAGCCAGCTCTACGCGGACTACCCACAAGAGCAGCAAGCCGTAATGCGTGCTGCCTTCCGCTGCCAGTTCTGTGAAAACCCCACCTGCTCACCCGGCAATGTGCTGGATTTCCGCGGGATGCTGCGCAGGGTAAGCGTTGGGAACTTCGTTGGAGCGCGAAAGGTAGCGGAAGAAATAAGCAATCTTATCATTGCCGCGTCGGAAAAACTGCGCGAAGCGGAAGACAACTGCGTTCTAAACAAACTCCGCGGAGAACCGGTGGAAATTCGCGCTGTGATGGCGTTTCTGCGGAACCGCGGCCAGTAGACGCTGATAGATTAAACAAGCGGCGGGTCTGCCTGCCAAGAGATTGATTGTCAATCATCGCGAGGAAGACGAAGCCCAATTTTATGTCGCAACCGCCTGCGTGGGATGAATAGATTTTCCGCATACTGTCCAAAGAAAAAAGCGCCGTTTCCGGCGCTTTTCGTTTAGAACAGCACGTTCGTAAGGTCCGCCCGGTATTGGCGCTGCTCCGGATGCGCCTCCCCCAGCACTTCCAGCAGCCCCAGATAAACTTCGCGCACTTCATCGTCGCGGTAGTCTTTGTCCTTCCGCAGGATGTCCAGAAATCCGTCCAGCGCGAGCAGAATTTTGCCGCCTCGAGCCAGCTTAAGGCTGTTGCGGTAGGCGGCTTCCAGCGCGTCCTGTGGAGCTTCACGCACGCTATCCAACCACAAAAAGGCTTGCACAACCGGCTTTAGCTGCTGGGCAGTGCTGAATTCGTGGCTGGCGGGGAAGTTTGACAGCAGAATCTTCGCTTCTCGTGCTTTGCCTTGAATTAGCATCAGCCGCGCGAGCGCTAGAATGCCGCCAGGGTGGCGCGGGCTTCCGCTGACAAAGCGCCCCAGGGCTTCTTCCGCCTCGGCGTAGTCCCCCAAAAGGATCAGGCTCTTGCCTTTCTCCAGCAGCAGGTCGCCGGTGTCGGGCAGCAGGTTGCGAATAAACTGGCGCAGATTGGGTTCCGAGAGCACGCCCGTAAACTCTGAAACAATCCTGCCGTCCACGAAGGCTTTCACGGCGGGTACGTTTTTTACCTTCAGGCGTTCCGCCAGCTTGGTTTGTTCGTCCACATTAACGCGCGCCAGCCGAAAAGCGCCTTCAGCTTCCTGGGCCAGGCGGGCAAGCTGTGGCGACTGAACACGGCAAGGGATGCACCAGGGCGCCCAAAAGTCCATTACCACCGGAACTTGGGTCGAATAGCTTACGTCCTCGAGTTCAAAGCTCTCTTCGCTTACGTCAATGATATAGTCGTCTGTCATCGCGGCTCTCTATCTCTAATTTTATCAGAGCCCTGCCTTTTATTCGTCGCCTTCTTCGATAATTCCCGGTTGATGGACATCTATCACCTCACCGTGCAAGTCTACCGTCACCCGGAAACCGACCATGCCGAGGTACGCGCGCGCGTCCTCCGGCAAACCAGCTAATTGAACCGCTTCAAACTGCTTGTCCTTGTTTTCCAATTGGCTGCGAATGACCGCGATGCTGAAGATATCTTCCTGCCCAAGCATCTTAGCTGCTTGGGCGCTAATCGCGTCTTCGTTTCCTTCCAGTGGAGCGGTAAGCGTGTCCCAAATCTGACGATCCACATCCGCGGCAGGAATGTGGCGCAGAAAACCATCATCGTTCAAAATATACACGGCTTCGCTGCCGACATAGTCTACGGTCAGTGGGCTGCCGGATGGGTCGTATACCAATCCTTCAAAAATCGCCTTATTCACAGGCATCCTTTCTAACACTTATTTTGAATAAGTATAGCAGTCGCGTATAAAAATGAAATTAACAATGGATGCAAAGGCTTTACAATTCGTAGACGACGTCCACACGCGTGCCTGTTTCCCCAACCAGATACTCCACATCGGACGGTACGGTCGGGTTGCACCAGCGGTAGAGCCACTTGGCATCAGGAGAACGCATGTTGATACAGCCGTTGCTCATGCGGTGCCCCCAGTTGGAATGCCAATACGCCCCATGAAAAGCCACGCCGCTCATGGTGATATAGCTTACCCACGGCACGCCGGGCAGGTCGTAATCCACGTTCCTATCACCCGATTGGAGCACCATGCGGCGGTAAGGGCGTTTGCGGTGGGTCTTAAATATTCCTAAAGGCGTGGACCCCTCCGCTAAGCCGGTGGAAACCAGCGTGCTGAAGACTTCCTTGTCATATTCGTAGGCGGTAAGCTTCGCGGTTTTCAGATCCAGCTTGATGCGCTTTTGGTCCGGCGGCACTTCCGGGGAAAGGGGGGTCAGCTCTTCCGCGGGCACCAGGCGTACAGCAAAAGCGCGCACGAAGTACGACGCCCCATTCATGTCGTCCGGCAGTTCATACCAGGGCACGCCGAATTCGTCATACACGCGGCTGCGCACCCAGTGCGTGGAAGAATAGTAGTAGTGCCTTTTGGCAAATGTGCCGCGGGGAACGTAAAAAGCATCAATCGCGGGCACGGTAATCTCACCGAGGCAGCCGCCCTCCGGAATGGGGTCGTTGCTGACGTTGCGGTGGGTTTCCACATACTGAACAAACACCGGCTGGATGTACGCCTCCTCCCCGATTTTAAGCCAGGGATGCTCTTTCCCCTTGCTGTCCTTTACGGTCAGGGCGTCCTCGATGCGTACGAGCTGGTCGAACTTCAGCAAATCCTGAACTTTCGATTTCTCGCTGGGCTCAGCGAAAACATATAATCGGTAGCGCGTGATGCGCGCCCAGGAACCTTCGGAAAAATCGCTTAAAGCAGCTTTCACCAGGCCGTTCGGGAGCGCGGCAGCAACTGCGCCAAGGCCTATTAATTTCAGAAATTCTCTGCGCGTAAATTTTTGTGTAAAGAAATCCATCAGTTATGAATATTTACCAGGATGCCCACGTAAGACCAGTCAAACAACCATCCGGCATCGCCCGTTTCCATGTTAATGCAGCCGTGGCTCATCGGGTTGCCAAAATTGTTGTGCCAGTACGTCCCGTGGATCCCATACCCTTCGTAAAAGTACATGGTGTAAGGAACGTCCGGTAAATAATAACCCGGTCCCTGCATGTCGTCAAACAAAAGTTTAACGTATACGTAGAACCTTCCGGTTGGCGTGGGGGTGTTTGGCAGTCCGGTAGATACCCAAAAAGACGCGACAATGGTGTCGTCCACATAGGCATAGAGCATCTGGTCTCCGAGGTCCACATCAATCCAATGCGTGCCTTCCGGCTCCTCTGGCGGCTGCCAGACTTCAGTCGGCACTTCCTCCTCGGGAACATAGGTGATGATAACCTCAGGCACCTCGGTGGGAGTAGGCTCCAGTGTGGGTGTTGGCGTCTGTGTAGGTGTGGGGGTCGGCGTTAATGTCGGTGTCGGGGTAGGCGTTTGGGTTGGGGTGGGCGTTGGCGTGTGGGTAGGTGTTGGCGTGATTGTAGGGGTCAGGCTGGGTTTTACCAGAGAGCTTGATTCGTACAACACAAACTGCCTGCCGGCTGTGACCACGCGCGGGCTCAAGCCGCCCACGGCGTACAGCGCGAACACAAGCAAGCCCACCAGCGCCAGCAGCAGCGCCGTCAACAAGCCAGGCTTCCGGCGGCGGAAGTTTTCCAGCGGGATGAACCTGGGTTGGGGAGGCTGGGGCTTTTCCGCGGTCCAAGCCGCAGCGTGGGTTTTGCGCAGCTCGCGGGCTGCCCAAAGCATACCCTGCCGTGCATTTTGATTGCCGGGGTCCAGGTCCAGGGCTGTTTTGAGGTAATCCACACCAGCCTGCGCGTCAGAAACCCCAGCAAGGATGAGCAGTGCGCCAATCGCGCGCGGATTCTGCTCCAAGGCTTTCTCCGCCAGCGCTTTTGCCGCCGCGCGGTCGCCCCGCAGCACAGCCTGTTTGGCTTGCGCAATTAATTCATCCGGGTTGGGTGTCAGGTTTTCCATAGTTAAGGCGCAGGGGTGGCTTCCACTCCTTCGTTATTCAGATAGCAGCGCAACCCCGCGATGATGCCGTCCGCCAGTTTTTCCGGTTTTCTGGTCAGGATATCCTGGTCGAGGTTCATAAAGCCCACCTCAATAATCGCGGCGGTCGTCAGCGGATCAATCTCGCTGAAAGCATGGTACGAGGTCATGTCATCCGTGATGGACTGGTAGTGATACTGCATGCCTGTTTCTTTTTGATAGCGGTCAGCCAGGCAGCTTACCAGGCGGGTAGCATTGTCCCCTTTTGAGGCAGAAAGCGCGGCTGCGACCTTGAAGCCGGTGGCGTTATCGTTGTAGTATTCGCAGGAATCAGAGTGGATGGAGAGCAGCAGCCCCGCCTGGTAACCCGCCAGACGGGCGTCAAATTCATCCAACAGCTCCACTTCGTAACCCATTTTGGTGAGCTTCTTCTGCACAAACGCCGCCACGTTGCTGTTAATTTCAACTTCAGTCAGTCCGTTTGGACAGACCGCGCCGCTGTCGTTGCCGCGGTGCCCCACCACGATTCCGATTTTGTTGGTCGGGAAACCCGCTGGAACGCCAGCCGCTGCCGTCTGGGTCAGGCTGGTCTTGCCGCTGGCAGCCAGAGCGCGCGCCATCCTTTCCTGAAGGCTTTCTGCCAACAGGCTGGAGGGGGTCCAAACCGTGAAAAGCGTGGCGACAATTAGCGCGCCTCCCAGCACAATCCGCAAAGCCTGCCAGGTTGTGCCTGTTTTAAGCAGCGGCGCTGAGCTTTTTGGCGCGGCGGTTGGAGCCGGCACGCTCACCTGCTCGTGTTTGCGGAACGGCAGCTGAAAACCCGGCTTATCGTCAATTTCATGCATGGATTTGCTCATATGCTTAATCTTACCCTAAGTCTTCGCATCGTTTGCTTCGGTTTGGAAATCCATCCGGAGCTTACTATAATAAAGAGAGCGAATGAATCTCGTTAAAAAAGGAGGTGCAATTCTTATGCCACAGAAACTATCCTCTGAGGACTGGGACGCACTGATGCGTATCGCCAAAGAAGCGGTTTTTGCCGCGGCTAACAGACGCCAGCCGCAGCCTTTGCAAAGCGCGTCGCTCTCCGCAGCGCTGCTGGAGGAAGGAGCCGTCTTTGTGACGCTGACCAAATCCGGGCAGCTGCGCGGCTGCATTGGCAGCCTGGAAGCCTGGCAAGCCCTGGCGGAGGACGTACAGATGCACGCCTACCAGGCTGCGGTCGAGGACCCACGCTTTCCTCCGCTTGAGCCCGGCGAGCTGCCCCGGATTGAGATTGAAATTTCCCGCCTGACCGAACCCGTCGCGCTGCCCTACGGGCGCCCCGAGGACCTGCCGAGCTTGCTCAAACCGCATCAGGACGGGGTTATCCTTGCCGACGGCCGGCGACGCGCCACTTTTTTACCCCAGGTGTGGGAACAGCTTCCGCGCGTGGAGGATTTCCTGAACCATCTCTGCGCTAAGATGGGTGCCCGCTCTACTCTTTGGCGGGAAAAAGTGCTGGACGTATGGATTTACCACGTGGAAGAACACAAACAAAAACCGGAGTGGTAGGCACTCCGGTTTGATTATCGCGTGGAAAAAACTTAACTTTTGGTCAGGGCGTAAGCTTGCCCGGCCAGGTGCGCGGTAAGCAATTGCCCGTACATGCTCGTCAGGAAAGCGCCGACAAAGAAGGCGATGGAGCCAAGCGGGGCGATAATGCTGGCGAGGATCAAACCCGCAAAAACTAGCAGCCAGGCACCAATGTTCTTGGTCAGCATCCCGAAAATCGTCTTAAACTCAAACCCGGAAGAGATTGTGCCCTTAACGGATACATGCGCCTGGATAATTGGCATAAGGATACCCCAGACCAAACTATACAGCATGAGCACGAGTGAAATGAGAATCACTGCGATGATCGGCAGAACCGGCGCGCTGGCGCTGTTGTCCACGGCAAAGCCGAGCGGCAAAATCAGCAGCATAAGCAGCATCGGTACCGCGGCATACACCAAGTTGACCACAAACAACTTAAAACCAAGCGCGAGGTCATCGCCAAAATCACATTCTGGCAGTGGGAGCTCCACACCGTCGGCAACATTACGGGTCGTGCGCATCACGTAGCCCAAGAGCACCATCCAACCCACCACCGGGATCAGGCTGTATAGAATCGGAATGATGATTTTTTCCAACCAGCGGGGGTCATCAAAAATGTATGAGAATGCCTTACCGAAATTCATTTTTCCTACTTTCTCTGAACAATGATGGACGTTGACTGCCGCTGTTAATTCAGACGGCTACACAAGCTACAACTGGATGTAATCCTGCACATTCAAGACAAAAACGATGGCTTTCTTTTCTTTCCCTTCCTTGCCGGTAGTGCAGTTTTCCCGCAGGATTTGCAAAGCCCGTTCCACTTTTTCCTCTTCCAAACCGATTAGGAGAGTGCTCCTTCCGCTGCGTAGAAAGCCTCCCGTAGAGGCAATGAAGGTCGCCCGGATGCCTTCGGCGTTCAGTGTTGCGGACACGCGGTCGTTATCTTCGTCGTGGATGATGGCGATGATCAGTTTCATGCTTAAAACTCCTCAAAATGCTCAAGGTCCAGCGAAAAGAGGTTAATCCCTCCAACAACAGTTTCGGTAGGATAAGGCATTGGCAGGGGGGCATTCTCGATTGGCGTGGCGATGAAGGCAATCCGTTTGCTGCAGGTAGAAACCAAGAGTTCACGCACGCTGTCTACATCCTGCTGCTTAGAGCTGACCAGGAAAGTGACATTGCGTTCCTGCAAGAAACTTCCAACGCTTGGAAGCTTTGTGAACAGAATCTTATGCTCTTGCAGCACTTCGCTTAACAAGTCGCTATCGGAGGCTTGGATAACCGCTATGAGGAGAATGACCGGGTCAGAATCCATCGCACCTTTCCTTGTGCTTTTCAAAATATATTGTAACCCATTTTTCCCCGCTTAAAACAACATGCGTCACTTAAACCAATCGACCACCATGTCTTCCATGTCGTCGGGGTCCACGTCTTCTTCACTTACCACTTTACCCCGCACAGACTCGCCCGCCAGGAAGACGCTTTGCGGGGTGCCGCTTTTTAACGGATGCCACCACGGCAGGTCCTCTCCACGGGCAATCAGGCGATAGGCGCAGGTGGAAGGCAGCCAGCTTACCGTTTTCGCGATTTTTGGAGTCAGATAGATGCAGTCCGGGACGTTGACATGTCGGTTTTCGTAATCCGTGCAGCGGCAGCTTTCCAGGTCCATGTAGCGGCAGACTACATTCGTGAACCTCACCGCTTCCTCATTTGGGTTGGTGAACTTGAACAGGCAGCACTTGGCGCAGCCGTCGCACAAAGCTTCCCACTCTTCCGGGTTCATAGCTGTCAGGTCTTTTTTCTTCCAGTATTCCGCTTCAAGGCTCATTGGTTTCTTCCGTTCCCGGTGCTTCTGCCGCGTATAGTTCAGGACGAATAAATGGGATTAATGCCAGCTGCACCGCCGGAGTATACAGCCCAGCGCGCGTGATGACATCTCCGGTCAGCAGGCCTACCGCCCCATTGCGGCGTTTGGAATTGCTGGTCTTAAACACCAGGTCGTCCGCGTCCCCCAGTTCCAGGCCGCCGCGCACCAGCGCCGCCACCGCTTCCGGCAGTACAAAGGCAGCGGTGCGCGCCAGGCCGCGCCTCTCGTGGGAGAGGATGACCACCCAGGCGAAGGTAAGCATGATTTCAGGCACGCCCGGCAAAATTTCAGTGCCGCCTTCCACCCCAACCCAAAAATCAGCGTCTGGCATCGCCTGGCGGGCACCCAGCGCGCGGTTTTCCGCGCCCTGGCGTGTTTCCGCGTCGCCCATAGGTTGGACCGACACGCCGGAAGCTGCCTCCACGCTTACAAATGTGAGCGCGCCCCCAGAGAAGACCGAACAAAAGCCTTCTTTGACGGCTTCGAGCTTCACCGGGTTGGTGGAACCGAGCGCGACAATGCTTTTCAAAGCCTCAGCCCGCCTACAATTTGGGCAGCACGATGGTTTGCTGACCCTGATATTTACCCTTTTTCTGGGCGTAGGTTACGTCGCAAGGCGAGTCCCCCTCAAAAAAGAGTACCTGGGCAATGCCTTCGTTGGAGTATATTTTGGCGGGCAGCGGCGTTGTGTTGGAAATTTCCAGGGTCACGTAGCCTTCCCATTCCGGCTCAAATGGGGTCACATTGACAATGATTCCGCAGCGCGCGTAGGTGCTCTTACCCAGGCAGATGGTCAGCACATTCGCCGGAATTCGGAAGTATTCCACGGTGCGCGCCAACGCGAAAGAGTTGGGTGGAATAACACACACGTCGCCTTTGAAATCGACCATCGAGCGCGGGTCAAAGCGCTTGGGGTCCACCACGGCCGAGTAAATGTTAGTGAAAATCTTGAACTCGTCAGCTACGCGAATGTCGTAACCATAAGATGACGTGCCAAAGGATATCACTCCATCCCGCACCTGAGCTTCCTCAAAGGGTTCAATCATGCGGTGCTCAAGCGCCATTTTCTTAATCCAATTATCCGGTTTTAATCCCATCCAAGACTCCAGTATATTTTGATTTTCCGGTCAGCCAAGGCGGACCGTTCTTTAAACCAATGAGGCGCGTAATCCAGCGCGCTTCAGCAGCGCTTCATCCACGGCTTTCAAGGCGGCAGCGA